>NZ_VCKX01000707.1 GCF_005889725.1 Nonomuraea zeae
CTGCCTGGCCCATCCCTGCCTGGCCCATCCCTGCCTGGCCCATCCCCGCCTGGCCCATCGCCAGCCATGCCGGCGTCCGACGTGCCAGCGTGCGGCGTACCAGCGTGCGGCATACCGATGTCCGCCGGACCGGCGTGCGGCGTACCGAAGTCCGGCGTACCGAAGTCCGGGGTGCCGGGGTCCGGGGTGCCGAGGTGCGGGGTGGTGGCGTGCGGTGTGACGTACTCGATGACCTGGACGGCGTCCTGGCCGGTGAGCCCGGCCTCCGCCAGGGCGGCTCTGGCCCGCTCGTACGCCTGGGCCATCGTCGGCGCGGACAGCGCGGGCAGCCGTACGGTGCCATGCGCGACGGACACGGTCATGAGACCTCCTCCTGGGCCGCGAGCCCGGCCATCAGCGTCGTCACCTCGGTCAGTTCGGCGAGCCGCGACAGGCTCGCCATCGCCGCGCCGGACAGCCCGTTGGCCAGCGCCTTGCGGCGGACCAGCTCGCCGGTCGCCGGATCGTCCGGTCCGCCGGAGCTGCGCGGCACCGTTCCGACCGCCCGCGTCCCGTCGGCGAAGCGCACCCGCAGCCGTCCCGGCTGGTCGGCGGCGGGCCCGGGGAACGGGATCACCTCGTGCGTGACCCGGCCGGCCAGCGCCGTCACCTCCGGCCGGTCCACCCGCTCGTAGGTGCGCGCGTTCACCACTCCGTCGAGCAGCATCGCCGCGACGCTCCACGGCAGGCTGAACTTGGCCTCGTACGGCGTGCGCGGCCGGTCCTTGCCTGGCCCGCACACGATCGCGGCCGCGTCGGGATGCACCTCGGCCACCACCTCCTCGATGTCCCCGGCGGCCCAGACGCCCCCGACC
>NZ_VCKX01000708.1 GCF_005889725.1 Nonomuraea zeae
TGTGTATAAGAGACAGCACCCGCCCGTTCACACCCCGCAGGCCGCACCCGGCCGCACTGTCACAGGCCGAGCGCGACCATGTCCGCACGGTGCTGAACGAGCGCTTCGCCGACGCCTCCCCGGCCACGGCGTACTTCTCGCTGCTGGATGAGGGCATCTACCTGGCATCCGAATCGACGATGTACCGGATCTTGCGCGAGCACGGCGAGGTCGGCCGCGACCGCCGCCATCAGGCCGCCCATCCGCCCAAGACCATCCCCGAACTCTTCGCCGACACCCCCAACCGCGTCTGGGCATGGGACATCACCAAGCTGCGCGGCCCGGACAAGGGCGTCTGGTACTCGCTCTACACGATCATCGACCTGTTCAGCCGCTACGTCGTCGGCTGGATGGTCGCTTCCCGAGAGTCCGCCGACCTGGCCAAACACCTCATCCAGCGAACCGCGGGCAAGCACCATATCGACGACGGGACCCTCACCTTGCACGCCGACCGCGGCAGCTCGATGAAGTCCAAGACTGTCGCCGAACTGCTCATCGATCTGGGCGTGGCCAAGTCCCACTCCCGGCCCAAGACCTCCAACGACAATCCGCACGTCGAGGCCAGCTTCAAGACGCTGAAGTACTGCCCCGACTTCCCCGGCCGGTTCGGCTCGATTGAAGACGCCCGCGCCTTCTGCCAGGCGTTTTACACCTGGTACAACCACGAGCACTACCACTCCGGGATCAGCTATCACCACCCGGTCGACGTGCACTACGGCCGAGCAGCCGCCGTCCGCGACAAACGCGCCGCCGTTCTGGCCGCTGCCCAGGCCACGCACCCCAAGCGCTTCGCCAGCGCCGGTACCCCCACCC
>NZ_VCKX01000709.1 GCF_005889725.1 Nonomuraea zeae
ACGACGGAGCGTCCTTCGGCCGGATCTTCCTGCGCGGCGGCAAGGTCGTCGGCGTGCTCACCAGCTCGGTCGTCGAATACGACCCGGCCACCAAGGAACTGACCGGTGTCGACCTCACCCAGGCCGGGATGCCGCCCGCGCCCGAGCTGGCCATGGCCATCACGGCGACCAAGGATCAGGTGCTGGTCAGCGGCAAGGCGGGGGTTCAGGTGCACGACCTGGCGACCGGCACGAGCACGCGCACGTTCCTGCCCGGCGAAGCCAAGGTGATGACTCCGATCCGGGACCAGGTCTACCTGTCGGTCTACACCCTGGCGTACCTGTTCCGCATGCGCCCCGACGGCTCCGACCTGCGCCGGCTCACCCGCGTCGGCGCCGAGCAGAACCGGCCGCTCGGCGCCCACTACGACAAGCTCACCCGGCGGCTGCTGGTCGGCACCCAGCCGGAGTACGGCTTGCACGGCGGCGCTCTGGCTCTCTACGACCCGCGCACGAACGCCGTCGAGGCTGTCCGCGACGTCATCCCGAACCAGTCGGTACGCGCCATCACCAGCCTGCTCGGCACCGCCTACATCGGCAGCGAGATCTATGGCGGCCTCGGCACCACCCCGGTCGAGTCGGAGGCCAAGCTCGCCGCCTTCGACCTGCTCACCAAGAAGGTCCGGTGGAGCCTGACGCCGGTCCCGGGCGCCAAGCGGATCGCCGCGCTGACCGAACAGCGGGGCAAGCTGTACGGCATCGCCTCCACCGGCGTCGCCTTCGAGTTCGACCCCTGGAGCAAGAAGGTCACCAGGACCGTCCCGGTTCCGGTGACGGCCGGAGGAACCGGCACGCTGATCCAGGCCGC
>NZ_VCKX01000073.1 GCF_005889725.1 Nonomuraea zeae
CGCCCGCCCGGTCCGGCCCGCCTGCGCGGTGGGGGCGGGCCGGGCGGCTGGAGGTGCTGGAGGCGCGCGGGCTGACCGTGCGGCACGGCGGTGGCGGGCGCGGGCTGGACGGGGTGGACCTGCGCGTCGAGCGCGGCTCGTTCACGGTCGTGACCGGCGCGGTCGGCTCGGGCAAGACCACCCTGGTACGCGCCCTGCTCGGCCTGCTGCCGCTGGAGGCGGGGACGATCGCGTGGAACGGCCGGCCGGTCGAGGACCCGGGCACGTTCCTGCTGCCGGACCGGGCGGCGTACGCGAGCCAGATCCCCAGGCTGTTCTCCGAGACCCTGCGGGAGAACCTGCTCCTGGGCCTGCCCGCCACGGACGAGCAGATCGCGCGGGCGGTGGAGCTGGCGGCCTTCGAACAGGACCTGGCCGCGATGCCGGACGGGCTCGGCACGGTGGCCGGCCCGCGCGGCGTGCGGCTGTCCGGCGGCCAGACGCAGCGGGTCACCGCCGCCCGCGCCCTGGTCCGCGACCCGGACCTGCTGGTCGTGGACGACCTGTCCGCCGCGCTGGACGTGGAGACCGAGCGGCTGCTGTGGGACCGGATCGCCGGCCGCGGCCCGGAGACCGTGCTGGTCGTGTCGCACCGGCAGGCCGCGCTCGAACGCGCCGACCAGGTCGTCGTGCTCGACCGGGGCCGGGTGGCCGGTCGCGGCCCGCTCGGCGAGCTGCTGGAGAGCTGTCCGGAGATGCGCCGGCTGTGGAGCGCGGAGCTGGTCGCGGAAGCCGGGGAACAGGCAGGTGGTTAGGTCAGGCACCATGGATGTCGTGACGATGACGAAGTCCCCGCTCGCGGAGCTGGCCGGCCTGGTCGGTCAGGGACGCGTGGCGGTGCTCAGCGGGGCCGGGCTGTCCACGGAGTCGGGGATCCCCGACTACCGGGGGCCGACGGGCCGGTCCAGGCGGGCGGAGCCGATGACGTACCAGCGTTTCGTGGGCAGCGCCGAGGCGCGGCGGCGCTACTGGGCGCGCAGCCACGTCGGCTGGCGGCAGATCGGCCGGGCCCGCCCCAACGCCGGCCACCGGGCGGTGGCCGAGCTGGAGCGGCGCGGGCTGCTGGCCGGCATCGTCACCCAGAACGTGGACGGCCTGCACCAGGCGGCCGGCGCCCGGCAGGTGATCGAGCTGCACGGCGGGCTCGACCGGGTCGTGTGCCTGTCGTGCAGGGAGCGCACCCCGCGCGCCGAGCTGGAGCGCCGGCTGCTGGCGGCCAATCCGGACTGGGCGGCCAGCGGCCTGATCAACCCCGACGGCGACGCCGTGCTCACCGACGCGCAGGTCGAGGGGTTCCAGGTGGTCGACTGCACGGGCTGTGGCGGGCTGCTCAAGCCCGACGTGGTGTTCTTCGGCGAGAACGTGCCCAAGCCGCGCGTCGACGAGTGCTTCGCCGTCGTGGCGGGGGCGCGGGCGCTGCTCGTCCTCGGCTCCTCGCTGATGATCAAGTCGGGGCTGCGGTTCGTCAGCAAGGCCGCCGCGCTCGGCGTCCCCATCGCCATCGTCAACCAGGGGCCGACCGGCGGGGACGCCGACGCGCTGCTCACCGTGGACGCCCCGCTCGGCGCCACGCTGACCGGCCTCACCGCCCTGCTGGAGGCACGATCCGGGCCGGAGCCGGGGGCACAATAGGGGGCATGCCTCGTACTTGTCTCTGCGGCCTGCCCGCGACCTACCAGGACTGCTGCGGCCGGCTGCACCGGGGCGAGGGAGCGGCGGCCACCGCCGAGCAGCTCATGCGCTCCAGGTTCAGCGCGTTCGGGGTGGGCGACGAGGGCTATCTGCTGCGGACGTGGCATCCGGCCGCCCGCCCGGCCCGCGTCGACCTCGACAAGAAGGTGCGCTGGGTGCGGCTGGAGGTGCTGGAGAGCACCGGCGGCAGCGTGGTGCACACCGAGGGCACCGTCCGCTTCCGCGCCCACTACCTCGACCGCGGGAGGCCGGGCGAGATGGAGGAGCACAGCCGGTTCGTCCGCCTCGACGGGCGCTGGGTCTACGCGGGCGCGCTCTGAGACTCACGGGCTTGCGGGCGCGCTCAAGGGCTTGCGCCCTTGGCCAAGGGCTTGCGACCGTGCTCAAGGGCCCGCGGCGTGCTCGGGGCCTCAAGGGCCCGCGGCGTGCCCGGGGCCTGCGGCCGGGTTCACGGCTTGCGGGCGACCGCGCCGACGAAGGTGTGGTACGTGATGCCGGGCTCGGCCCGGTCGTCGGAGTCGGGCCGCCACTCCGGCAGCGGCACGAGGCCCGGCTCCAGCAGCTCCAGGCCGTCGAAGTAGGCGAGGATCTCCTCGCGGGTACGCCACCGGCCCGTGCCGAGGGTCTCGTTGAAGATCTTCTCGGCCGCGAACGCCTGCTTCGACACCTCCGGGTGCTCCAGCCCCGGGTTGTGGAAGTGGGAGACCGCGAGATAGCTGCCCGACGGCAGGCGCTCGACCATCCGGGCGGCGATCCCGGCCGGGTCCTCGTCGTCGGCCAGGTGGTGCAGGATCGCGAACATCAGCAGCCCCACCGGCTGGTCGAAGTCGATCAGCCGCTGGACCTCGGGGTGGTCGAGGATCGCCGCGGGGTGCCTGAGGTCGGCCTCGACGATCGTGGTGCCGTCGTCCACCGCGAGCAGGGCGCGGCCGTGGACCAGGACGATCGGGTCGTGGTCGACGTAGACCACCCGGGTGTCCTCGGCGGCCGACTTGGCGATCTCGTGCACGTTGCCCTGCGTGGGCAGCCCGGAGCCGATGTCGATGAACTGGCGGATGCCCGCCTCGGCCGCCAGGAAACGGACCACCCGGCCGAGGAACTCGCGGTTGGCCTGCGCCGCCTCGGGCGCGTCCGGGGCGACTTCCAGGGCCATCGCGGCCACCTGGCGGTCGACCGCGTAGTTGTCCTTGCCGCCGAGCATGAAGTCGTAGACGCGGGAGACGCTGGGTTTGGTGGTGTCCACACCCTTCGGCGCCCGCTCCTGCTCGCTGTCGGCCCAACTACCCGGCCCGTTGTCCGGCCCGCTGTCCGGCCCGAGATCTGGCCCGAAATCTGGCCCGAGATCTGGCACTGTCGGCTCCTTCTGGTACGTCAGGGAGACGGCTGGCATGATCGTACTGCTGTGACCGTAGGAATTTCGTGAAATGCCCGAGTCGCCGTTTTCAGGTGGACTCGCGGATCACCAGCTCGGTCGGCAGTATCACCGGCTCGACGTGCTCGGCCCCGTCGATGAGCGCCAGCAGCAGGCGCAGGGTCTCCTGCGCCATCTCCGCCAGCGGCTGCCGGATCGTGGTCAGCGGCGGATGCGTCGAGAGCGCCACCGGGGAGTCGTCGAAGCCGCCCACCGCCACGTCGCCGGGCACGCTGCGCCCGGCGGAGCGCAGGGCGGCCAGCGCCCCCGCCGCCATCAGGTCGGAGGCGACGAAGACGGCGTCGATGTCGGGCGCGCGCGCGAGCAGCTCGGTCATGGCGCGCTCGCCGCTGGCCTGCGTCCAGTCGCCGTGCGCGATCACCTTCTGGGTGGCCTTGCGGCCCAGCACGTCGGCGAACCCCTCCAGCCGCTGGATGCCGCCCGGCGTGTCCATCGGCCCGGTGATCATGGCGATCCGCTTGCGGCCCTGGCCGACGAAGTATTCGGTCATCTGCCGGGCGCCGAGCCGCTCGTCGGCGGCGGCGTACGGGATGACGGTCTCGCGGCCGATGACGGCGCCGCAGGAGACGGCGGGCGGGCCGGTGCGCAGCGCGTCGAGCAGCGGGTCGCCCGCGTGCGTCGAGACCAGCAGCACGCCGTCGGCGTGGCCCCCGCGCACGTAGCGGACCACGCGCTCGCGGTCGCCCTCGTCGCCGGCCAGCATCATCACCAGCGACAGATCCCGCTCGGCCAGCATCCGGATGGCGACCCGGATGAGCGTGCTGTAGTTGGGGTCCTCGAACAGCTTCTCGTGCGGCTCCGACAGCACCATCACGATCGACCCCGTGCGCTGGGTGACCAGGCTGCGGGCGGCCCGGTTGACGACGTAGCCGGTCTCCGAGATGGCCCGTTCGATGGCCACGCGCGCCGCCGGGCTCACGTATTTGTCCCCGTTGAGCAGCCGGGACACCGTGCCGCGGGACACGCCCGCGGCGGCGGCGACGTCATGGATCGTAGGGCGCTTCATTTCACGGCTCCGGAGGACAGGTCGGTCTTCCAGTATCGCTGCATCGTGAGGAAGAGCGCGATCAACGGCAGGATCGACAGGAACGCCCCCGTGAGGATCAGGTTGTAGAGCGCGGGCTGGTTCGCCCCGGCCGCGAGGAGCGTGTAGAGGCCGACCGTGAGGGGGAACTTGCCGTCGTCGCCGAGCATGATGAACGGCAGCAGGAAGTTGTTCCAGATGGCCACGAACTGGAACAGGAAGATCGTCACCATGCCCGGCACCATCAGCGGCATCGCCACCTGCGACATCAGCCGCCACTCGCCGGCCCCGTCGATCCGGCCCGCCTCCAGCAGCGAGTCGGGGACGGCCGCGGTGGCGTAGATGCGGGCGAGGTAGATGCTGTACGGGTGCAGGATCTGCGGCAGCAGCACCGCCCAGTAGCTGTCGGCCAGGCCGATCTTCGAGAACAGCAGATACTGCGGGATGGCCAGCACCACGGCGGGCACCAGGATGCCGCCGATGAGCAGGTTGAAGATCAGGTTCCGGCCGGGGAAGCGGTACTTGGCCAGCGCGTACCCGGAGACGGCCGAGACCGCGGTGGACAGCAGCGCGCCGCCGCCCGCGTACAGCAGCGTGTTGGCCGCCCACAGCCAGAACACCCCGTCGCGGTAGGCGAACAGCTCCGTCACGTTGCCGAGGAAGCCGGTGCCGAAGGCGAGCGTCGAGGTGGTGAACAGCTCGCCGGGCGACTTGGTCGAGGCGATCAGCACCCAGAACACCGGGAACAGGCAGTAGATCGCGCCGAGCAGGAGCAGCCCGGTGGGCGCCAGCCCCCAGTGCCTGGGCGTGGTCGCGGCGCCGTGCGCCCGGCGGCGGCGTCCGCCGGCGGCGGTGGCGGTGATCCCGGACATCAGCCCTCCCCGAAGGCGCGGTCGCGGACCACGCGCAGGAACCCGAACGACAGGACGAGCGAGATCGCCGCGATGACGATCGAGGTGGCGGCGGCCGAGTACAGGTCGCCGGTGACGAACGCGTCGCGGTACACCTTCATGAGCGGGCTCCACGTGGAGCTGATCGTGTTGGTCAGCGGCCTGAGCGCGGTGGGCTCGGTGAACACCTGGATCGTCGCGATGATCGAGAACACGGTGGTCAGGATGATCGCCGGGGTCAGGATCGGGATCTTGACCCGGAGGGCGATGGTGAGCTCGGAGGCGCCGTCGAGCCGCGCGGCCTCGTACAGGTCGCGCGGGATCGCGCGGAGCGTGGTGTAGAGCACGAGCATGTTGAAGCCGACCCCGCCCCACACCGCCACGTTCGCCATGGAGTACGTGACGGTGGTCGCGCTCAGGAACTCGACGTCCAGGACGTCCCTGAGCGGGCTGAGCGAGGGCAGGTACAGAAAGCCCCACAGCAGGGTGGCGGCCACCCCCGGCACCGCGTACGGCAGGAAGATCGCGATCCGCGAGAACTTGGCCAGGCGCACCCGCGCCGAGTCCAGCAGCAGCGCGAACAGCAGCGCCAGCCCCAGCATCACCACCAGCACGAGCGCGCCGTAGCCGAGCACCCGCAGCCACCCGCTCCACAGCTCGGTGTCGGACAGGGCGGCGGCGAAGTTGTCGAACCCGACGTACACCTCCCTGCGCGCCCCCTTGCCCAGCCCGAGCCCGGAGACCTTGGTACGGCGCATCGCCAGGTACACCGTGTACCCGATGGGCACGGCGAGGAAGAGCGTGAACAGCACGATCGCGGGGGTCAGGAACAGGTACGGCCACGCCCCCCTCTCAGAACGCTTCATGACCCGCCGTCTCAAGAGGCGATCGTGAAGCCGGACTTGCGCATGTCCGCGACCGTGGCGTCCTGCATGCCCTGCACGGCCTCGGAGAAGGAGGACTTGTTCTGCAGGGCCTTGTCGAAGCCGTCCTTGAAGGCGTTGTAGGTCACGCCGACGTTCGGGCCGAAAGTGAAGCCGCGGGCCCCGGCGGACACGGCGGCGGCCTGCTGCCAGAAGTCGGGCTGGTTGGCGAAGTACTCGGGCGCTTGACTCAGCGACGCCTGCGCCTTGGTCGCGGCCGGGTAGATCGCCGCCTCCTTGACCAGCAGGTCCAGGGCGGCCGGGTCGGTGTTCAGCCAGGTGGTGAACTGGGCGGCGGCGGCCTTGTTCGGCGACTTGGTGGCCACGGCGACCGACGAGCCGCCCCAGAAGCCGCTGAAGCTCTCGCCGGCGTTCCACTGGGGGAGCGGGGCGACGGCCCACTTGCCCTTGGCCTTGGGCGCGTTGCTCGACAGCACGCCCGGCGCCCACACCGCCGACGGCCAGGTCAGCAGCTTGCCGTCGTTGAGCGCCTTGTTCCACTCGGGGGTGAAGAATGGCATGTCGTCGATCACGCCCTCCTTGACCAGCGCGCCCCAGTAGTCGGCGACCTTCTTGGTGGGCTCGTCGGCGACGTTCACCTTCCACGACTCGCCGCTGATCGACCACCACTGCGCCCCGGCCTGCTGGGCCAGCCCTGTGAACGCTCCCGGGTCCTTGCTGGAGAACGTGCCGAGATAGGCCTTGGGGTCCTTCTTGCGCAAGGTGCGCGCCGCGTCGCCGTACTCCTGCCAGGTCTTCGGGACCTCGATGCCGTACTTGTCGAACAGGTCCTTGCGGTAGAAGAGCATCATCGGGCCGCTGTCCTGCGGGACCGCGTATACGGCGTCGGTGCCGAGCGTGACCAGGCCCCACAGGCCCTCGGTGAACTCGCCCTTGATCGCGGCCGTCTCCGCCTTGAGGTCGGCCACCGCGTCGGCGGCGATGAACGACGGAAGGTGCTGGTACTCGGCCTGCACCAGGTCCGGCGGGTTGCCCGCCTTGGCCGCGGTGAGGAACTTGGCGGCCGCGTCGTCGCCGCCGGCCTGCTTGCTGACCGTCACCTGGATGTCCGGGTGAGCCTGGTTCCAGACCGCCACGATCTTGTCCATGTTGGGGGCCCAGGTCCAGTAGGTCAGCTTGACCGGGCCCTGGGGGGCGGAGGCGGCCGGGCTCTGCGCCGCCTCGGTGCTCTCGGCGGGCTCGCTGGACCCGCAGCTCGCGAGGGTGGCCGTGAGGGCGACGGCCAGGACGGCTCCAAGGCGGTTGGCGCGCATGCGTACCTCCAGAGGGTTCTGTGAACGTGCACAGAGTGGAACAGCGCCGAAACGGCCGTCAAGGGGTCGTTACGTTCTCGTTAACCTCCTGCTGTAGTGCGAAATTTGGGGATAAAGGTTCCCAGAGTCGGACAGCGAGGATTACTGTGCACGTTCACAGAGAGCTTCACGAGGGGGATGGATGTATCCGGAGCGTCCTGCCGGTATCGCCTATGGCGGGGACTACAACCCTGAGCAGTGGCCGCGCGAGGTCCTGGAGGAGGACGCGGCCCTGATGCGCGCGGCCGGGGTGAACCTGGTCAGCCTGGGCCTGTTCTCATGGGCGCTGATGGAGCCGGCCGAGGGGCGCTACGAGTTCGGCTGGCTGGATGAGATCATCGACCGGCTGCACGCGGCGGGCGTCGCCGTGGACCTGGCCACCCCGACCGCCGCGCCGCCCGCCTGGTTCGTCGCGAAATATCCCGACGTCCGGCCGGTGACCAGCGAAGGGACGCGGATCGGGTTCGGCGGCCGGCAGAGCGCCTGCTCCAGTGCCCCGGCCTTCCGCGAGGCGAGCGCGCGGCTGGTGCGCGCGCTGGGCGAGCACTACAGCGGCCATCCCGCCGTGGTCATGTGGCACGTGCACAACGAGTACGGGGCGCCGCTCGGCGAGTGCTACTGCGAGCACAGCGTGGCGGCGTGGCGCGAGTGGCTCCGCAACACTTATCGCGATATTTCAGCATTGAACGACGCCTGGGGCGCCACCTTCTGGGGCCAGACCTACACCGACTGGCCGGAGATCGACGCCCCCCGCTACAACCACACCGCGATCAACCCGGCCCAGCGGCTCGACTACGCCCGCTTCAGCGACGGCCAGCACCGCGAGCACTTCGCGCTCCAGCGCGACATCCTGCGCGAGCTCGCCCCCGGCCTGCCGGTGACCACGAACTTCGCCGGGACCGTGAACTGCAAGTCCGCGGACCTGTGGCAGTGGGCGCGCGAGCTGGACGTGATCGCCAACGACCACTACCTGAAGGCCGAGGCCCCGGACAACCACATCGACCTGGCCATGTCCGCCGACCTGGCCCGCTCGGTGGCCGGGGGCGCGCCGTGGATGCTGATGGAGCACTCGGCCGGCGCGGTCAACTGGCAGCCGCGCAACATCGCCAAGCGACCGGGCGAGATGCGCCGCAACAGCCTCGCGCACGTCGCGCGCGGCTCCGACAGCGTGCTGTTCTTCCAGTTCAGGGCCTCGCGGTTCGGGGCGGAGAAATTCCACTCCGGGATGGTGCCGCACGCGGGGACCGACTCGGCGCAGTGGAACGAGGTGGTGCGGCTGGGCGCGGACCTGCGCGCGCTGGCCGGGCTGCGGGGCAGCAGGGTGCGGGCCGAGGTGGCCGTGGTCTGGGACTGGGAGTCGTACTGGGCGCTGGAGCTGGACTGGCGGCCGTCGGTCGACCTGACGTTCAGGGAGCGGGTGGACGCCTTCTACGACGCGTTGTGGCGGGAGCACGTCCTGGTGGACTTCGTCCATCCTTCCGCTGATATTTCGGGGTATCGGGTGGTGGTCGCGCCCAGCTCGTACCTGCTGACCGAGGCGTCCGCCAAGAACCTCCACCAGTACGTGGCAGCAGGCGGAAACCTGCTGGTGTCGTACTTCTCCGGCATCGTGGACGAGCACGACACCATCCATCCGGGCGCCCACCCCGGCGCGCTGCGCGAGCTGCTCGGCCTGTCCATCGAGGAGTTCCACCCGCTGCGCGAGCACGAGACCGTGACCTTCACCGAGACCTCCACCGCCACCGGTACCGCCACCGGTGCCGCCACCGGTACGCCCGCCGGTGGCGGCACCGCCCGCATCTGGTCCGAGCGGGTCCGCCCGGCGGGCGCGGTCGCCGTACGGGACTTCGCGACGGGACCCGACGCCGGCCATCCGGCGTTCACCCGGAACGAGGTGGGCGCCGGCACCGCGTGGTACCTGGCCACGGCCCCCGTCACGGGCCTGCGCGAGCTGCTCGCCCAGGTGCTCGACCACGCGAACGTCTCTCGCCCGCGCGGCCTCCCCGACACCCTCGAACTGGTGCGCAGGGGCGGCCACGTCTTCCTGATCAACCACGGCGACGAGCCCGTGACGGTCGAGGGGGTGACCGGCACCGGCGCGTTCGACGGCGTACGCCACGACGGGACGGTCACCGTCGCGGCCGGAGCGGTCACGGTCGTCGTGGAAACCCCCCAACCCCAGGGAGATTCATGATGAAACGCATCCTGACCACCCTGCTGTTACTCGCGGCGCTCGCCGTCGCGCAGCAACCGGCGCACGCCCAGGCCCGCCTCCAGATCAGGGGCGCGGACGTCTCCAGCCTGGCCAAGTCGGAGGCGTTCGGCGGCGTCTACCGCGACGCCCGGGGCCGCAGGGGCGACGCGCTGCGCATCCTGGCGCAGGCGGGCCTCAACTACATCAGGCTCAAGGTCTGGGTGAACCCGGCCGACGGCTACAACACCAAGACCCAGCTGCTCGCGCTGGCCAGGCGGGCCAAGGCGCAGGGCATGAAGCTGATGGTGGACTTCCACTACTCCGACACCTGGGCCGACCCGGGCAAGCAGTTCAAGCCCGCCGCGTGGGAGTCGCTCACGCTCGACCAGCTCAGCCAGGCCGTCTACGACCACACCTTCGACGTGCTCGACGCCCTGCGCCGCCAGGGCACCACGGCCGACATGGTGCAGGTGGGCAACGAGATCAACGGCGGCCTGCTCTGGCCCGACGGCTCCAACTCCACCTGGCCGAACACCGCCCAGCTGCTGAACGCCGGCTACGACGCGGTCAAGCGGGTGTCGAGCGCGACCAAGGTCGTGCTGCACCTGGCGAACGGCGGCGACAACGGGTTGTACCGGTGGTGGTTCGACAACGCCGGCGCCAACGGCATCCGCTACGACGTGATCGGCCTGTCGTACTACCCGTACTGGCACGGCACGCTGGAGGCCTTCCAGGCCAACATCAACGACGTCGCGACCAGGTACGGCAAGCCGGTGGCCGTGGTGGAGACCGCCTACCCGTTCACGACCGCCGACGACGACGGCTGGCCGAACATCATCACCGCCGCGGAGCCGTACCCCGGCTACCGGGCCACCCCGCAGGGGCAGGCGGCGCTGCTGGCCAAGGTCGGCGACATCGTCCGCGCCGTGCCGAACGGCCTCGGCCTCGGCCTGTTCATCTGGGAGGCCACCTGGACCGGCGTCAAGGGCAACGGCTGGGACCCGGCCGACCCGTCGTCGGGCAACGGCTGGGAGAACCAGGCCCTGTTCGACTACGGCGACCGGGCGCTGCCCGCCATGGGCGTCCTCGGCCACCTCTAACTCGGCCACCTCTGACTCGGCCACCTCTAACTCGGCCACCTCTGACTCGGCCACCTCTAACTCGGCCACCTCTGACTCGGCCACCTCTAACTCGGCCACCTCTAACTCGGCCACCTCTGACCGTCCAGCCGTCCTGATCGCCGAAAGCCCCGCAAGCGCCGGGGTCGCCTGACCGGCTCGGGCCACTCGGGCCACGGGGCCGTCCCGCCGTCCTCCCGGGCGGCGGGACGGCCGGTCCCCGGCCTCGCCTACGGTGGACGCATGCGCCTGACCGCCTTCACCGACATCTCCCTGCGCATCGTGATGCGCCTGGCCGTGGCGCACGAGGGCGACCCGCTCACCACCCGCGCCGTGGCCGGTATGCTCGCCGTCCCCTACACGCACGCCGCCAAGGCCGTGGCCCGGCTGAGCGAGCTGGGCGTGGTCGAGGCCAGGCGCGGCCGGGGCGGCGGGCTGCAGCTCACCGAGGCCGGCCGGCGCAGGACGGTCGGCGCCCTGGCCCGCGACCTGGAGGGCGTCGGCGACGTGGTCGGCTGCACGGACGACCCGCCGTGCCCCCTGCGCGCGGCCTGCCGGCTGCGCTCCGCGCTGCGCCAGGCACAGGAGGCCTTCTACGCCTCGCTCGACGGGATCACCGTCGAGTCCCTGGCCGACGACCCCACCGGACCGGTCCTGCGGTCCTTGCCGGACCCCGGACGCAGACCCGGCGCTCCCGCACTTTAATCTGAATCCCAGATACCAATTTAAGGATCTGGGGGTTCATCCATGCTGTCCGCACAGAGCGCCGCCATCGTGCGAGAGACGCTGCCCGCCGTCGGGGCCGGGCTGGACGAGATCACGGCGAGGTTCTACGACACCATGTTCGCCGACCGTCCCGAGCTGCTCGACGGGCTGTTCAACCGGGGGAACCAGCGCAACGGCGAGCAGCGCCGGGCTCTGGCGGGGGCCCTGGCGGCCTTCGCGGGCGCGCTGCTCGCCCGGCCCGATGAGCGCCCCGACGCGCTGCTGGCCCGCATCGCCCACAAGCACGCCGCGGTGGGCGTGACCGACGACCAGTACGTCATCGTGCACAAATACCTGTTCGGCGCGATCGCCGAGGTGCTCGGCGACGCGGTCACCCCCGACGTCGCGGCGGCCTGGGACGAGGTCTACTGGCTGATGGCCGGCGCGCTGATCGCCATGGAGGCCCGCCTCGCCGCCGAGGCCGGCGCGGGCGACGGCGCCTGGCGGGCGTGGCGGGTGGTCGAGCGGCGGGCGGAGACGGCGGAGGTGATGTCGCTGACGCTGCGGCCGGTCGGCGACGAGCCGGCGCCGCCCGCGCGGCCCGGCCAGTACGTCAGCGTGCGGGTGACCATGCCGGACGGCGTCGCCCAGTTGCGCCAGTACACGCTGTCCGGGCACGGCGCGGACGGATCGCGCCGGATCACGGTCAAGCGGGTCTCCGGCGGCGGGCAGCCGGAAGGCGAGGTGTCCGCGCTGCTGCACGCCACCGTGCGGGAGGGCGACGAGCTGACCCTGTCCGCGCCGTTCGGCGACGTGACGCTGGAGGACGGCGACGCCCCCCTCGTGCTGGTCTCGGCGGGTATCGGCGGCACCCCGATCACCGCGATGCTGGAGCACCTGGCGCGGGCCGGCGGCGACCGCCGCGTCCTGCTGCTGCACGCAGACCGTTCCAAGGCGGCCCACGCCCTGCGCGAGGACATGCGGCGGCTGACCGACGCGCTGCCCGGAGCGGAGCGGGTGTTCTGGTACGAGGAGGGCGGCTGCGACTGCGCGCGTACCGGGCGGATGGACCTGGAGGGGGTCGAGATCCCCGAGGGCGCGGTCGTCTACATGTGCGGGCCGGTGCCGTTCATGCGAGCGGCGCGCGCCCAGCTCATCGCCGCCGGGGTCGCGCCACGCGACGTCCACTACGAGGTGTTCGGCCCGGACCTGTGGCTGGGCGCGGCCTGAGCGGCCGGACTAATCCCGACATTCATCCGTGAAAGATGATATATCGGTTTAATTCCGGTGAGGATGTGGGGTTTTGTTATAGCCTGCCAATAAACGCGCGGCCGGAAACCGGCTCGAGTGGCGTTTGATAAAGCTGCAAACGGATGTTAATCGGGGCAGCACGCTGGCGAATATAGCGGGAATGTAGCCAGGTAGGTGCTGGTACCACAGGCCAGGTCGGCAGCGCAAGAGGTTGATTGCCATTTGCCGGCGTGAGTAACTGGCAGCGCCCGGCCCGGGGGAAATCCGGGCCGCGAAAAGATCCCTGTGTTGCACGGACGGGTGCCGCGACCAACGATCCCCGTCCGTGGAGCACCCTTCGATGCACGAGGGAGCCTACCCGCTATGTCCATCAGACGCACGCTTCTGACGGCGGCGCTCGCCGCCCCGCTGGGGCTGCTCGGCGCCACGCCGGCCCTGGCCGACGATCCCCAGCCATTACCCGGGAATCCGGACGTCGTGGCCGGCAGCGACAACGACAACGAGATCTTCCGCGCCAAGGACACCGCCCCCGAACTGGCCGCGGCCTGCCGGCCGGGAGACGTCACCTACCGGGTCTCCACCTACAGCAACAGCCACAAGGCCGTCGGCCCGACCCAGGCCAACCACAACGGGACCAACCGGGCGGCGACCTCCACCTTCAGCGCCACGGTGAGCGGGACCGTCTCGATCGCCTGGAACGTCTCCGGCAGCCTCAAGGTGGACCGGCTCATCGCGGGGGCGGAGGTGGCCACGGGCGTCAACCTGTCCGCCAGCCTGACCGCGTCGCTGGGCAACAGCATCGCGGTGCCCACGCCGGCGCACAAGACGGTCGTCGCCACGTACGGGGTCTGGCGCAAGAAGACCAAGGGCATCTATCACGTCTGCGGCGTCGGCCAGAAGCGGGTCACGGCGTGGACGCCTTACTTCGTGGGCTGGTACTGGAAGGTCAGGAACGGGTGATCTGAGTGACGATCCGACAGGTGGCGTCCGTTCTGGTGCCCTGCACCGTCGCCCTCTTCGCGGTGGCCTGCTCGGCGCCGCCCCCAGCGGTTCCGGAGCGGCCGGGCGCCACCTCGTCGGCTCCGTCCACCGCCGCCGGCCCCAGCAGCTCCGGCCCCGAGGAGCCCCCCTCCAGCGACCTCACCATGACCATGCCACCACCGACCCTCACCGGGCCGTTACGCGTGCCCGGGATGGACGCGGGCACGAAGACCCTGCTCAAGGCCGGTCCCAGACGCGGATCCATGATCGTCGGGGACATCCCGCCGGGCCGGTCCGGGTTGTGGATCATCTTCTTCTGCAGAGGGGCGGGCACGGCCGAGATCCGCCTGGAGCCCGGCTACATCCTGCCCTTCACCTGCCAGGACGGCGTGATCGCGCCGATCATGAACAGGATGGACGCGCCGCACGAGAAGACCCTGACGGTACGCATCCAGGCCCCGACGGCCGTCGAATGGGCCCTGCGCATCACCCGCTGAGATGGGCATGATGGTGGAATGACGATCAAGCCTCTGGCCCCGGACGAGCTGCTCACCACCACCCGCAGCGTACGCAAGCGCCTCGACCTCACCCGCCCCGTCCCCATGGACCTGGTCCGAGAGTGCCTGGAGATCGCGCTCCAGGCGCCCTCCGGCGGCAACCGGCAGGGCTGGCACTGGCTGGTGGTGACCGACGCCGGGCTGCGCAAGGCGATCGGCGACTACTACCGGCGCTCGCTGCGCGCGTACTACGAGTCGGGCACCTCGGCGGGCAAGCTCTTCCAGGACGACCCGGTGCGCGGTGCGACGCAGCGGCGGGTCTCCGACAGCTCCGAATATCTGGGCGAGCACATGGGAGAGGTGCCGGTGATGGTGATCGGCTGCATCACCGCGACCGGCGGCCTGCCCCCGGGGAACCAGGCGGGATTGTGGGGCTCGCTCCTGCCGGCCGCGTGGAGCTACATGCTGGCCGCGCGCTCCCGCGGGCTCGGCACGGCGTGGACGACGCTGCACCTGGCGTACGAGAGCGAGATCGCCGAGCTGCTCGGCATCCCCAGCGACGTGCGCCAGGGCGTGCTCATCCCCACCGCCCACTACACCGGCGACACCTTCAGGCCGGCCGCGCGCCAGCCGCTGGACGAGGTGCTTCACCTCGATCGCTGGTAGGCGCACATTGGGAGGACCTACCTGAAGGAGGGCCCCGTGAGCTCCTTACCGCTGCTGCCGACCTCGCTCGTCGGAAGCTACGCCCAGCCCGACTGGCTGATCGACCGCGCCCGGCTGGCCGGCCGGTTCCCGCCGCGGGTCCGGGCGAGGGAGCTGTGGCGGATCCCGCCCGAGCACCTCGCCCAGGCCCAGGACGACGCGACCGAGCTGGCCGTCAGGGCGCAGGAGCGCGCCGGGCTGGACATCATCACCGACGGCGAGATCCGCAGGGAGAGCTACTCCAACCACTTCGCCACCGCCCTGGAGGGCCTCGACCTCGACCGGCACGGCACGGCGCTGGACCGCAGCGGCCATCCGAACCCCGTGCCGCGCATCGCCGGCCCGATCCGCCGCCCGCGGCCGGTCGAGGTGGACGACCTGCGGTTCCTGCGCGCGCACACCGATCACCCGGTCAAGATGACGGTGCCGGGCCCGTTCACGATGAGCCAGCAGGCGCAGAACGACCACTACCCCGACGCCGAGGCCGCCGCGATGGACTACGCGGCGGCGGTCAACGCCGAGATCCGCGACCTGTTCGCCGCCGGGGCCGACATCGTGCAGATCGACGAGCCGTACATGCAGGCCAGGCCGGAGGCGGCGCGGGCGTACGGGCTGGCCGCGCTGAACGCCGCGCTGGACGGCGTCACCGGCACCACGGCAGTGCACATCTGCTTCGGTTACGCCGCGATCATCCACGAGCGGCCGGAGGCGTACTCGTTCCTGCCGGAGCTGGCCGGCTGCCCGGTCCGGCAGGTGTCGATCGAGACCGCGCAGTCCGGGCTCGACCTCGGCATGCTGTCCGACCTCGGGGACAAGACGATCATCCTCGGCGTGATCGACCTGTCCACCCCGGACGTGGAGCCGGTCGAGGTGGTGGCGGAGCGGGTGAGCAGGGCGTTCGACCGGGTCCCGCCCGAGCGGATCGTGATCGCCACCGACTGCGGGATGAAATATCTGCCCAGGGCCTCCGCCGAGGGCAAGATGCGGGCCATGGCAGGCGCGGCGCGCCTGCTCCGAACTAAGATCATGTGAATTCCGGCCCCGATACTCCGGCCCCGACGGGCCATCCGGCCCCGAAACGGCCCCCCGAACAAGGAGCGGACAGTGCCCGAGAGTGAGCAGGACCACGCGCCGCAGGGGATAGACACCAGCAAACCCAGTGTCTCCCGCGTCTACGACTACATGCTCGGCGGCAAGGACAACTACGAGATAGACCGTCAGGTGGCCGCCATGGCGCTGAAGATCGCGCCGGACGCGCCCCAGGCCGCCCAGGCCAACCGGGAGTTCTTACGCCGCACGGTCCACCATCTGACCGCGGAGGCGGGCATCCGCCAGTTCCTGGACATCGGCTCGGGGCTGCCCACCCAGGGCAACGTGCACGAGATCGCCCAGTCCGTCGCCCCGGGCACCCGGGTCGTCTACGTCGACCACGACCCGATCGTGCTGGTGCACGGCCGCGCCCTGCTCGCCGTGGACGCCACCACCACGATCGTCGAGGCCGACGCCCGCGAGCCGGAGCGGATCCTCGACGACCCGAAGACGCGCGGCCTCATCGACTTCTCCGAGCCGGTCGGGCTCCTGCTGTTCGGGATCCTGCACCACCTGGCCGACAGCGAGGACCCGGCCGGCATCGCCGCCCGGCTCATCGCGCCGCTGGCCCCCGGCAGCCACGTGGTGATCTCCCACTTCCACAACCCGGGGCAGGCCCACCCCGAGGTGTCGGAGCAGGCGTACGCGGCGGAGAAGATCTTCAACGAGCACCTCGGCACCGGCCGGTGGCGCACCCGCGAGGAGATCCTGGCCTTCTTCAACGGGCTGGAGCTGCTGGAGCCCGGCCTCGTGCCGCTCCCGGAGTGGCGCCCCGGCCCCGGCGACCACGCGACGCCGGGGATCACCTACCACACCTTCGTCGGAGGCGTGGCCCGCAAGCCCTGACGCTCAGGTGACGCGGAAGGCGGGCGGGTCCGGGCGCGTGCCGCGCGCGGACCCGCCCGCCGCAGCGGGTCAGCGGACCGGCTCGGCCTCGGTGCTCGCCGGCGAGCCCGTGGGCAGCGCGTTGGCGGCGACCACGTCGCGGTACCAGTACGCGCTGTCCTTCCAGGTGCGCTCCATCGTGTCGCGGTCCACGCGGACGACGCCGAACCGCTTGGCGTACCCGTGCGCCCACTCGAAGTTGTCCATCAGCGACCACACGAAATAGCCCCGCACGTCCGCCCCGCCCTCGATGGCCTCGGCCACCGCGGAGAGGTGGCGGTGCAGGTAGTCGACCCGGCGCTCGTCGTGGACGCGGCCGTCGGCGTCCACGGCGTCGGGGAACGCGGCGCCGTTCTCGGTGATCATCGTGGGCAGGCCCGGATAGTCGCGGTGCAGGCGCAGCAGGAGCTCGGTCAGGCCGGTCTCGTCGATGTTCCAGCCCATCTCCGTGTACGGACCCGGCTGCTGGACGAACTCGACGTCCTCGCACGCGATCCACGGCGAGGCGGCACCGTCCTGGTGCCCGTCTGCGGTCTCCTTCGCGGAGCCGCCGTCCCACTGGCGCACCAGGGTCGGGTTGTAGTAGTTGACCCCGAGCACGTCCAGCGGCTGGCAGGCGGCGGCCTCGTCGCCGTCGCGGACGAACGACCAGTCGGTCACCGCGGCGGTGGCCTCGATGAGGTCGCGCGGGTAGGCGCTCTCCAGCATCGGGCCGAGGAAGGCCCGGTTGGCCAGGGCGTCCGCCTTGCGCACGACGGCGGCGTCGGCCTCGGACACGCCGCGCACGTGGTGCAGGTTGAGCGTGACCGACATCTGCGCGCCGCGGGCCGCGGTCGAGCGCAGCGCCTGGACGGCCAGGCCGTGGCCGAGGTTCAGGTGGTGCACGGCGGCGAGGGCGGCGGCGTGGTCGGTCCTGGCCGGGGCGTGCACGCCGGAGGCGTAGCCCAGGTAGGCCGAGCACCACGGCTCGTTCAGGGTGATCCAGGCGCGGACGCGGTCGCCGAGCGACTCGCCCATGAGCCGGGCGTACTCGGCGAAGCGCAGCGCGGTGTCGCGCTCGGGCCAGCCGCCCGCGTCCTCCAGCTCCTGCGGCAGGTCCCAGTGGTACAGGGTGGCCACGGGGGCGATGTCGCGCGCGAGCAGGCCGTCGACCAGCCGGGAGTAGAAGTCCACGCCGGGCTGGTTGAGCGGCCCGCGACCGCCCGGCTGCACGCGCGGCCAGGAGATGGAGAAGCGGTAGGCGCCCACGCCGAGCCCGGCCAGCAGGTCGAGGTCCTCCTCCAGCCGGTGGTAGTGGTCGCAGGCCACGTCACCGGTGTCGCCGTTGGCCACCAGCCCGGGGGTGTGGGAGAAGGTGTCCCAGATCGACGGGCCCCGGCCGTCCTCGTTCCAGGCGCCCTCGACCTGGTAGGCGGCGGTGGCGGTGCCCCACAGGAAATTCTCGGGGAAAGCGGTCATGCGGCTGCTCCTAAAGAGTGATCTCGATGTGATCGGTGCCGGACTCGGCGGTGCCGAGAATCCCCGCTGACTGCAGGCGCCAGGGCGCGGGGGAGCCCTGGACGCGACGGGCCCGCACGCGATCGCCCGCGCGGGACACCTCGAACACGGCGCCCGCCCCGCCGTCCAGGGCGGGGACGGTCACGGTACGGCTCGCGCCGTCGGCGAGCTCGTAGACGTCCAGGGTGACGCCGTCGGCGTAGTCGTAGTCGGGCCGGTCCTCCCTTGCGCCGGTCGCGATCACCGCGCCCGGCCGCACCAGCAGCGGCAGGCTGTCGAACCCGTGCCGCTCGGTTCGCCAGCCGGGCCCGGTCACGCTCCGCCCGTCGAGCAGCCGGGTCCACACCCCCTCAGGTACGTAATACGAAATGTCGCCCTCGGTGGACAGTACGGGCGCCACCAGCAGATCCGGCCCCAGCATGTACTGGGCGTCCAGGTAGTCGCACGCCCGGTCCCCGGGGAACTCCAGCTGCATCGCCCGCATCATCGGCAGCCCGTCGGTCGTCGCCTGGACGGCGGCGCCGTACAGGTAGGGCATCAGCCGCGCCTTCAGCCGCGTGAACAAGCGCAGCACCTCGACCGACTCCTCGTCGAACAGCCACGGCACCCGGTACGACCCGCTCCCGTGCAACCGGCTGTGCGACGACAGCAGCCCGAAGGCCACCCACCGCTTGAACACGGCCGGATCCGGACGCCCCTCGAACCCGCCGATGTCGTGGCTCCAGAACCCGAACCCGGCCATCCCGAGCGACAGCCCGCCGCGCAGCGACTCGGCCATCGCCTCGTAGGTCGACTCGCAGTCGCCGCCCCAGTGCACCGGCATCCGCTGCCCGCCGACCGTGGCCGAGCGCGCGAACAGCACGGCCTCGCCCGCCCCGCGCCGCTCGGCCAGCACGTCGTGGACGGTCTGGTTGTAGAGCAGGCTGTAGTAGTTGTGCATCCGCTCGGGGTCGGAGCCGTCGGCGTAGGCGACGTCGGTCGGGATGCGCTCGCCGAAGTCGGTCTTGAACGCGTCCACCCCCATGTCCAGCAGCCCGCGCAGCTTTCCCGCGTACCACTCCCTGGCGGCCGGCGAGGTGAAGTCCACCAGCGCCCGCCCCGCCTGCCAATGATCATCCTGCCAGACGGTCCCGTCCGGGCGGCGCAGCAGATGTCCCGCCGCCGCACCCTCGTCGAACAGGGCCGACGCCTGCCCGATGTACGGGTTGAGCCACACGCACACCCGCAGCCCGCGTTCCTTCAGCCGCCGCAGCATGCCCTCGGGGTCAGGGAACACCTCGGGGTCCCACTCGAAGTCGCACCACCGGTACTGCCGCATCCAGAAGCAGTCGAAGTGGAACACGCTCAGCGGCAGGTCGCGCTCGGCCATCCCGTCCACGAACGACGTCACCGTGGCCTCGTCGTAGTCGGTGGTGAACGACGTGGACAGCCACAGCCCGAACGACCAGGCGGGCGGCAGCGCGGGCCGGCCGGTCAGCGCGGTGTAGCGGCGCAGGATGTCGGCCGGGGAGGGCCCGTGGATGATCAGGTATTCCAGGTCGTGGCCCTCGGTGCTGAACTGCACCTGCGAGACGCTCTCCGAGGCCACCTCGAACGACACCCGCCCGGGATGGTTGACGAACACCCCGTAACCCCGGTTGGTGAAGTAGAAGGGGACGTTCTTGTAGGCCAGCTCGCTGCTGGTGCCGCCGTCGTCGTTCCAGCTGTCGACGGCCTGCCCGTTGCGCACGAGGGCGCCGAACCGCTCGCCCAGGCCGTACACCAGCTCGCCCGCGCTCAGGCGCAGATGCTCGATCATGAAGTGCCGGTCCTCGGCGTCGTGCACGATGCCGAGGCTCTTGCCGGCGCTGCGGGTGAGCTCGCGCCCGCCCGCGCTGAACGACAGCTCCCACGGCGCGTCCCGCCGCACCCGGACGGTGAGGGCGCCGCTGGTCAGGCCGGCCTCCTCGCCGTCCACGGCGATCTCCACCCCGGGCCGCTCGTCGCGCACCTCGAACGCCGGCCCGGCCGGGACGGACCCGGCGAAGTGCACCGCGCGGACCCTGATCACGTCCGGCATCGGCGACGACAGGTCCACCCGCAGCACGGGCCCGTCGATGGTGTTGCCGCGCCGGGTGATCGGCCGCGTCGGCGCCAGCACCCGCAGCGACGCGGTGTCCGCGGTCACGTCGTGGGCCGACGCGGCGTACTCACCCCGCACTCCTGGACGCATCCGCCAATAGCCGTCTTTGAACTTCATGCCGATCCGTTCTGGGAGTCGCCGTGATCGAGGGGTGTCATGGGACCTGCCGGCGTGGGGGCCCGGAGCTGTCACCGATCACCAGCCGGCAGGGCACGAGCCGTTGCCGCGGCCCGCCTTCTCCCAGGGACCGGGCCCGGCCTTCCAGGCGGTCGATCAGCAGGCGGGCGCCGAGCCGGCCCAGCTCGGCGCTCGGCGGCTCCATCGTCGTCAGCCTGGGACGGAACATCTCGGCGACCCGCGAGGAGGACAGCACCAGCATCAGCGTCAGATCGCGGGGAACGCGCCACCCGCGCGCCGCCACGGCCGCGAGCACGCCGACCGCCACGTGGTCGTCCATCACGGCCAGCGCCGTCACGTCCGGGTGCGCGGACAGCAGGGCCTCGAACGCCCGGCCGCCCTCCTCGGCCGAGCCGGGGCGGAAGTCGTCCACGTAGCCGATCCCGGCCAGCGCCGCGGCCCCGGCGAGCTCCGCTCCCGCGCGGATGGCCGGGCCGTACTGCGCCGCGTAGGCGTCGGTCGAGTGGTTGAAGAAGGCCAGCTTGCGATGCCCGAGCCCGGCCACGTGCGCCACCGCGTCCCTGGCCGTGACCGCGAAGTCGATGTCGGCGTAGTCGATCGGGCCGGGCTCGCGGGTCCGCCCGATCATGCTGAACGCGACGCCGGCCCGCGTCAGGAAGTCCACGCGCTCGTCGTCGAGGCGCACCTCCATCAGCAGCACGCCGTCCACCAGCCCGAGGCCGGTGAGGTGGCGCAGCTCCTCGATCGGGTCGGCGTTCTCGGGGGAGAGCAGCAGGTGGTAGCCCAGCTCGCGGGCCTCCTCGGCGGCGCCGGTCGCGAACTGCATCTCGGTCAGCCCGAACCCGCCGCGCGGGGCCGGGTACAGCAGCGCCAGGATGCGGGTGCGCTTGCTCTGCAGGCCGCGGGCCAGCAGGTTCGGGCGGTAGCCGAGCTCGGCCGCGGCCTGCTCGATGCGCAGCTTGGTCGCCGCCGCCACCGGGCGGGTGCCGTTCAGCGCGGCGGACACGGTGCTGACCGCGACCTGTGCGCGCTCGGCCACGTCTCGTAGCGAAGGCATTCCCCTCCGACCCCTCGGAGCCGTCGACCGTGGAGTGGCCGAATTGGCGGTCGAAACGTTTCGCACAAACCTAAAGTCCGGTTTGTGGGGATGTCAATGCCGTCGAATCGGATGTCCTAAATCCGGCAGGCGGAGTGGGCGCGGCCCGCGGACCGCGCCCCGTCCGCCCGGACCGTCAGTACACGTAGGGCCAGCCCGCCGAGTCCCAGCCCAGGAGGTTGATCCCGAGCTTGGGCGTGCCGCCGGCCGCGCCGTCGTAGTAGTGGTAGACGAGCAGGTCGCCGTCACTGTCGTGCAGGATGCTCTGGCCGCCGGGGCCGATGAAGCGGCCGTGGGTCTCCAGGACCAGCGTGCCGCCGCCGCTCAGCATGGAGCGCCCGGAGCGGTCGGTGTACGGGCCGGTGGGGCTGCTGGACCGGCCGACCTTGATCTTGTACGTGCTGTCGGTCCCCGCGCAGCATCGGTCGTAGGAGGCGAACAGGTAGTAGTAGCTCCCGTGCCGGACGATCGCCGGCGCCTCGACGGCGTAGGGGGCGTCGGGGCGGGTGGCCAGGTGGTAGAGCGTCTGGTCGGAGGACAGCTGCTTGCCCGTCGACGGGTTCAGCCGGATCATGCGGATGCCGGTCCAGTAGGAGCCGAAGCTCAGCCACCACCGCCCGGAGGAGTCCACCAGGAGGCTCGGGTCGATGGCGTTGTGGTCGGAGCTCGTGCTGGTGGCGTAGACGATGCCCTGGTCGCTCCACGAGCCGGGCCGGCCGGTGGAGCTGGTGGCCAGGCCGATCGCGGAGTTGTTGGAGCCGAAGCTGGAGACCGCGTAGTACATCAGGTATCTCCCGCCCTGCTGGGAGACGTCCGGCGCCCACGGGTCGTTGCCCGGCGAGTACGTCCGCCACCACGACGGCGGCGAGCCGAAGGCGGACCCGGCGCGGGTGAAGTTGATCCGGTCGGTGGAGGTGCGGGCCTCCAGATAGCCGTGCGTCGAGTAGACGACGTAGCCGGACGAGGTGCGGATCATCGTGGGGTCGTGCACCACGACGTCTCCCGTGACCCGGCCGGGGTCCGGGTAGGCCAGCGAGCCGCCCAGGAGCGGCAGCGCGGCGAGTGCGGCGACGATGATGCGGGGCAGGCGGCGCAAGGGTCCTCCTCGATGGGGTGAACAGGCGGCGGAGGCGTGAACTCGCCCGTGCCGTGCGCCTGCCGGGACGCTGCGCCGGTGCGTCGGTGGAAATGTAAGTGCGGCCTTTCCCGGGCGTCAACCCTGCCGCCGCGAACCGTGAAACTTACATCGGGGTCCGGCCAGGCGTGCCCGGTCGGCCGCGGGATCGGGGCGGCCGGCGCGCACCGGCCCTTGACAGGCCCTGTCAGCGTTCGTAAGTTCAAGCCGCTTCGCGAATTGATGTTAACGCTAACAGGCCTGCCGGAGCTGCGCCACAGCGCCAGACCAACCGAGATCGGCACCCGCCCCGCGCGGGTGCGGCACGACGGCCGGGGCCCGGCCGGTCACCATCAGCCGCCGGCCGGCGGGGGGAGCGGTGGAGTCGTCAGCCGCCGGCCGGCGGCATCGCCGCAGTGGTCAGCCGCCCGGCGGCGGGGGAGCGGTGGAGCGGCGCTGGATCAGCTCTATCGGTCCCGCCAGCACCTCGGCCACCGTGTCGTCCGGCTTCAGGCTGCCGAGCAGCGTCACCCCCCGCCGGCCCAGCTCGGCCAGCGGCATCCGCACCGTGGTCAGCGCCGGGAACAGGTAGCTGGCCAGGTCCAGATCGTGCACGGCGACGATCGAGACGTGCCGTGGGATCTCCAGCCCGGCCGCCCTGACGCCCTCCATGGCCCCGATCGCCGAGGCCACGTTCGCCACGAACACCGCCGTCGGCCGTTCGGGGCCGGCCAGCAGCCCGGCCATCGCCGCGGCGCCGCCCGCCGGGGTGTAGTCGGCCGCCACGATGGGCCCCTCCGGCAGCCCGGCCTCGTGCATCGCCGCCGAATATCCCGCCGACCTGCGGGCGGCCGTGTCGGCCCCGGCCGGGCCCGCGAGGTGGGCGATGCGCCGGTGGCCGAGGCGTACGAGGTGCTCCACCGCCAGCGCGGCGGCCCGCTCGTCGTCGAGTATGACGTAGCGCTTGACGCTCGTGCTGCGGTTGTTGAGCATGAGCCATGGCACGGCCGCCCGGTCGAGCTGCTCGACGAGCCCCGGGTCCTCCCTGGTCCCGGCCAGCAGCAGGCCGTCGATGCGGCCCTGCCCGAGCCGGTCCATGTACTCGCCGGCCCCCGCGCCCGTCGCGCTGCCGGTGACCAGCACGTAGCCCAGGGAGGCCGCCTCCGCCTCCGCGCCCTTGATGATCTCCGCGTAGACGGGGTTGGCGAAGTCGGGGATGAACAGCCCGAACATGTGCGCGCGGGCCGTGCGCAGGCTGCGCGCGGCGACGTTGGGCCGGTAACCCAGCTCGTCGATCGCCGCCAGCACCCGCTCGCGCGTCTCCTGCCGGATGTTGAGCGTGGGGTCCTTGTTGACGACGCGGGAGACGACGGCCCGGTCGACCCGGGCGAGCGCGGCGACGTCGGCGAGCGTCACCCTGGCGCGCTTCATGCCGGCGATCCCGGGCGCACGCTCTGACCGCTGTCCATCGACCGGTAGAGGGCGTCGAGCAGGCGCAGCGTGCCGAGGTTGTCCGCGCCGGAGGTCTCGGGCTCGCCGCCGTCCGCGATCGCCGCGAGCAGCGACCCCATCGGCCCCGCGACCGCGTCCGGCAGCCACCGCGTCGTCACCGGGTACGGCAGCCAGCCGTCGGTGGGCAGCACCCGGCTGTTGACGGCCAGGGTGTCGGGGCGGCCGTGCGGATAGTCGTACAGGAGGCCGAGCGTGCCCTTGATCGCGCCCTCCGTGCCGTCGATGCGGAAGGACGCCTCCTGGTCGTCCGTGCGGTTCTCGTGCGTGACGTGGACGAGCGCCCGCACGTCCCCCGGGTACACCAGCGTGCTCATCGTCCGGGTCTCGCCCTTGGCGGCCTGGCCCGGCGTGCGGCTGCCGGTGCAGAAGACGAGCTCCGGGTCGCCGAGTATCGAGCGGATCGCGTCCAGGTAGTGGATGGAGTGGTAGACGATCTCCAGCCGGTCGGTGGTGACGAGCCAGTCCCAGGCGCTCCAGTCGGTCAGGATGTTCACGGTGAACGTCATCGCCGTCGGCTCGCCGATCCAGCCCGCGCGCACCATGGCACGGGCGGCGGCGATGCCCTCGTCGAAGCGGAGCTGCTGGTTCACCGCGACCTTCAGCCCGCGGGCCGCCGCCAGCTCGACGATCCGCGCGCCGGTCGCCACGTCGGGCGCGAACGGCTTCTGGCACAGCAGGTGCTTGCCCGCCTCCAGCGCCGCCCTGGCGATGCCGGGCTGCGCCTCGGGCGCGACGGCGATGTCCACCACCGCGACCCGCTCGTCGGCCAGCAGCTCGCCGAGCGAGCCGTACGTCCCGGGCAGCCCGTGCCGGGCGGCCACCTCGGCGGCGCGGCCGGCGTCGAGGTCGTACAGGCCGCACACCTCCAGCCCGGCCTGCCGGTAGGCGGGCAGGTGGGCCACGTCCACGATGGCGCCCGCGCCGACGACGGCGATCGGCAGCCGGTGCCCGGCCGGGACGGACAGGTCCGCCGCGGCCGCGATGGGCGCGAAAACGTCGATCATGATCTGATCTCCTGGATGGCGGGCGGGCGGGTCACGAGGTCTCCTGGATGCGGTAGAAGCGGGTCGCGGTGCCGCCGAGCACGGCCGCCCGGCCGGCGTCGGAGAGCCCGGCCAGCGCCACGCCCGTCTCCCGCCACACCTTCGCGTAGTCGCCGGCCAGCAGGGCCACCGGCCAGTCGCTGCCGAACATCAGCCGGTCGGGCCCGAACACCTCGATCGCGTGCTCCACGTAGGGCCGCAGGTCCGCGCCGGTCCACGTCTCCGTGCCGGCCCCTGTGCCGGCCCCTGTGACGGCGGCCGTGTTGAGTCCCGACACCTTCGCGTAGACGCCGGGGCACTCGGCCGCGCGGGCGAGCAGCGACGCCCAGGGCTCCCAGCCCTTCTCCGCGATCGGCGGCTTGGCGAGGTGGTCGATCACCATCCGCAGGCCCGGCACCCGCTCGGCCAGCACCGGCACGTGCTCCAGGTGCCGGGGCAGCACCGCGACCACGTCGAACGGCAGCCCGGCGGCCGCCAGCAGCCCGAGCCCCTCGATCACCGAGTCCCGCACCACCCAGTCGGGGTCGGGCTCGTCGTGGATCAGGTGCCGGACCCCGGCGAAGCGGGGATGGCGCCGGTAGCGCTCCAGCGCGGCGGCCGCCTCGTCCGGCCGGTCCAGCGGCACCCAGCCCACGACCGCGCCGATGAACGGGTGGGCGTCGGCCTGCGCGAGCATGGCGTCGGTGTCGGCGTAGGAGTCCATCGACTGCACCAGGACCGTGCGGTCCACCCCCGCCGCCGCGAGCTGGGGGATCAGCTCGGCGGGCTCGAACGTCCGGTGGATCGGCCCGGCCTCGGGCGTCAGCCAGGGGTAGGACCCCGTCTCCAGGTTCCAGAAGTGCTGGTGGGCGTCGACGACGGGCATCGGGCCTCCTCCCATGATCAATCGATTGAGCGTGCACAACGTAGAGCTACCCGGCGGAGGTGTCAAAGGCGCGCGCGGGCGGCTGCACCAGCTCCAGGGTGATCTCGTCGGGGTCGAGGAAGTAGCAGGCGTACCCGCCCTTGTTCACGCCCGCCGTGATCTCGCCCGGCGGGTTGACGAAGCGGACCCCGGCCGCCGACAGGCGGGCGTGCTCGGCGCGGGCGTCCTCGACGGTGAGCGCCAGGTGCGCCGCCCCCGGCAGGTGGCGGGCCGGGTCGCGGGGCTCGCCCCTCGGCCGTACGTACTCGACCAGCTCCAGGTCGTGCGTGGACAGGCCGCGCGGCTGGCCGGGCACGGCGAGCTGGGCGACGCGCAGGACGGCGTCGGGGTAGCCGACGAGCCTGCGGGTGTAGTCGTTGTCCTGCTCCTGCCGGTGCACCAGGGTGAACCCGAGCAGGCCGTGGTAGAAGTCCACGGACCTGTCGAGGTCGGCGACGGTGAAGGAGAAGTGCCAGACGCCTCTCATCGCAATGACTCCTGCCTGATGCCGGCCGGCGGTCCGGCCGGCTGGGGTGGTGAGGACCGGGGCTCGCGGATCCGGCGGACCTGCCGGGCGCGCCCGGCCACCGTGTAGATGGCGGCGGCCACGACGACGACCGTGCCCACGATGACGCCCTGGTAGTTGGCTCCCAGGTTCAGCACGTTGAAGCCGTTGTCCAGGGTGAACAGGATGAGCGCCCCGACCACCGACTTCAGCACGCTGCCCAGGCCGCCGAACAGCGAGGTGCCGCCGAGGATGGCCGCGGCCAGCACGGTCAGCTCGGTGCCCTGCAGGCCCGTCGGGTTGATGGCGAGGAGCTTGGCGGCGAACAGCACGCCGACGAAGCCGGAGCCGAGCCCGTTCAGGACGAACGCGCCGATCTTGTAGCGGTTGACGTTGATCCCGGACAGGCGCGCGGCCTCGGCGTTCGCGCCGACCGCGTACAGGCGGCGGCCGATCACGGTGTAGCGCAGCACCGCCCAGGTGATCGCGGCGATCACGATCAGATAGTACGTCGGCTTGCTCAGGCGCAGATCGAACCCGAGCACCGGGTCGAGCACGAGGGCGACGGCACCGGCGGCGGCGGTGACGATCCCCGCGACCGGCCGGCCGCCCGACCGGCGGGCCAGCAGTGCCATGACCGCCCCGGCGACGACGGCCGCCGCGCCGAGCAGGGCCGGGAGGTGCGGAACCGTCCAGTAACCGGCCTGCAGGGCGATCAGCGACTGCTGGGCCTCGGGGTCCTCGGCGGTGATCGTCCGGCCGTCGGTCAGGATGAGCACCAGCCCGCGCACCGCCGTCATGGTGCCCAGCGTCACGATGAAGGCGTTGATGCCGACCAGCTGCACGATCAGCCCGTTCACCGCCCCGCACACCAGCCCCGCGCCGAGCGCGATCGCCATCGCGACCGGCAGCCCGAGCGGCGCGACCAGGCTGAGCACGGTCGCGGCCGAGAACGCGGCGACGGAGGCCACGGACAGGTCGAAGTTCCCGCTGATCAGCACGACCGTGGTGAAGACGGCGAGGATCGCGATCAGCGACGACTGGTCGAGGATGTTGATGACGTTCGTCGCCGACAGGTAGGGCGGGCGGCCGAGCTGGGCGGACAGCAGGGTCAGGACGGCGACGATCAGCAGCAGCGCGTAGACCACGCCCGCGTTGCCCGGCCTGAGTGCCGCCGCCAGGCGGGAGCGTCCCGCCCCCGTGCCGGATTCACGCGGCATCGCGGGCGCCTCCCTCGCCGAATCCGTTCGCCAGCATCAGCAACTCCTCCTCGGAGGTCTCGTGCGCCGCCCGTTCGGCGACGATCCGGCCCTCGCGCACGACCAGCACCCTGGTCGCCACGGCGAGGATCTCCTCGAACTCGCTGCTCGCCACGAGCACCGCGCCGCCGCCGGCGGCGAACGCGCGGACGAGCTCGAGGATGTCGGCCTTGGCCCCGACGTCCACGCCCGCGGTGGGCTCGTCGAGCAGGAACACCCGCGCGCCGCCGTACAGCCACTTGCCGAAGACGACCTTCTGCGCGTTCCCGCCGGACAGCTCGCCCGGCAGCGCGCCCGGACCCGGGCAGACGATGCCGAGATCGGCGATGGCCCGCACGGCCCGCTCGGTCTCGGCGGGCTCGCGCGGCAGCGCCCGTCCGGACGACAGCGCCGGCAGGTGCGGCAGCGAGATGTTCTTCCAGATCGGGAACGTGCCGACCAGGCCCTGGGCGCCCCGGTCCTCGGGGACGAGCGCCATGCCGGCCGCGACCGCGGCCCGCGGGGTGCGGCGTAGCGGGCGGCCCTCGACCAGCACCTCGCCGCGCGCCCGCGGGTCGGCCCCGTAGACGGCGTGCAGCAGCTCCGAGCGCCCCGAGCCGAGCAGCCCGGCGATCCCGATCACCTCGCCCGCCCTGGCCTCGAACGACACCTCGCGCACGCCCGCCGGCGAGCTCAGCCCGCGCACCGACAGCAGCACGCGGGCGTCGTCCGCGAGGGGCGCGGCGGCCTTGCGCTCGACGGCCAGCAGGTCGCGGCCCACGATCGCCTGGACCAGCCGGTCCTCGTCGTAGCCCGCGGTCTCGCCCTCCTCCACCACCGTGCCGTCGCGCAGCACGGTGATCCGGTCGGTCAGCGAGAGCACCTCGTCGAGGAAGTGCGACACGTACAGGAAGGCCGTGCCCTGCGCGGACAGCCGGCGCACCACGTCGAAGACCACCTGCCGCTCGCCCTCGGCCAGCGAGGCGGTCGGCTCGTCCATCACGACCAGCTCCGCGCCCGTGGCCAGGGCCTGCAGGATCGCCACCATCTGCCGCTCGCCGATGGCCAGCCCGGACACCTCCGCGTCGGGGTCGATGGCGTAGCCGACCCGTTCGAGCAGCCGCGCGAACTCCGCGCGCCTGGCCCGCGGCAGCCGCCAGGGGCCGCGTGCGCCGAGGAACACGTTCTCCAGCACGCTCAGCGTGGGCGCGAGCGGCACGTGCTGCATGATCGTCGCCACGCCGGCCTTCCTGGCCGCGCCGGGCGCGCGCCAGACGACCTCTTCGCCTTTCCAGCGCACCACGCCGGAGGTCGGCTCGTGGGCGCCGGCGATGACCTTGATCATCGTGGACTTGCCCGCGCCGTTCGCCCCGACCAGGCCGTGCACGCTGCCCGGATGGACGGTGAGCCGGGCCGCGCGCAGCGCGACCGTGCCGTTCGGGAACGACTTGCCGATGCCCTCCATGGACAGCAGCGGCGGCCCTACCATTGCGGCGTGCAATCGGCGAGGTTGTCCTTGGTGATCGCCGGGGTGTCGTAGGTCACGAAGGCCGCGTCCTGCTTCTGCTCGCCGGTCAGGTGCCGGTAGAGCGTGTCCAGCGCCAGCTTGCCGAGGTCCTCGGGCTTGTAGCAGACGGTGCCGGAGATCGCGCCCGACTTGACCGCGTCGATGCCGAGCTTGCTGCCGCCGATGCCGACGATCTTGGCCTTCGACCCGGCCGCCGTGACGGCCTTGGCGCAGCCCACGGCCATGTCGTCGGACTGGGCGTAGAAGAGCTGGGTGCCGGGGCTGGAGGAGAGCATGTTCTGGCAGGCCGACTGGGCCTTGTCCTGCACCCAGTCGCCCGGCTGGCGGGCCACGACCTCGTACGTCGCGCCCTTGGCCGCGGCCGCCTTCGGGAACTCCTGGAAGCGGTTGACCACCTCCGCGAACCCGGCCGCGCCCTCCACGATCGCGAGCTTGCCGCCGCCCGGCACGACGGAGGCGGCGATCTCGCCCGCCTTGCCGCCCGCGGCGTACTCGTCCTGGGTGACCAGCGCCACCAGGCCGGGGTAGACGTCCTTGAGCTGCCGCGTCTTGGGGTCGCCGACCTGGGAGGCGACGGCCACGGTCGGCACGCCCGAGGCCTTGAGCCGGTCGGCCAGACCCTGCGCCACGCCCGAGTCGACGGGCAGCATGAGCACGCCGTCGGGCTGCTGGGCGATGAGGTCCTGGATGTCGTTGCTCTGCTTGTCCGCCTTGCCCTGCGCGTCGAGCTCGACGATCCGCACGCCGAGCTTGGCCGCCTCCTCCTTGATGCCCTTGCCGATGGCGGCGGGGAACGGGAAGCTCAGGCCGAGGTTCGAGACCCCGACGGTGTATTCCTTCTTGCCGTCGCCGGACGAGCCCGTGCCCGTGCCTGTGCCCGTGCCCGTGGACGATGAGCCGCAGGCCGTCGCGCCGGCGAGGAGGGCGGCGGCGACGAGGATTGCCTTCTTCATGGTTCTCCTGCTGGAGTCAATCGTTTGACTAATGGGTGTCAGCCCTTGATCAGGGCCCGTACATCCCCCGTGATGCGCTCGGCGTCAGGCACCAGGGCCTGCGCCAGGACCTGCGCGGCCGGCATCCGCACGTCGGGCGTGCCGATCCGGATCGGCGGCGCGAGCAGCGGCACCCCCGCCCCCGCGACGCGGGCGACGACCTCCGCGCCGAAGCCGCCGGTGACGTTCGCCTCGTGGACGACCGCCAGCCTGCCGGTGCGGCGGGCGCTGTCCACGACCGCCTCGGTGTCGAACGGGTTGAGCCACGGCGTCTCCAGCACCTCGGCCTCGATCCCGTCCAGCGCCAGGGCCCCGGCCGCCGCCAGCACCCGCTCCGTCATCGCGCCCCAGGTGACGATCGTGACGTCGGAGCCGGCGCGGCGGGTGCGCGCCGCGCCCATCGGCTTGGCCGGGCCGCCGGTGGTGACCGGCTCCTTCCGGCCGAAGTACAGCGTCCGGTTCTCGATCACCAGCACCGGATCGTCGCAGTGCACCGCGGTGACCAGCAGGTCGTAGGCGTCCTGCGGGGTGCTCGGCATGCACACGCGCAGGCCCGGCACGTGCAGGAACAGCGCCTCCAGGCACTGCGAGTGCTGCGCGCAGGCCCCCGGCGCGTTGCCCTGCTGGGTGCGGATCGTCAGCGGCGCCCGCAGCCGGCCGCCCGACACGTAACGCACGTTGGCCGCCTGGTTGACGATCTGGTCGAGCGCCACGAGGGAGAAGTCGGCCCACATGATCTCGACGATCGGGCGGCGGCCCATCATGGCCGCGCCCACCGCGCTGCCCAGGATCGCCGACTCGCTGATCGGGGTGTCGAACGCGCGCTCGCCGTACTGCTTGCGCAGCCCTCTGGTCACGCCGAAGACGCCGCCGGGCACGCCGACGTCCTCGCCGTACACCAGGGTCTCCGGCAGCTCTTCCATGAGCCGGTGCAGCGCGGCGTTCACGGCCTCGCCGTAGGACAGGTCAGGCATACAGGTGCTCCCTCGCGGTGGCGGGGTCGGCGAACGGCGCGGCCAGCGCGGCCGCGGCGGCCGCGTCCATCTCGGCCCGCGCCCGCTGCTCGACCGCGTCGATCTCGGCGGCGGGCACGCCGTCGGCCAGCAGGCCCGCGCGCAGCCGGGCGATCGGCTCGCGGCGCTTGATCCGCTCCAGCTCGCCGGGCCGCCGGTAGGTCTCGGCGTCGCCGATGTAGTGGCCGACCAGCCGCTCGGTCATGCACTCCAGCAGGGTCGGCCCGCCGCCCTCGCGGGCGACCTCCAGGGCGTCGCGCACGTGGAAGCGCACCGCCTCGGCGTCGTTGCCGTCGATCCGGTGCCCCGGCATGCCGTACGCCGCGGCGCGGCCGGCCAGGCGCGGGCTGCGCACCATGTCGGCGATCGGGGTCAGCTCGGAATAGCGGTTGTTCTCGCAGACGAACACCACGGGCAGGGCGAAGGCGGCGGCGAAGTTCATCGCCTCGTGCACCGCGCCCTGGTTCATCGCGCCGTCGCCGAAGACGGTCACCGCGGCCCGGTTCGAGCCGTCGAAGCGGCCCGCCAGCGCCGCGCCGCAGGCGATCGGCGCGCCCGCGCCCACGATCGAGTTCTCGCCGTGGAAGCCGTACTCGGCGGCGGTGAAGTACGCCGAGCCGCCCCGGCCGCCGTTGACGCCGGTCGCCCGGCCCATCAGCTCGGCGAACAGCGGCTCCGCCGGCACGCCCCTGGCCAGCGCCCAGCCGTGGCCGCGGTAGGTCGCGAACAGCGCGTCCTGCGGCTCCAGCTCGTCACACGCCCCGACCGGGATGGCCTCCTGGCCGATGCACAGGTGCACGGAGCCGACGACGGGCCCCTCGGCCCGCAGGTCGCGCACCTTCTCCTCGAACGCGCGGATCCGCCACATGGCCAGCAGATCCGCGAGCCTTCTCTCGCTCATCGCTCATTCCTCCATGCGTCCAGGGCTGCGGCGCAGATCGCCTCCGCATCGCCGATGTAGGACTCGGGCGGGATGGGCAGCGCGCCCAGACTGGCGAGGTCGTCGGGCCCGGCGACCTCGCGCAGCGCGTCGGCCAGCTCCCGCCCGTGCTCGCGCGCCTCGTGCGCCGCCTTGTAGACCAGGTCGTGCGCCCGTTCCCGGCCGAGCGCGGGGGCCAGGCGCATCATGTACGCCTCGGCCATGATCAGGCCGCCTTCCGCGCCCAGGTTGGCCCGCATGGCCTCGGGGTAGACCCGCAGCCCGGCGGTCACCTCGGCGGCCGTGGCCAGCGCGCCGGCGGCCAGCTCGGCCAGCAGCGGCACGACGTACCACTCGACCTGCCACTCGCCCGCCGCCCGCTCGTGCCCGGCCTCCATCGCGCGGAACAGGCCGGAGCTGAGCGCCCCCGCCGTGCCCGACATGCCGATGACGGCCTCGCAGCCGATCGGGTTGGCCTTCTGCGGCATCGTCGAGGACGCGCCGCGGTGGTGGCCGCCCGCCTCTCGCACCTCGCCGACCTCGGTCCTCGACAGGTCCACGACCTCGCGGGCGAAGCGCGCGGCCGTCGCCGCCAGGGACGCGCAGGTCACGCCGAACTCGGCGACGCCGTCCCTGGCCACGTGCCACGGGACCTCGGTCGTGCGCAGCCCGAGCCGGCCGGCCAGCCCTTCGCGCACTTCCGACGAGCGCTCGCCCATCGCCGCGGACGTGCCGCCGGCGCCGAACAGCGACACGACCCGCACCTGCCGCGCCGCCGCGCTCACTCGCTCGCGCTGCCGGGCCGTCTCCGCCAGCAGCACCGCCATCTTCGCCCCGAAGGTCGTGGGTACGGCCTGCTGGGCGTGCGTGCGGGCGGCGACGACGGTGCCGGCGTGCGCGGCCACGAGCCGGGCGAGCGCGTCGCCGAACGAGCCGAGCAGCTCGGCCAGGCGGTCGAGGGCCTCGCCCATCTGCAGGGCCAGGCCGGTGTCCATGATGTCCTGCGTGGTCGCGCCGTAGTGGACGCGGCCGTTGGGCCCGTCGGGCAGCGCCGCGGCGATCATCCGCACCAGCGGGAGGATGGGGTAGCCGACGTTGACGGCCTCCGACCAGAGGCGCTCCACGTCGATGTTGCCCGGCACGCACGCCCCGGCGATGGCCCGCGCGTCGGTCTCGGAGATCACGCCCGCCTCGGCCTGCGCCCGGGCGAGCGCGGCCTCGGTGCGCAGCCAGGCCGCCACGGTCCGGTCGGCCGAGAAGATCTCCGTCATGCCGTCGTCGCCGAAGAGCTCGGGCAGCAGCTTGAACGTCTGGCGCACGATCAGCTCATCTCCAGTCCGCCGTCGACGTTCAGCGCCTGGCCGGTGATGAACGAGGCCAGGTCGCTGGCCAGGAACAGCACCGCGGAGGCGACCTCCGCCGGCCGCCCCGGACGCCGCAGCGGCGAGCGCTCGCTGACCTCCTTGAGGTAGCCGTGGCCCGCGTCCGGTCCGAAGCGCCGGTCGCGGTCGCTGATGATGTCGTCCCACATGTTCGTCAGGAACACGCCGGGGCAGACCGCGTTCACCCGCACCGGGGCCAGCGCCTCGGCCGCCGACTTCGTCAGCGACAGCAGCGCGGTCTTGGTGGCCGAGTAGTGGGCGGCGTTCGGCCGGCCCGAGCGGGCGGCGACCGAGGCCAGGGTGACGATCGAGCCGCCGCCCTGCTCGGCCATCCGCCGCCCGACGGCCTGGGTCAGCCAGAACGTGGCGTTCAGGTTGACGTCCACGATCCGCAGCCACTCGGCGGGCTCGATGTCGAGCAGCGGGGTGGTGCGCATGATCCCGGCGCAGTTCACCAGCACGTCGATCCGGTCAGGGCCCGCCGCCAGGGCCGCGGCCTGGGCCGGGTCGGTGAGGTCGGCCGCCCGCGCGGGCACGCCCAGCTCGGCCGCCGCCTCGGTGAGCCGCGGCCCCTCCAGGTCGGAGAGCACGACGTCCGCTCCGGCGTCGGCGAGCGCGCGGGCGCAGGCGAACCCGAGACCTCCCGCGCCACCCGTGACGAGTGCCGTGCGGCCCGTCAGGTCGATCGTGACAGCCATCCCCGATGGTCTCCCTCTGTCCATTCAAACGATTGACCTGAACATAGCAGCGGCCTCACAAACGGAACAAGAGGGAGGTCAATCGTTTTTATTGGGAAATTTCCCCCGGCTTAACGCCCGCGGGCCTCGCCCGCGGGCTCCGCGCCCGGGGTCAGACCTCGGTGTCGTGCCAGCCGAGCTCGGCGTGGAAGGCGGCGCGGGCCCGCTCGAACGCCGCCCGCTCCAGTACCGCCCCCCGGTGCGGGCCCTCCGTGATCGGCTCGTCGTGCATCCGGTCCGGCAGCTCGTCGGGTCCGCCGCCGCCCTCGCGGACCGCGTACGTCCGCAGCCCGTCCAGCCGCCGCTGCCCGGCCGCCAGCAGGTCCTCCAGGGTGAAGGAGGTCCCGAGCACGGCGGTCACCAGCGCGGTCAGGCGGTCGATGGTCAGCGGCCTGGTCGGGGTCGAGGCGAACACGCACAGGTTGAGCGCGTCGAGCCCGCTCCACAGCCGCAGCAGCCGGGCGCTGCGCCGCCCCCGCTCGGCGTCCAGCAGGGCGACCGGCGCGGGCTCGGCCCCCACCCGCCGGGCCTCGGGGAAGCTGTAGGCCAGCCCGGCGTCGGGGTCGAAGTCGAGGTCGTGCTCCAGGGCGTCGTAGCGGGGGCCGCCGGGCGCGATGGCGTACCCGAGCCCGATCCCCGGCTGGATCCGCGGGTCGAAGCAGGGCAGCTCCGCCCCCTTGACGGTCATCGCGTACGCGGCCGTCCGCGGCCCCAGCTTTGCCGCCGCCCGCGCCGCCCCTTCGGCGAGCAGGTCGCCCAGGGCGCCGCCGCGCGCCGCGACGTCCCTGATCAGCCCCGGCAGCGCCGCCGCCGCGCCGAACGCGGGCCCGCCCGCCAGCAGGCCGCGCTGCGCGCACTCCATCGCGAAGGCGAGCGTCCCGCCGAGTGAGACGGGGTCGAGGCCGAGGTCGTTGCAGAGCGCGTTCGCGGTGAGGACGGTGTCGAGGTCGTCGATCCCGAGGTTCCAGCCGAGCGACAGGAACGCCTCCTGGCCCAGCCCGCCGGAGCGCCGCTCGGGGATGTCCGGCGCGTACACCTTGAGGCAGTCGTTCGGGCAGCCGGGACACGCGCCCGTGGTGGCCACCGCCCGGCCGTCGTAGCCGGTCGCGCCGGGAACCCGCATCCCGGTCGCGCCGGGGACGGAGAAGTTCCGCACGGAGGCGTACCCGGGGTCGAGCGGGTCGCCCACCCACCCGGCGAACCCGGGCTCCCCGGCCTGCAGCGCGGCGAGCGGGTTGGTGCTCAGCGCGGCCCGGTAGGCGGCGGCCACCCCGGCGACCACGCCGGGGTCGGCGACCTCGGCCGGGGCGTCGCCCGCGCACACGATCGCCTTGAGGTTCTTGGCGCCGAAGACCGCGCCGAGCCCGTACCGGCCGGCGGCGTAGGCGCCATCGGTCACCACGCTCGCGTACCGCACGAGGTTCTCCCCGGCGGGACCGATCGCCGCGACGTGCGCCGCCGCGCCGTGCCTGGCCCGCAGCGCGTCGGTCGTCGCGCCGGTGCCCAGCCCGCGCAGCTCGCGCGCGTCGTGCAGGGAGACCTCCCCGCCCTCGATCAGCAGGTACGACAGCCGCCCGGCCCGCCCCGTCACCGCCAGCGCCTTGGCGCCCGCCCCGCGCATCCCCGCAGCGAACGGGCCCAGGGCGTGCGCCTCGCCGGCCACCCCCGTCAACGGCGACTTGGCCAGGAACACCGCCTTGGCCAGCCCGGGCGCCGCCGTCCCGCCCAGCATCCCGGCCGCCACGTACAGCAGGGCCCGCGGATCGTACGGGTCCAGCCCGGCCGGCGTCCGCTCGGCCAGCAGCCGCAGCCCCAGTATCGAGCCGCCATAGTGGCCGGGCTCGGCCGAGCGATATTCGCGTTCGACGTCTCCGCTGGTCAAGTTCACGATGAACGGCACGGCAAAGCCTCCTGCGCATGAAGAAAAAGGGGTCGGCGCACGACGTCGGGCGGCCACGCGGGAGACGGGTGTCCCGCGGCGCGTGCCCTCCGCCGGTCCTGGAGCGGCACGACATCACATGACGCGGGGCGGGCGCAAGCCTGCTACGGCCTGCTCATGGCCGGTCCGGGTGGGCCAGGAGCCGGCGCGACAGGCCGCGGGCCGCCGAGACGACGGGCGGGACGAGCGCTCCCGGCCGGGGATCGCCGAGCCGCACCACGACCGACAGGGCCGCGACGACCTCGTCGGCCGCGTCCCGCACGGGCGCCGCCACCGACACCGCGTCCAGCGTCACCTGCCGGTCGCTGATGACGTAGCCGTCGCGCCGCACCTCGGCCAGCGCCCACCGCAGCCGGCCGGAGTCGGCGATGGTCCGGTCGGTGAACGTCGCCAGCGGCCCCGCCAGGTACCGCTCCTGCTCGGCCGGCGGCGCGTAGGCCAGCAGCACGAGGCCGACGCCCGTGGCGTGCGCGGGGACGCGGCCGCCGACGCGGCCGTGCACCCCGACGGCGTCCCTGCTGGAGATGCGCTCCAGGTACAGGACGTCGGGCCCGTCCAGGACGGCGAGCTGGACGTGCTGGTGGGTGGCCTCGTACAGGTCCTCCAGGAACGGCATGGCCGCCTCGCGCAGCCCCAGCCCGCGCGGGGCCAGCGCGGCCACCTCCCTGGACGCCGCCCTGGACGCCGCTGTGGACCGTCGCGCCGTTGGTCGTGGTCATGACCGCCGCCTCCTCCGGTCGACCCCTCACCTCCGTCTCATGTTCTTGGTGCGAAAGTCTTCCGTCCAGCGGTGAACGCGGTATCGCAGGCTCGCTCGGGCTCGTATGTTTCGGGCGCAACCACCCCTTCCGTCCCGTTCTCCGAAGGAGTCGTGCACATGGCGCCCACCCCCTCGCCGTCCCGTCGCCGGAGATCGCCGGCCGTCCTCGCCGCAGCGGTGCTCCTCGCCGCCTCGCCGCTCGTCCCGCTCCCCGCCGCCGCCTCGCCGGTCGCCGACCGGCCGGTGGTGCGTACCGACACGGGTCTCGTACGCGGTGCGCGCGCCGGCGGCGTGGACAGCTTCCTCGCCCTCCCGTACGCCGCCCCGCCCGTCGGCGACCTGCGCTGGCGGGCCCCGCGACCGGCCCGATCCTGGAGCGGCGTGCGCGACGCGGCCCGGTGGGGCAACCGGTGCCCGGCCGCCGCCGGCTCCAACGGCCCGCGTTCGGAGACCGAGGACTGCCTCTACCTGAACGTGTTCCGCCCGTCGGGCACGCAGGCCGGCCGGCGGTTGCCCGTCCTGTTCTGGATCCACGGCGGCGGCCTGGTCAACGGCTCGGCGAACCAGCACGACGGCACGCTGATCGCCCAGCTCGAGGACGTCGTCGTGGTCAGCGTCAACTACCGCCTCGGCGTGCTCGGCTTCCTCGCCCATCCGGCGCTGACCGCGGAGGCGGGGCAGTCGGGCAACTACGGCCTGCTCGACCAGCAGGCGGCGCTGCGCTGGGTGCGGCGCAACATCGGCGCGTTCGGCGGCGATCCCCGGCAGGTGACCATCGACGGGGAGTCGGCGGGCGGGTTCTCCGTCTGCGCCCACCTGACCGCGCCCGCCTCGGCCGGGCTCTTCGGCCGGGGCATCATCCAGAGCGGCTCCTGCGTCAGCCGCCCGGTGGCCGAGGGAGAGCAGTCCGGCACGTCCATCGCGGCCACGCTCGGCTGCCCCGACGACGGGGCGGCCGTCGCGTGCCTGCGGGCATTGAGCGCGGCGCGGCTGGTGGACGGGCCGCAGTTCACCTCGTTCGTGCACGGCGGCCCGGTGCTGCCGGAGAGCCCCGACACCGCCGTACGGGCCGGCCGCTTCCAGCGGGTGCCCCTGATCGTGGGCTCCAACCGTGACGAGGGCCGTACCTTCCTGCAGGGCAACCGGGGCTGGAGCCGGCAGCGGTACGAGGAGTGGGTGCGCGCGCTCTTCGGCGGCCGGGCCGACGCCGTCCTGGCCCGGTATCCGTGGCCGGCGCAGTCCGACCAGTTCACCTCGGCGTACCTCACGGGGGCGATCTTCACGGACTCGGGCTTTCTGGCGGGCATCGGCGGCTGCTCCACGCTGCGCTTCATCGAGGCCCTGTCCGCCCACACCCGCGTGTACGGCTACCGCTTCGACCACCGCACGGGGCCCGGCCTGACTCCGGAGCCGATCGGCTACGAGTGGGGCGCCGGGCACGCGGCGGAGCTGGCCTACCTGTGGCCGAGCTTCGACAACGGGACGCCGATCGCGCCCACGTTCGACGCCGCCGAGCGCCGGCTGGCGCGGGACATGGTGCACTACTGGGGCGCGTTCACGCGTACGGGACGGCCGCAGGCGCGGGGCTCGGCGGGCTGGCCGGACGTCAACAGGACCTCCCTGATCATGTCGCTGCGCGCGGGAGGCCGCTCGACGCCGGTCCCGTCGGCGACCATGGCGGCCGAGCACAACTGCGACCTGTGGGAGGCGAGCTGAGTGCCATGAGGCTGGCGCTCGGCGGGACGGAGGTGAGGCTACGGCGAGGAGCCGCTGGACGGCGCTGAAGGCCCGGAAGCCGACGCTTTAGTGCCGCAGACGTTTCGCCTATTTCGTGACGATAAAACCGACTTTTAATTCCTGTCACCATAAGTCGGTCGATGTCCGAAGTAAGGTGTTTGCATGTCAAGTGGAGCCAACGGCCACAGCTCGGGGGCAGGGGCGCTGTTGGCGATTCTCAGGGACGGCCACGCCCGTACCCGAGCCGAGCTCGCCCAGCTCACGGGCCTGTCCAGGTCCACGGTCTCGCAGCGGCTCGACGGGCTGATCGACCACCGCTGGGTGGCGGCCGGGGACGGCGCGATCTCCTCGGGCGGCCGGCCCGCGGCGGTGTTCGCGTTCAGCGGGGGCGGGCGGGTCGTGCTGGCCGCCGACCTGGGCGCCACCCACGCCCGCCTGGCCGTCGTCGACCTGTGCCTGACCGTGCTCGCGGAACAGGCCGTCGAGCTGCCCATCGGCGAAGGGCCGGAGCGGACGCTGGAGTTCGTGGCCGCCGCGTTCGAGGAGCTGCTGGCCGGGCTCGGGCGCGATCCGGCCGCGGTCTGCGGGGTGGGCGTCGGCCTGCCCGGCCCGGTCGAGCACGCCTCGGGCCGTCCGGTGAGCCCGCCGATCATGCCGGGCTGGGACGGTTTCCCCGTCCCCGAGTGGCTGGGGGCCCGCCTCGGGGCTCCGGTGCTGGTGGACAACGACGTGAACATCATGGCGCTCGGCGAGCACTGGGCCGCCGGGCCGGCCGTCGACCATCTGATCTTCATCAAGATCGGCACCGGGATCGGCTGCGGCATCATCTCGGGCCGCAGGCTGCACCGGGGCGCGCAGGGAGCGGCCGGCGACGTCGGCCACATCCGGGTGCCGGCCTCGGACGCGCCGTGCAGATGCGGCAACGCCGGCTGCCTGGAGGCGGTCGCGGGCGGGGCGTCGATGGCGGCGGCGCTGCGCGCGGCGGGGGTCGAGGCGCGGGGCAGCCGGGACGTGGTGGCGCTGATGCGCGCGGGCGACCTCAGGGCCACGCGCCTGGTCCGGCAGGCCGGGCGGGAGGTGGGGGTGGTGATGGCCGCCATCGTGAACTTCTTCAACCCCTCGGTCATCGTGCTCGGCGGAGACATCGCGGAGGCGGGGGAGCAGGTGCTGGCGGGGGTACGGGAAACGATCTACAGCCGGTCGCTGCCGCTGGCCACCCAGAGCCTGGGCATCCGGGCGAGCACGCTGGGGGACCGCGCGGGCGTCATCGGCGCCGCCGTCATGGTGGTCGAGCACGTCCTCGCCCCCGAGACCATCGACCGCGCCGTCACCTGAGGTTGGCCCCCTGCGAATCGCGCGCGCCGCTGTGTCCCGTATCCGGATGGTGCCGGCCGTCCGTTCGCTGCTGAACATCAGGCCGGTGACCCGGCCGGTTTACCCGACGAGTTGACGGCGGGGCTAGGAGGAAATTCCGCAACCGCACCTTTCTACGGCCGCAGTTGCCGAGGCGCGTGCATCCGGACCGGAGTCCATCGGCCAAAGCGCCTTTGAGCAGGGGAGAAGCGATTAATCGCGCTATTCTGCTTATTCTGCCTACTCTGCAGCGCCATTTCGCATTCCCCGCGAAATGCCCGCGCGGTGTCATCTGCCAGCGACGAGCACCCGACACCCGTAGTGCTGCCCTTGCGACGGGCGCGGTCGAGGCCGGTGACGGCTGATTTGCCACCCGCTCCCGCGGCCACAGCCACAGCTTGGCCCGGTCGTCAGATCGGGCCGAGGCTCCAGCTCCGTAGCAACCCGTCGTCGCCCGCCCCCACGATGACGGGCTGACCGGCGTGCTCGGCCAGGGCCAGCGTGCGGATCGCGCCTCCCGGGCCGGGGCCCAGCACGCCCAGGATCTCGCCGTCGTCCAGGTTCCAGACGCGGACGATGACGTCCCCGCCCGCCGGGGCGTGGGCGACGGCCGCGATGGGCGTGTCGCCGAGCCGGCCCGCGACGAGGGCGGTGGCGCCCCGGTCGTCCGGGCTCTGGTCGCTGAACGTCCACTTCTTCCTGCGCTTGCCGGTCGCCAGGTCGTACACGCGGAGGGTGGCGTCCAGGTGGGTGGAGACGAGCACGGGCTTGCCTTTGATCTCGCCGCACGCCAGCAGCTCGATGCCGCCGATCTCGCCGGTGCGGAACGAGTGCGTCATCCGGCCCGTGGACAGGCGGCGCACCCGGACGCGTTCGCCGCCGTCTCCCGTGACCAGCACGTCATGGTCGCCGAGCCGGCCGAACGCCAGCCCCCTGATCCCCTGGAAGTGGTCGGTGATCGCGGGGCCGAGCTGCTTGCCGGTGGCGATGTCCCAGAGGCGTACGACGCTGTGCAGGTCGGTCATGCCGTCGTACTTCTGCGAGACCGCGACTGCCCGGCCTCCGCCTGCCTGCCCCGCGTCCGCCGGGCCGGTGATCGTCACGGCGAGGATCGGGTCGGTGGCTCGGTGCGTGGCCAGGCTCTCGCCGGTCAGGCTCCACAGCCGCATCGTGCCGTCCGCATGCCCGGAGGCCGCCACCGGCCTGCCGCCCGCGAGGCCGTCAACGGTGCCGGCGGCGACCGAGGTCGCGGAGCCGCCGCCGTCGCCGAGCCGGGCGACGGCCGCCGCACCCAGCTCCCACCCCAGCACCACACCCTTGTCAGTGCCACAGACGACGGCGGAACGGCCGGCGGCGGCGGTTCCGGAGGTCGCAGTGCCGTCTGGCACGCCGGCCCCAGTGACGATGGCGGCGGCCAGCGCCGCCGGCGCACCGCTCGCTCCGGGCAGCGACACCGGCTCCACGACCTGCGTGCCGAACGGCTCGGCCGACGCGCTCACATCCGGCGACGCAGCGGGTGACGCGTTGCCGGTGGGATCGGCGGTCGCCGACCCGCTGACGGTCGCCCGGCCGGTCGGTCCTCCGGTGGGCCGGTCCGTCACGCCTCCATCCGGCCACAACGCGTCGCCGCCCTGCCGGAGGGCGGCGTACGCGGCGACTCCGGCAACGGACGCGGCGGCGAGGCCACCGATCAGGGCACGGCGGCTCACCGGCCTGGCCCGTCCCGGCGCGGTGGTCGACTCGGCACCCGCCCCCGGCGCCCCAGGTTGAGGCAGGACCGTTCCCGCGGGCACCGCTCCGGCCCGCGCTGAGCTGGGGATCGCCGGACCTATGGGCCCCGCTCCGGGACGGGACTCATGAGGGGAGTCGGGGACGCCTGGACCTCTGGACGGGACGCCGGTGCGAGGCGCTCCCCAGGGAGGGGAACTGGGGACGGCCGGGCCGGCAGATCGGGAGGCGGGAAGGCCGGACCCCATCGGGTCGGCGACGGCCGGCCCCTGAGGGGTGGAGTGCGTAGGTCGGGCCGGGTCGGGGGTCGCCGGTCCCACGGGGCCGAGGTGGGTCGGTCGGGCTGGGGCAGGGATTGCCGGTCCCACGGGGCCGGAGCGGTTCGGGCTCGCCTGGCCGGGAGTGGCAGGGCTCACGGCGGAGCGGGAGGCCGGGCCGGCCTGCCGGATCAGCTGCTGGAGCAGGCCGGCCGGCGTCGGGCGGGACAGCGGGTCCTTGGCCAGGCACGACTCGATCACGCCCAGCAGATGCGCCGGCACCCCCTCCAGCCGGGCTGTTCCGCTGAGCACCCCGTTCACGATGGCCGCGACCGTGTCCCCGGCGAAGGGCGGGCGGCCGGTGGCGGCGAAGACCAGCGTCCCCGCCCAGCCGAACACGTCCGACTCGGGCCCGACCCGCTCACCCCTGAACTGCTCGGGCGACATGTACGCAGGCGTCCCCACCGGCCCCGACGTCCGCGTGGTGGCGTCGAGCGCCTTGGCGATCCCGAAGTCGATGACGATCGGCCCGTCCGGCCCCATCAGCACGTTGGCCGGCTTGAAGTCCCGGTGCACGATCCCGGCCTGGTGGATCGCCGCCAGCGCGGTCAGCGTCGAGATCGCCAGCCGGTCCAGAGCCCCGCCCGTACGCGGTCCCGCCGACCGGACGAGCGACTGCAGGGTTTCGCCGGGAATGTACTCGCTGACGATGTACGGCCGGTCGTCGAGCATCCCGACGTCCAGCACGGCGGCCGTGCAGAACGCCGCCACCCGGCGCGCCGCCTCCGCCTCCCGCAGGAACCCCTTGGCGATGCCGTCGTCGTGGCTCAGATGGTCGTGCAGCAGCTTGACGGCGACCTCGCGCCCGTCGTCGCCGGTCGCGCGGTAGACCACGCCCTGCCCGCCCGAGCCCAGCACCCCGGCGAGCCGGTAGCCGCCGATCCGCTCGGGATCGTTCGGATGGAGCGGGCGCATGTCCGGGATCCCGCTCCTCTCATCGCGTAGTCCGGCGCTCCACACGATAGGGCTGAATGTCCGGGTTTACGACATTTTCTCGAAGAAGAATCCCTGCTTCAGGGACGACGTCCCGTATTCGCACCCCGGGTCCGGCGGGATCGGCCGGGACGCCTGGAACAGCCGCCGGGCCGTCCCGCAGCGCGTCCATCCCGGTCTCGTACGGCGGCCCGTCCCCGCCACCGGCGCCGCACGCCCGGAGCCGTCCTTGATCGTCCTTTACCGAAAGGCGCAGCGCCACCGGCCGCCGGGTGACTGTCCAGCCGCGCTCCGTTACTAAATGTTATCTCTCAATTACAGTAAGCAAGGAGAGTGTCCGGGATCTGGTCGATCGACAGCGGGAGTCGCCCATGCCTTCATCACCCCCTCCGCCGGCCCAACCACACAGCGCCACGGCCCCGGACCAGCAGGCCCCGGCGGAGCGGACCAGGTCTCGCCGCCGATGGGGTGGCCGGATCGTCAAAGGGCTGGCCGTGGCGGCGTCGGTGGCGACGATCACGGCCTTCCTCACGTCCTTCTTCGGCAACGTCCAGCCGGGCCCCGAGCCGACGACACGGTTCCTGACCCTGCTCCCGGGCCAGGAAACCCAGATGTGCACCCGGCTGCGCGGGGAGCTGTCGCGTCCGTGGGAGGGGGTGCGGCCGATCGTCTTCCACTACAACGTCCAGACCAAGACGTTCTGGTTCGACGAGGAGGTGGAGCTCGATGAGCAAGGGCTTCGCCTGTGGTCGGCCACTGCCTCTCTCGGCCTGGCCGACTCCAAGATGAAGGGCGCGCAGTACACCATCTATGTCGTCGACGTCCCCGCCGATCAGCGCGGCGCCCTGCGCCAGTCGATCGGGTTGCAGGAGCTGCCGCGGGGCTCACGCGTGCTGGGCCAGGTGAGCGTCGTTCGTTCGGCGGTTCACACCCCTTGCGAGAAGGTGCCTCGGCTCACCCCTCAAGGATGATCGCCCGCAGCCCTGGTGAAAGGAGGCTGCCCAGCTTCGGGCCGGCCGCCGGTGGACGCGCCGGGCGACGCACGAGCCGGTTTGCGTACGAGCCGGTCCGCGCCGACGGGCACGGCAGCCGCTTCACGGGCGACGGCCGTTTCGACGGGGGTGCCGAAGAGGACGACACTCACGATGAGCCGGTCAGCCAGGACCCGGATCCGCTCGCGGCACAGGTAGCCCATCACCCGGGCCCGCGACCGCCAGGGACCGGTCCGGCTGCTCCACGTACGCGTCTGTGGGTCCGGTCGGCGTACGCCATGGCCATCCGGTCGCCATTCGGCATTCGCGTCCGACCCCGCCGGATCCGGCGGCCCACGCCCGGCAGACGGCTTCGCGTCCGGTGGGTTGCTCCATGCGGGGCGGGTGGTTTCGCGTCCGGCGGGCCGTTCCACGTCGGGCAGGGCGGCTTCGCGTCCGGTGGTCGCTTCACGCGGGGCGGGCGGTTTTGCGTCGGGTGGGTCACTCCACGCCGAGCAGGTGGCTTCGCACCCGGCGGGTCACTCCACATCCGGCTGACCGCTCCACGTCCGCGTGCGAGTCCTGTATGGCCGCGTACACCATGCCCTTCCGACTGCTTCGCCCCGCACGTAATCCGGATCTGCCCGGAGCGAAAGGTGGCCGCCTGGGGTCGGGCGGGACGTAGGTTCCTGGGCATGGAGTTGATCGAGCTGCTGCCCACGTTGCATCTGCTGCGTTTCGACGTCGGTAACGCCTACCTCTGGCACGAGGGCGATGCCCTGACGCTGATCGACGCCGGCGTGCCGGGCTCGGGCGCCGAGATCAAGGCCGCCGTCGAAGGGCTCGGCTTCACGCTCGGTCACCTGCGCGCGGTCGTCGTCACCCATGGCCACGACGATCACTGGGGCGCGCTGTCCGAGCTCGGCGACGACGCGCCGTTCCTGGTGCACGCCGCCGACGCCCCGGTACTGCGCGGCGACTACCGGCAGCGGGTGCCTGACCGCGCGGACCTGCCGGACTGGGAGCGCGAGCTGTTCGACGGCCTGCCGCCGATCCCCGCGCCGTCCCCGGCCCGGGTGGATCGCGAGCTGGCGGACGGCGACGTGCTCGACTTCGGCGGCGGCGCGCACGTGATCGGCATCCCGGGCCACACTCCCGGCAGCATCGCCATCCACGTGCCGGCTCACCGGCTGCTGTTCGCGGGCGACACGATCGCCAACGTGGGCGACCATCCGATGCTGGGCGTCTTCAACATCGACAGGCAGGGGGCAGCCGACTCCTTCCGCCGCCTGTCGGAGCTTGACCTGTCCCTGGTCTGCGTCGGCCACGGCGACCCCGTCACCGGCGACGCCTCGGCCCGTCTGCGCCAGGTGAAGATCTGACGGCCTCGCGCGGGATCGAGGGTGGACGGGCGTTCCCGGTAGGTTTGCCCTCCATGGAGGAACGCCACCAGGACCCCCGCCCC
>NZ_VCKX01000710.1 GCF_005889725.1 Nonomuraea zeae
CCAGCATCAAGCTACAATTCGGCCTCAGCTGCGCCATGATTCACCGACGTCGGCGAGCGGCCCGGTCGGATTTTCCCACACGTGCCACGCCCCGAAGGGGCCTAGAAGTCTACAATGTAAAGGCGCTGGGGCTGTGACCGCGGCGGAAGACGTAGTCCAGGGCAGGCGAGCGAGCGCGGGAGGAATCCGTGGCCGGGCGGGCTGGAAGATGCCTTCGTACACAGCGACGGGCGATCGAACCGCAGTGGTGGACACCGCCCGCAGCCCTGGGCGATCAATCCGTGTTCGAGGATGCCGCGCCGCTCGCCGCCCTGAGCGTTCGCCCCGCGTCAAGGATGCTGCCGCTCACGGCCCTGGGCGATCGCCCCGTGGCAAGGATGCTGCCGCTCACGGTCCTAAGTGATCAATCCGCGTGGAGGACGGCGACGTGGACATGGCGCAGGCGGTCGGGGTTCGCGATCACGTCGATCGCGGTGATCAGGCCGTCGGCGGCGTAGGTGAAGTCGAGCACCAGGAACAACCGTCCGCCGGGTGCCATCACGAGCCCGGCGGACCCGTTCACCAGCGCCGGACGGGTGTCCGGGATCCTGGCCGCGGCGGGGTACGCGCCCCTGGCCACGGAGCGGGCGCCGCGGAGCGCGACCGGCACGCCGGTGGGCAGGGCCTCGCCGTCGGCGTGCAGCACGACGTCGGGGTGGAGCAGGGTGACGAGCGCGTCGAAGTCGCCGTCGCGGGAGGCGGCGAGATAGGCGTGCACGACGTCGCGCTGGCGGGCCAGGTCGGGGCCGGTGGCGGGGGCCTGGCCGCGCACCCGGCGGCGGGCTCGGCTGGCC
>NZ_VCKX01000711.1 GCF_005889725.1 Nonomuraea zeae
CCGGGCTTCGGTGACCGTCGCAAGGCGATGCTGAACGACATCGCGATCCTGGCCGGTGGCCAGGTCATCGCCGAGGAGGTCGGTCTCAAGCTGGAGAACGCCACCCTCGACCTGCTCGGCCGCGCCCGCAAGGTCGTGGTGACCAAGGACGAGACCACGATCGTGGACGGCGCCGGTGACGCCGAGCAGATCGCCGGCCGGGTCAACGAGATCCGCGCCGAGATCGAGCGCACCGACTCCGACTACGACCGCGAGAAGCTCCAGGAGCGCCTGGCCAAGCTCGCCGGTGGTGTCGCGGTCATCAAGGCCGGTGCGGCGACCGAGGTCGAGCTCAAGGAGCGCAAGCACCGCATCGAGGACGCCGTGCGTAACGCCAAGGCGGCCGTCGAGGAGGGCATCGTGCCCGGCGGTGGCGTGGCGCTGCTGCAGGCCGGCGCCAAGGCGTTCGACAAGCTCGAGCTGACCGGCGACGAGGCCACCGGCGCGGCGATCGTGAAGAAGGCTCTTGAGGAGCCGCTGAAGCAGATCGCCGTCAACGCCGGCCTCGAAGGCGGTGTCGTGGTGGAGCGCGTGCGCAACCTCACCCCGGGTGAGGGCCTCAACGCCGCCACCGGCGAATACGTCAACATGTTCGAGGCGGGCATCCTCGACCCGGCCAAGGTGACGCGCTCCGCGCTGCAGAACGCCGCCTCCATCGCGGCGCTCTTCCTCACCACCGAGGCCGTCATCGCCGAGAAGCCCGAGAAGAACCCTGCCGCTCCGGCCATGCCGGGCGGCGGCGACATGGACTTCTAG
>NZ_VCKX01000712.1 GCF_005889725.1 Nonomuraea zeae
GTTAGCGTCCACGGGAGTGGTGTACGGGTTTGAACCCGTTCGTCACCTTGATGCCCGTGAGGGAAGATCGATGTGACATGAGGGCGGCCACTCCGCGATCCTTCACAGCTGTCGAAGGCAAAGAAGGAGAACGAGAAGTGGCCGCTAAAGACATTCTGCCTGTTCAGGGTGAGTGGTTCGACGAGACCCTCGCCACCGCGTCGCCCGATGTGCTGCGCGAGATGGTGGCGCGGATGGCGCAGATGATGATGGACGCCGAGGTCGAGCAGCGCTGCGGCGCCGGCTACGGCGAGGTGTCCGAGGCGCGCGTCAACTCGCGCAACGGCTACCGGCGGCGCGAGTGGGACACCCGCGCCGGGACCGTGGAGCTGGCCATCCCGAAGCTGCGGACCGGCACGTACTACCCGGACTGGCTGCTGGAGCGGCAGCGGCGGGCCGAGCGGGCGCTGGCCTCGGTGGTGGCCACCTCCTACCTGCTGGGCGTCTCGACCCGGCGGGTGGAGCGGCTGGCCGAGCAACTCGGGGTCACCCGGCTGTCCAAATCGCAGGTCAGCGTAATGGCCCGGGAGCTGGACCAGATGGTCAGCGAGTTCCGCGACCGGCCGTTGGACGCCGGGCCGTACACGTTCGTGTGGATCGACGCACTGACGCAGAAGGTTCGCGAGGGAGGGCGCACGGTCAACGTGCACGCCCTGGTCGCGACCGGCGTCAACGCCGACGGGCACCGCGAGATCCTCGGCATCGACGTCGTCTCATCCGAGGACGGGGCGGGCTGGCTGGCGTTCCTGCGCGG
>NZ_VCKX01000713.1 GCF_005889725.1 Nonomuraea zeae
GGCTCGGCCGGGGGCGCGAGGAGGGCGGGCGCCCGGCGTACCCATCGCTCGACCAGGCCGGCCACGATCTGCCGCTCCAGCACCGACTCCCCCACCCTGCCGGTGTCGGCCACCAGCGCGGCGAGCAGGTCGTCGTCATCGGCCAGCGCGGCGCCGAACCGGGAGAGCACGTCCGAGCGCTCGGCGCCCGCCCAGGCGGGAGCCGCCGCCCGCAGCCCGGCCGCGGCGGCGGCCAGCCGGTCGGGTGGGACGGGAGAGAGCGGCCGGTCGATCTGCCCCGTGATCGGGTTGCGCACGTTCATGGGACACGGCCACGGGACATGGTGCTCCTGCGCTGCTCGTCGGGACCGTGGCCATTGTGATCAGGTGGATGGCTGCGCTGTCAACGCACTCGCGGGCAGGGGTCAACCGCCCCAGCCCGGCACGGCCATGCGGACCGTGAGGGCGTGCTCGACCAGGTTGATCAGCGCGCTCTTGACCGAGTCCTTGGAGCGCGCGTCCAGACGTACGAGCGGGATGTGCGGGGCCAGGGTGAGCGCGTCGCGCACCTCGGCGTCACTGTGCGGATATTGGCCGTCCCATCCGTTGACGCCCACCACGAACGGGAGCTGGGCCTCCTCGAAATAGTCGATCGCCGGAAAGCTGTCGGCAAGACGGCGCGTGTCCACCAGCACGACCGCGCCGATGGCACCCCGCACCAGGTCGTCCCACATGAACCAGAACCGGTGCTGCCCGGGGGTGCCGAACAGGTACAGGATCAGGTCGCGATCGAGGGAGACCCGGCCGA
>NZ_VCKX01000714.1 GCF_005889725.1 Nonomuraea zeae
GAGACAGCCCCCGGCCCCCATGGCCTCGCCCGCACCGCCGTCTCCGCCCGGCTCGGCGGCGAGCTCGTCGGCGAGGGCGCACAGGCGGTCGATCCGCTCCCGGAACACGGCGACCAGCAACGCCTGCCGGGTCGGGAAATGCCGGTAGAGAGTCCCCGGCCCCACCTGCGCCCGCCGCGCCACCTCGTTGAGCGACGCCTCGGGGCCGTCCTCGGCGAAGACGACCCTGGCCGTGGCCACGATGTGGTCGTAGTTGCGGCGCGCGTCCGCCCTCATGGCGACTCCTGGGGTTGCAAAACCGGAATGGCTCTCCGTATTGTATCGCCCATCCAACCGGAGAAGCTCTCCGGATAAGAAGGGGTCACACATGCTCGGAAAAATCGGGATCTGGACGTTCGCCTTGGACGCCCTCCCCGCCTCGCACGTCGCCGAAGCGGCCGCGGAGATCGAGGAGCTCGGCTACGACACGCTCTGGTTCGGCGAGGGGTTCGGCCGCGACACCGTCAGCCAGGCCTGGATGACCCTGTCGGCCACCAAGCACATGACCGTCGCCGCGGGCATCGCCAACATCGCGCTGCGCGACCCGATCGCCATGGCGACCGCCGAGCGCGCGCTCAACGAAGCCTTCCCCGGCCGCTACCTGCTCGGTCTCGGCGGCCACCGCGTCACTGACGAATCCATCCAGATGGACGGCTACAGCATCCCCAGCCGCGGCAACGCCGTACGGAGCATGACGGAGTATCTGAGCGCCATGGACGCCATCCCCATGAACGCCCCCTCCGC
>NZ_VCKX01000074.1 GCF_005889725.1 Nonomuraea zeae
GGATAGGGAGGCTTGGCGGGGTGCGGGAAGCTGCCGGGTTCGGTGGGGTGACCGTGTCCAGGGTGGCGGTCGAGCGGCTGGTCGAGCCAGGACACCAGGTGGCGGTCGAGGTGACCGCGTACCCCGGCGGCGGGGAGCGGACCGCGACCCCGCACGGGGTGGTCACGGTGGCCGGCGAGATCGTCTATCTGCCCGGCATCCTGCCCGCCGACCTGACGGCCGGCTTCCGCGAGCAGTACCGTTCCTGCCTGGACGTCGCCGGCGACCTGCTCAAGGTCGCGGGCACCGGCCTGGACGCGCTGGTGCGCACGACCGACTACACCGCCACGGCCACCCGCGCCGAATACCCGCGCTGCGGCCGCCCGCGCAAGGAGCTGCTCGGTGGCGAGGGCGGGGTGTACCCGGGAGCGGCCGGCATCCTCGTCGACCACCCGGTGGCCGAGGGCGCGATGGTGTGGCTCGACGCGGTCGCCTCCCGGCGCCCGCTGCGGCCGGTCAACCCCGGCTGGGCACGGTACGACACGCTCACCTACCAGCCGGGGGTGGCGGCCGGGGACACCCTGTTCATGTCGGGTTTCGGGGCACTCGACCCGGTGACGCAGCAGGCCGTCTTCGACGGCGACCTGCTCGCCCAGGCCGAGTTCACCTACGCCTCGATCGTGGCGGTGCTGCGCGAGGCGGGGCTGGCGGGAGACGCGGTGGTACGCCTGGTCGAATACCTCACCCCAGCCGCCATCCCGAAATATCACGAAATAAGCGATCTACGGGACCGGTGCTTCCCCGGCGGGTACGCGCTCACCTCGGTGGTCTGCTCGGCCCTGTTGCGCCCGGAGTTCCTGATCGAGGTCGTGCCCACGGCGGTGTTCCCATGACGCCCGGCGAGATCGCGGCCCTGGTCGGCCGGGAGGCGGCCTACACCGCGCCGGAGGAGCTGGGCCGGGCGGCCTTCCGCTACTTCGCCCAGGCCGTGGGCGACGACAACCCGCTCTACACCGACGACGCCTACGCCCGCGCGCACGGCTACGAGGGCGTCGTCGCCCCGCCCACCCTGATCTGCGAGACCAACCAGTACACCGGGCTGCCCAGGGACGCCGACGGCTTCGCCGGGCACACCTGGGGCCTGGAGATCCCGGGCGCGCGGCTGGTCCGCGGCGGCAACGCCTACGAGCTCCACCAGCCGGTACGCCCGGACGACGTCATCACGGTGACCTGGCGCATCCAGGACGCCGAGGAGAAGGCGGGCAAGCTCTTCGTGATCTCCCGCGCCACCTACACCAACCAGCATGGCGACCTGCTGGCGGTCAACGAGGAGACGCTGATATGGATCCCGGCACAGTGATCCCGCCGCTGGAGCGGCGCATCGAGCTGCCCGACATGATCGCCTACGCCGGAGCCACCTGGGACTGGCACCGGCTGCACTACGCCCCCGAGGGCCTGGACCGGCCGGTGGTCGACGGGCAGGTCTTCGGCGCGCTGCTCGCCGAACAACTCCAGGACTGGCTGGGCCCCGGGGCACGAGTCGTCAGGCTGCGCTTCCGGTTCAGGAGCATGGTGTTCGCCGGCGAGACCGTGCGCTGCACGGGGCGGGTGGCGGGCGCCGAGGACGGACTGATCACCGTCGAGCAGCAGGTCGAGGTGGTCGAGGACGGCAGGGTCGCGGTCGCGCCCGCCGGAGCGACGGTGGCGACCCGGTGGTGACGCGGCGGCGGCCCGACGCCGATCCGCCGGAGCGATACAGCCGGGGCATCGGGTCGACGGCGGTGATCCGTTGACCGTCGCCATCGTGGGCGTGGCCGAGTCCGACCTCGGAGTGACCGGCAAGTCCATCCTGCACCTGCAGACGCAGGCGATCACCAGGGCGCTCGACGACGCCGGACTCGCGCTCAGCGAGATCGACGGCCTGGCCACGGCCGGGGCCTCGCGCTTCTCGACCGCCCAGGTCGCCGAATATCTCGGCATCCAGCCCGCCTGGAGCGACTCCACCTTCGCCGGTGGCTCGGCCTTCGAGATGTACGTGGCGCGCGCCGTCCAGGCCATCGAAGCCGGCCAGTGCACGACCGTCCTGATCTCCTACGGCTCCGACCAGCGCAGCGCCCGGTCGCGCTCGCTCGGGGGAGTGCTGGAGCCGCACACGCCGCAGACGCAGTTCGAGGCGCCGTACGGCCCGCTCTACCCGGTGTCGTACTACGCGATGGTCGCCCAGCGGTACCTGCACGAGCGCGGGGCGCGACGCGAGGACCTGGCCGAGGTCGCGGTGGCCGCCCGCGAATGGGCGCTGCTGAACCCGAAGGCGTTCCGCCACCGGGCGGGACCGCTCACCGTCGAGCAGGTTCTCGCCCAGCCGATGATCTCCAGCCCGCTGACCGCCGCCGACTGCTGCCTGGTCACCGACGGCGGCGCCGCCGTCGTGCTGACCAGCCTGGAACGCGCCCGGGACCTGCGCCGGGATCCCGTCGTCGTGCTGGGGTACGGGGAGTCCACCACCCACGACGGCATGGCGGCCCCCGGCGACCTGCTGCGGACCGGGACGATCGACTCGGGACTGCGTGCCTTCGCGCGGGCGGGGCTGGGGCCGCAGGACGTCCACGTCGCCCAGCTCTACGACTCCTTCACGATCACCGTCCTGCTCACCCTGGAAGGGCTCGGTTTCTGCGGTCCTGGAGAGGCGGGCGACTTCGTACGCGCTCGAGAGCTGCCCTTCAACACCACGGGCGGGGGGCTTTCGTACTGCCATCCCGGCATGTACGGGCTGCTCCTGCTCGTCGAGGCGGTGCGTCAGGTGCGCGGGGAGTGCGGCCCGCGCCAGGTGCCCGGCGCCGAGATCGCGCTCGCGCACGGCGTCGGCGGCATCTTCTCCACCCACGCGACCGTGCTGCTGGGAGCCGCCCGATGAGCGACGCTGTTCGGAGCAGCCCGACGAGTGGTGCCGCCGGGAGCGGCCCGGCGAGTGGTGCCGCCGGGAGCGGCCCGGCGGGCGACGAGATCACCGCGCCCTGGTGGGAGGCCACCCGTGAAGGGCGGTTGCTGCTGCAATGCTGCCTGGCCTGCGGGCACACGCAGCACTACCCGCGCGCGCTCTGCACCGGTTGCGGCGGCACCGACCTGGGCTGGCGGGAGTCGGCCGGGCGCGGGAGCGTCGACTCCTACACCGTCGTGCACCGGTCGCCGTCTCCTGAGCACCCGGCCCCTTATGTGGTGGCCAGGGTCCGGCTCGACGAGGGCCCGGTCCTGCTCACCAACCTGATCGGTGCCACCGACTGGCGCTGCGACCAGCGCGTCCGGCTGGCCTGGCGCGAGCTGGACGACGGCCGCCGCCTGCCGGTCTTCGTCAGCGACCCGCCCTAGCCGCCGCCGACCCGTACCGGTCGTCGGGGACGCGGATCAGCCGTCGCCGGCGGCCACAGTCCGCCGCAGCAGGTCGGTCACCGTGCGTGCCGTGCCCAGCTTCCTCGCGGCCTCGGCCAGCTCCCCGACCTGGCCCTGCGGCAACGCCTGCCCCGCGTTGGAGCGGAACTTGGTCTCCAGCTCATCGGCCGACAGCGGATGCTCGGGCCCGCCGCGCGAGGAGTCGACCCGATGCTCCAGCGCCGAGCCGTCGAGCAGCCGCACCCGCAGGACCGCCGCGAACGCCCGGGGGAAGATCTCCGAGGCCCGTTCGTCGGCCACGCACCGCACCCGGGACGCCAGCTCCAGCCGCGCCGGGTCCAGCTCGGCGAAGTCCTCCAGCGCCAGCCCGAGTCCCCCGCCCCCCAGCAGCGCGGCGGCGACGGTGTAGGGCCCGGAGAACTTCGCGTGGTACGGCGTACGCGGCCGGGCCTTCTCCTCGGGCGGCTCGGCGATCGTGCGCAGCACCGGCTCGGGGACGCCCAGCTCGACCGACGCGATGCGCGCCGGATCGAGCCCGCCGCGCCGCAGCGCCAGCGCGCAGTCGATGGCCGGATGCGTGAAATGGTTCGTCGGGTACGGCTTGTAGACCGTACGCAGCAGCTCCCACCGCTCACCGAGCCCGGACAGCAGCGCCTCTTCGTCGTAGCGCCCCCCGAGCCACGCCTGGAAGAAGCCGAACCGCCCCTCCAGCACGGTCGGCGGCCCGGTCACCCCCTCCATCGCCAGCACGGCCGCCGACACGCCCGCGTGCGCCGCCCAGCCGCAGTGCACCCGCTTGACCGTGCCGCCCGTGCGGTTGGCCTCGAGCAGGCCGGACCCCATCGAGGCCGCCACGCCCATCGCGTGCGCGATGCCCTCGGCCGGCAGGCCGAACAGCAGGCCGGCCGCCACCGCCGCGCCCAGCGTGCCGCAGATCGAGGTCGCGTGCTGGCCCTGCTCGAAGAAGAGCGAGTTACGCGCCTGCGGCAGGTAGGACGCCATGCCGAGCCGGCCGCACACCTCGACGCCCGCCGCGACCGCCGCGATCAGCTCTGCTCCGCCCGCCCCCGCGCTCTGCGCCGCCGCCAGGGCCGCGGGCACCACGGCGGCGCTGGGGTGCAGGACGGACGGCAGATGGGTGTCGTCGAAGTCGAGCGCGTGCGCCAGGGTGCCGTTGACCAGCGCCGCCGAGGGCGCGGGCAGCAGGTCGCCGCTGCCGATCGCGGTGGCCTCCCCGTTCCCCGCCCAGCGGCGTACGGCACGCAGGACGGCGGGTGCGGCGTCGCCCTGCCGGTCGGCGTAGGCGGCCAGGCAGTTGCCGAGCACGTCGAGCACCCTGCCTGGCACGTCGTCCCGCACCTCGGCGGGCAGGTCACCGTCCCGGCAGGCCGCCGCGAACTCGGCCAGACGCCGCACATGAGTCACCGGATCATCCTCCATCGAAAACGCCGCTCACAAGCCGTCGCCGTCCCAGCGGCCGCGGGACCGGCTGCGGACGGGAAGACTGGAGACGATGGGAGCGGGCACGGGGTCGCCCGGCTTCCACGCACGGCCTTGCCCCCAATTGTGCGACTCGCGCTCGTGCGCGTGCTCCAGCTTCGCCGGGTCCGCGCCCCATTCCAGCGCGGGATGCCGGTCGCCGTGATCATGGTGGCCGCCGTGGTCGTCGTGGTCGTCGCCGTGGTCGTGGTCGCCGTGGTCATGATGGTGGTCGCCGTGGCCGCCCTGGAGGCGGGCGGCGTCCATGGCCTTGGCGATGGCCAGCAGGCTCTTGTCAGGCCCGTGGCCGGGCGGGAACCATTCGGAATCGACCGCCCCCTGCTGCCGGGCATAGTCCAGCGAGGCCCCGAGCAGCTCCCGATCGCGCTCGCTCCGCCTGGTGGAGCCCCTGCCGAGGTCGTGGGCCGACTGCGACCAGCGCATGCGCCCGTCGCCGGGGCCCCAGTTGATGGCCTCGCCGCCCCAGCGCATCCACTCGTTCTCGGTGTACCAGTTGTACAGCTCGCCGTCGGAGCGCAGCAGCCAGGTGGCGCCGCCCTCCAAGGAGGTGAAGTGGCCGTGCTTGACCCGGGCGGGCCGGAAGAAATAGGTGCCCAGGTCGAGCGTGCCGAAGTTGTACTCCATCAGCCCCTGCACCGTGTACGCCTCCTCGTAGCACGGATGGTGGGCCAGCCGGTGGTCGGCCCAGCCCTCCTGCGCGTGCACGAGCCGGGTGTAGAAGCAGGTGACCGGATCGACGTGCAGATATTTGATGAACATGCCCGGCATCGGCCCGGGGTTGGGCACGGCGTCCCAGTTCATGGCCGCGGAGTCCAGCACGATGACGTCCTCGCGGGCCCCCTCCCACCGGGGCGCGTTCAGGCTCTCCACGGGGTCGAAGCCGGCGTCGCCGTACTCCCGGTAGTGCAGGGTCCTGGTGCCCTCCGCGAAGGTGACCGCGTCGGCCGGGACGCCCTTGGGCAGGTAGAGGTAACCGCCCGCGCCGATGCGGCGGCCTCCGTACGTCATGGAGCCTTCGAGCACGTAGAACTCGGTGGTGGCGTGATGGATGCCGGGGCCGCGCCCCCAGTCGGTGTGGAAGTCGACGCGCAGCGAGCAGGAGCCGTCCTCCTCGTCGGCCGACAGCCGCCGCTCGCTGGCCCGGCCCTCGCCGCCGACGAGCTCGGCCGCGTGCCAGATGTAGTCGTCCTCGTGGATCACTTCAACATGGGGGCGCATGGCTCTCCTTCAACGCGCGCTTGAGAATCTTGCCCGCCGCGTTCCTCGGCAACGCGGCGACCACCTCGACCGTTCGCGGGACCTTGGGCCCGCTCAGGCGGGTACGGCAGTGCGCGACCAGGGCCGCGACGTCGACGTCCGCGCCGGGTAACGGCACCACGAAGGCGGTCACCCGCTCTCCCCAGCGCTCGTCCGGCAGGCCGACCACGGCCGCCTCGGCCACGCCGGCGAACGTGGACAGGACCTCCTCGACCTCGCGCGGCGCGATGTTCACGCCCCCAGAAATGATCATGTCCTTCTTGCGGTCCACGATGTAGATGAAGCCCTCGTCGTCGCGCTCGACGATGTCGCCGCTGGTCAGGAAGCCGTCAGGGGTGGTGCACCCGGCCGTGGCCACGGGGTCGCCGAGGTAGCCGTTCATCAGGTACGGCGAGCGGCTGAACAGCTCGCCGCGCGAAGCCGGGTTGCCGTCGTCGTCGACGATCCTGGCCTCGGTCATGAACCACGGGCGGCCGACGGAGCCGAGCTTGCGTCGCGCGTCCGCGGGGCGGCATACGCTCACGATGCCCGCCTCGGTCGATCCGTACAGCTCGTGCACGCCGACGCCGGGGAAGGCGTCCAGCACCCACTCCTTGAGCGTCCCCGGCAGGGCCGCGGCGTTGAAGTACAGGGTGTCGAGCGACGACAGGTCGTGCGCGCGCAGGGCGGCGGGGCCGAGCGCGCGCAGCATGTGGGCGTGCGTCGGGACGAGGAAGACCGACTGCGCCCGCTCCTTCGCGATCATCGCCAGCAGCCGCTCCGGATCCCACTGCCTGAGCATCGCGACGGTGCCGCCCGTGCACAGCGGCGCGTAGCCGAAGGCGAACCCCGCGCCGTGGTACATCGGGGCCACCGCGATCGTGCGCCGCCCGGGGCCGAGCCCCCACTCCAGCGCGGAGGCGTAGAAGGTGAGGCAGCGGGAGCGGTGGCTGATCAGCACGCCCTTGGGCCGGCCGGTGGTGCCCGAGGTGTAGGCGACGCAGAACGGGTCGAGGTCGCCGGCCTTCACGCGGGGATCGGCGGCCTCCGCCATGGCCAGCGCCGCCTCGTAGGAGGGGCCGAGCCCGTGACCGCCCAGGCACAGCACCGTGGGCGGCAGCGTCGTGCCCTCCACCGCAGCGGCGTGCGCCTGGTCGGCGACGAGGGCGCCCGCGGCGGAATGATCGAGGATGTACGCGCTCTCGGCCGGGGTCAGCCGCGGATTGAGCGGGACCATGATCAGGCCCGCCTTGGCGATGCCGGCCGCGACCTCCGGATATTCGAGCCGGTTGCCCAGCAGGACCGCCACCCGCTCACCGGGACGGAGCCCGGCGGCGAGCAGGACGTTCGCCAGGCGGCTCGAACGGTCGTCGAGCCCCCCGTAAGTCAGCCGCCGGTCGCCGTCGGCCACCGCGATCGTGCCGGGAGCGGCGGCCGCGATCTCCCGGATCCCGCCCGCGATCGACAGCCGGACCGTCATGCGGCCCCCACCCCCTCCGGCGGGAAGCCGCCCGCCCGGCCGAGTGGCGGCACGCTCACGTGGTGCCCTTGTCGTGGATCACGGTGACGCTGTCGTCGGAGGCGTCGCCGAAGCCGTAGACGTAGGCCGCGGCCAGGGGGTCGCCGAGCGAGGCGCGCAGGAACAGCCCGCTCCACCTGGCGGCGGCGTCGATGCTCGCGTCCTGGGTGACGGTCTGCGGTACGGCGTCCGGAGTCGCGCCGGTCGGCGTCTGGGTGTCGGTGAGGCCGTAGTGGTTGGCGCCGCCGACCGTGACGTACGCCTTCGGCGGCGAGGACAGCCCGTCGTAGGTGGCGCGGGCGGCGGCGGGCGGGTTGACCCCGTCCACGGCGCCCTGCACCAGGGCCACGGGCACGCCGGCGTTGGCGATGGGCACGGCCGGGCCGCCCTGCGCCGCGGTCGCGGCACCGTAGAAGGCGGCCGCGCGCAGGGCCGCGGGCCGCTGGTAGACGGGGCCGAAGCAGAACGGCGGCGTGCACAGCCCGCCGATCGCGAACAGGCCCGCCGCCGCGCCGAAGGAGTGCCCGAGCAGCACCAGCCGGCCGGCGTCGAGCCGCCCGGCGAGCGGGGAGCCGGCGCGGACGTTCTCCTCCGCGGCCCACTGCGCCGTGATGTCGATCTGCCGGCTCTCCGGGAAGAGCCCGCTGACCGGTCCCACCGCGCGCCGGTGGTCCGGCACCGCGACGGCGAAGCCGAAGCCGGCGACCGTCCTGGCGAAGCGGCTGTAGCTCTCCCTCGGCACGTTGCCCCCTTGCAGGAGCAGCGCGACCGGGAGCGCGGTCCGGCCGGGCGGCAGGTAGACGGTCGCGGGATCCGCGCCGATCTGGATCTCGTACGAGCTCACCCAGGCGGGCGTCGCCCCGGCGGGCGAGGCGGGCAGGACGGCGATGGCGGGGATGAGGGCGAGCGCGACGGCGGCGCGCAGCCGCCTCAGTGACGTGGCGATGATGTCTCTCCTGTCGGTTCAGGACGGTCATCCGCGGAGGCGCTCTCCCATGACAGCCGCCAGACGGCGAGGGCGAAGGCCGCCCAGGTGAGCGTGTTGAGCGTCTCCTCGGCCCACTGCAGGGCGATGGTCTGCTCGGGACGTGAGGCGAGCAGGCCCATGGTGTAGGTGCCGAGAAGGTTGAAGCCGAACAGCGACCGCCCGGCCGGGTGGCGGGAGAGCAGGAGCAGCCGGACGCCGAGGATCGTGGCGCAGACGGTGGTCACCAGCAGCAGCGGCCACGTGGCGCCGGCCAGGAGGGCGGCGACGACGCCCGCCCCCGCGAAGGAGGCCAGCGCCCACAACGGCGCCCCCGCCCGGGCGGAGCTCAGGGCCGCACCTGTCCTCCTGACGCTCAGCGCCGCCCATGCCAGCAGCGCGAACCCCGGGCCGAACAGGAAGAACTGCACACCGGCCAGCCAGGCGACATCGGGGCCGCCCGCCGCGACCAGCAGCTTCCACACGGCCTTGAGCGCGCCGCCGAGCACGACCATCGTGCCTCCCGCCAGCGCGACCCGACCGGCGAAGCGTCCCGAGGCCAGGCCGACGTACGGCACGAGCAGGGCGATGCCGGCCGCCATGGCGAGCACCGGCAGGAAATCGACGAGTGCCAGGGCTAACGGATAATCCATCGCGCGCGCCTCTCAGTGCTCTCTCAGCAGGCTTCCCGCGCCGTGCACCCGGTCCTGGATGCCGTTGTCCCGCAGCGCCATCCACCAGGTGGCCGCGTTGATGGCGATGACCGGCAGGCCGAGCCAGCGCTCCGCCTCGTCGGCCAGGCGCACCATCGACAGGTTGGTCCCGCACTGCACGATCGCGTCCGCGCCCGGAGCGACCTGCGCCAGGGCGTCGCGCAGCTCCGGCTCGGTGACGTGGGCGATCGACACCGCGGTCGGGCACTTCAGCCCCACGATCGAGGTCACCTCGAAGCCGATCTCGGAGAAGAACCGCACCACGTTCTCGTCGCCGACGGGCTGGTAGGGGGTGACCACGCCGATGCGGCGCGCGCCGTACAGCCGCAACGCCCGCTCGCACGCCTCCGCGCCGGTGGCGACCTCGAGGCCGGTCAGGTCGTGGATCTGCCGGACGAACTGGCGGTTGCCCTCGACGCCGCCCCAGAACGTCTCGGCGGACATGCCCATCACCATGTAGTCGGGCTCGCAGGTGAGCACCCGTTCGCAGGCCGCGCCGATCTCCTCGCGGATCTGTTCGAGGAGCCGCTCCATGCCCTCGTCGCCGGCCATGTTCTGGTCGCGGATGTGGATCCGGCCGAAGTGCGCGGTCACGCCCGGCACGGTCATGCGGTAGAAGTCGGGCTCCACGATCGTGTTCGTGGAGGGCGCGATCACGCCGAACTTGCGGCGCCAGCCGAGCGCGTCGGTCACGGGAGCACCTTCCGGTCGGTGAAGGGGGCCAGGGCGAAGCGGGTGAGGATCTTGCGGCCGGTCAGCCAGCGCACGTGTGCGCCGTTCTTCGCCCGCGCGACGGCCTGCTCGGCCAGCCACGGCGTCACCGTCTCCACCCGGTCGGCCAGCAGGCCGAACACCCGGCTGGAGCTGGGATCGGCGTCGCGCAGCAGCAGGTCGGTGACGACCATGCCGGGGCTGAGCAACCCGACGGAGACGCCCTGAGGCACCTCCTTGGCCAGCGCCTTGGTGAGGTAGGTCAGTGCCCGCTTGCTCGCTCCGTAGAGGGCCAGCCCCGGCACGGTACGGCCGTCGCTGCCCAGCCCCTCCATGTTCCACACGTGGCCGTGACCCTGCGCGGCCATGCCGGCCAGCGCGACGGCACAGCCGTTGACGACGCCGTTGAGGTTGACGTCGACCACCTGGCGGGCCTCGCCGGCGGGCAGCTCCCACAGCGGCACGCGGGACTGCGTGATGCCGGCGTTGTTGATCCACATGTCCACGCGGCCGTGCCGTTCGACGGCGGTGTCCCACACCTTGCGGACCTGTTCGCGGTCGGTCACGTCGGCGACGACGTCGCCGCCCGTGGTGCCGCAGGTGACGACCTGGTGGCCGCGGGCGAGGAACTGGTCGGCGAGCCCGCGGCCGATGCCGCGGGTGGCGCCGGTTACGACGATGACCATGTGAGCACTCCATACAGGACCGCGCCGAGCAGATTGCCCTCGAAGACCTCGTAGACGACCGCCAGGGAGGTGCCCGCGCCCATGCCGGGCGAGGCGTCCATCATGAACTCGCGTCCTTCCAGCCGCGCGCCGTCCGCGAGGTGCAGGCGCGGGAAGTTCGCCCGGCCGTACGCCTGGGCGTTGCCCCAGGAGTCCGGCCCCTCGTAGAAGGAGCGGAACCCGTCGCGGCGGACGTCCACGGTGTGGCGGCGGTCCAGGGCTCCCGTCCAGGTGACGTGGTGGCGGGTCCTGAGCAGGTCGATCGGTTCGAGCTCGACGGTGATCTCCACGGTGCCCTGCGGCTTGCCGTCGGGGCCGTACAGCTCGCACGCCCCCGCGTAGGCTCCGGCCGCCTTCGTCGGCAGGATGTACGGCACGGGCCCGTTCGCCGTCTCGGCCGGCAACCAGTCGCCGACCTGGGCGGGGTCGCGGGTGTAGAGGCCGTTGAAGCAGCCGACCACCGCCGGGCCCTGGAAGAGCACCGACGAGTAGACCTGGGTGTCGCCGATCGTCAGGTTCCAGGTGTTGAGGCCCACCTGCCAGCCGGGCCCGTAGTACCGGGCGTCCACGAAGGAGCCGTACGGCCGGCCGGAGCCGTAGAAGTCGGGTCCGGTGTAGACGCGGTCAGCGCCCGCGTCGGTCACGCCGAACGCGAACGGCGCCCCCAGCTTGAACCGGCCGGCCAGCGGGCCGCCGCCCTCCAGGCCGCCGTCCATGTAGTACGTGACCGCGCCGTCCTCGAAGACCGACGAGCGCCGGATGTCCTCGAACCCCTGCCAGGCGCCGGTGGCGTCGAAGAGGGACGGCCGGCCGTGCCACTCGCCCTCGATGCGCCGCTGCCACTCGCTCGGCTCGCTCACCTCAGCAGCTCCCCTCGGACGCGTTCGGCCTGTTCCTCGCCCAGCAGCCGGGTCACCTGGTGCCAGACCGGGTCCACGTCGGGGGAGAACAGGTTGGCCCTGTTGGCGCGGTCGCGCCCGGCCGGATCCGCACCGGGCTGTGGCACGCCCGCGGCGAGCAGGCGCAGCCAGTGGTCGAGGTAGGCGTCCACGGTCGGGCCGAGCTTGGCGAAGGACTCCTCGGTGGCGCGGCAGACCAGCATCCAGGGCGACATCATCGCGCGCTGGCGCGGGCCGACCGCCGCCGGCGACAGGCCGTCGAGCCGCCAGGCGGCCTCCAGCGGCTCGGTGAGCGGGACGAAGCAGGTGTCCAGGTAGGCCAGGTGGACGGCCAGGTCGGCGCGGGGGATGAGGTCCAGGTGCATGGCGTGGTAGTCGGCCGAGGCGACCGCGTCCAGCGTGAAGTGCGGCACCGCGGACTCGGGGCGGGTGAACGCGAAGATCATGTGGCTGTCCAGGCCGATCGGCGGCACCACCAGCGAGACCGCGACCACCTTCACCACCTCAGCCGCCGTTGCCGGGGGCACGCCGGCCGGCCCGGCCGCCGCCGTCTCGGTCCGGCCGGCCGGTGGCGCGGCCGGGCGGAGGACGCGCAGGCGTCCGACGGGGGCGGGCGACATGGGCGAGGTCAGCGGCACGTCCTCGGCGGCGTGCAGGTCCAGGGCGGCGACCAGGCGCCCCAACGTGTGCTCGCTCAGCGTCGCGGGCAGGCTCATGATCGCTCTCCTTGGAGGTCGCCGGCGGTCTCCGCCGTCGCGCCGGTGCCGTTGCTGTCGGTGCCGCCGGTGCCACGGGTGCCGCGGGTCTTGTGCACCCAGGCGCGGGCGAGTTCGGGGTTGTCGCGGCGCGCGGGAGAGGCGATGACGGTGGCCTGGCGGCGCGGCACGTCACCCGTGACGACGTCGTCGCCGCCCACCCACCAGCCCTGGTCGATGAGCTGCTGGCGGCGCCGGCGGTAGGCGACCTGCAGGGCGTCGCTGCGCAGGTGCAGCTCCGCCGACAGGTCGAAGGGCAGCAGCTCGGGCCGCTGCGACTCGACCACGGGCCGGTCCTGCTCGAAGATCTTGGAGATGCGCTTGAGCGCGTTCCCGTCGGCCCATTTGCCGGTGAAGAAGTTGCGGTATCCGACGATCTTCACCTGGGTGCGTCCCTGCGAGAGCGGGATGTTGTGGTCGTACAGGATGAGGTCGCCGAACGGCAGGCGCACGTGCAGCTTGACGATGTTCGGCAGGTACCAGCCGTTGGTGACGACCACGTGCTCGGGGCGCACCCCGGAGCGCAGCAGGCCCCACAGGCCCTTCGGCGGCGGCGGGCTGAGCAGGATGTCGGCCTCCGCCTGCCACTCGCTCTGCGTCACCTCGAAGTCGGGGATCTCCGGCTTGTCCGGGTTGCCGAAGGAGGTGCCGTGGACGAACGGCGTGTGCGCGGCGTCCACGACGTTCTCCATCGTGCGCTCGTAGTTGGCCTCGATCGTCGTCTCCCAGTAGACGGCGCGGAAGGACGGGTCGTCGTGCTCGGGGAAGTGCGGCATCGGCGGGCGCTGCTCCTCGGGCAGGTCGCCCAGGTACGCCCAGATCAGCCCGTAGCGCTCGACGGCCGGATAGGCGTCCACCCGGGCCTTCTTGGGGATGCCGCGGCCGGGCGGGTTGGCGGGGATCTTCACGCAGGTGCCGTCGGGCTCGTACTCCCAGCCGTGGTACGGGCAGGCGATGCGGTCGTCCCCGGCGAGCGTGCCCATCGACAGGGCGCCGCCCCTGTGCACGCACAGATCGGACAGGACGGAGACCTGCCCGTCGCGTTTGCGCCACAGCACGAAGTCCTGGCCCAGGCAGGTGACCTTGCGCGGGCGGCGCTCCACGGCGTGGCTGAACTCGACGGCGTACCAGAAGTTCTTAAGCATGGCTCCTCCTGAGGTCCAGGCCGTCCAGCATGGCGCGTGACTCCGCGTCACCGTGCAGGTGGGTGCGGAGGAAGGAGGTGATCAGCCGGGCCAGCTCCGGGCGGCGGTCGGCGGTGGCGGGCAGGTCGAGGAAGGCGCGGGCCGCCGTGGGGTCCACCGGGTCGGCGATCGCGAAGTGGTTCGCGCCCTCCATGACGGCGAGCAGGTGCTCGCCCTCGCCCAGGGCCTCCTCGAAGGTACGGGTGACCGGATCGTGGGCGTGCCCCTCCTGGCCGTACCGGTCGGAGCTGCCCATGATCACGCCGTCGCGGGTGCCGACCGAGAGCAGGACCGGGCAGTCGGCCTGGGCGGGCACGACGGTTCCCGGCGCCCAGCCCAGCATGGTCGCCACCATGGTGTGCGCCCCGTAGGCGAACACCGCGCGCACCGAGGGGAAGTGCCTGGCCGACTGGAGGACCACGGACCCGCCCGCCGAGTGCCCGCCCAGCGCCACCCGATCGAGGTCGATCGCGCCCTTGAGCAGGTCGATCTCCGCCAGCGCGGCCAGCACCGCGCCGATGGCCGGGCAGGTCGGGCGGGTGCCGTACGCGGCGGGCGCGGCGGCCTCGAGGTCCACGCCGGGCGTCAGGCCGTGCTCGCCGCCGAACAGCTCGCCGACCCGGTCGAACGTCACGCACACGAACCCGGCCCGCGCGATCTCGACGGCCAGCCAGCGGTAGGCGTCCTGCCCGACGTTGATCCCGGAGACGAACAGCACGACGGGGTACGGCCCGCCCTCCGGCGCGAAGACGCCGGTCAGCCGGTCGCCGTCCGCGGCGGCCGGATAGTAGACCTTCAGATGGGCGGTGTCGAAGGGCGGCTCCCCGCCGGTCTTCGCGGCCCACCACAGCGACCGGATCATGACGGCCTCGGCAGCTCGCGGTCGCCGCCCCACAGCCCTCTGACCAGGCGGTCGGTCAGCTCCTGGCCGAAGTAGCGCACGCCCATCACGTTGGCCGGATCGCGTTCGGCGATGTTGCGGCGCACGGCCAGGTCCGCGGCGGCCAGGGGCGCCCGCTCGGCCTCGGGCACCGGCTCGGCCTCGTCCACCCACCCCAGCCAGCGGTCGACCTGGGCGTGGAGCAGGTCGCGCACCGTGTCGAGGTGCGGCCGGGCGCGGGGGAAGGAGTAGCAGTAGGCGTTGGGCGACAGGCTGGTGCGGATGAAGGCGGCCCTGCTGGTGAACCACACGAAATCGGGGTTCTCCTCCTTGAACGCCAGCCAGTCCGCGTCGAGCGGCGCGTAGTAGCGGTCGAAGTGCCCGCCGTCCTGGGTGAGGCTCGTCCTCGGGATGAAGTCCTGGTAGAACCACCCGTCCGGCCACACGAGCAGCGCGATGCCGAGATGCGGCACCTTGATGTGGGGGCCGAGCCAGGCGGTGAGGTGCAGGTTGGCGAAGCTCGCCGTGGGGTTGCCCAGCCAGGAGTGGACCAGCCAGTCGATCTCCGGCCCCGTGTAGGCGTCCAGCCGGCCGCCGGGCCCGTCGGGATGGGCGCCGTACTCGCCGGGCGAGGCCGGATCCCTGGACAGCTCGAACCGCGCGTCGATCTTGGCCTTGAGCTCTCCGAGGATGTCGTCGAGCCGCTCGAACGTCTCGGTGACGTCGATCACGGGCGACTCGTCGAGCATCTGCTCCACGTGCTGCAGCGTTTCCTTCACTGATGTCCTTCCAGAAGAGCTCCGGCCAGCCGCCACGGTCGTCCCGCGACCAGGTCGGTGTTGCGGGAGACGAGCCGGTTGACGCTCTGGGCGGGGGAGAGGGTGCCGTGGACCAGCAGGTCGGCGTTCTTGACGTGGGTGACCACGGGGTGGCTGATCTGCCCGGTGAACGGGCCCTGCCACGCGGTCCACAGGGTGAAGTCGGCGGGCAGCGCGAGGATCGCGCCCGCCAGGCCGTCCGGGCCGTCCTGCCCGGCGGCGACGATGTTGAGCCGGTTCTCCGCCGATCGCTCCAGCAGGCCGAGACGCAGCTCCCACGGCTCGCGCGGGGTGAACGGCACGGCCACGACGTCGGCGTCGGCCAGCGCGGCGAGCCTGAACTCCTCCGGGTGCCGCGCCGCCGCACCCGTGATGATCGCCAGCCGTCCCCACGGCAGCTCGTAGACGTCCGGCGCGGGCGTGACCGGGCCGTCGTGGCCGACGAGGACGCCCGTGCCGGTCACGACGTGCGCTCCGGTCCCGCCCACGGCCTCGGCGGCCTCCTCGGGCGTGACCGGCGAGCCCTCCGGCAGGACGATCAGCAGGGCCCCTTCCGCGGCGGCCCGGCGTACGAGTGCGGCGTCGCCCCGCACCACGGCGGCCGGGAGGCTCGGCGCGCCCGCCGGAGCCGTGCGGTCGCGGGGCGGCCCGGCGATCGGGCCGTAGCGGTCCGGGCCGCGGGTGGCGAAGTGGCGGGCCCGCTCGGCGTCGGCGGCGGGCGGATCGATCTCCGCCACCACCACCGCCTCACCGGTGCGCGGCCCCCGCGCCACCACGGAGCCGTCGGGGGCGACGATCTGGCTCTCACCCGCTCCGTGCAGCCACTCGGGCGGCACGCCGAGCCCCGCGCCCACCTCGGCCAGCCGGTCGGCGGGGATCAGCGGGCCCACCTTGTTGGCCGCGACGACCCAGACCTTGTTCTCGGCCGCGCGGACCGGGATGTGCAGGGCCGCCTCGTCCACGGCGAACGAGTTGAGGCTGTTGAGCAGCACCTGCGCGCCGCGCAGCGCCAGGCCGCGGGTGACCTCGCAGATCACGCCCTCCATGCAGGCGTACATCCCGAGCCGGCCGGCCGCCGTCTCCAGCACGGGCCCCGCGGTGTCGCCCGGGTCGAGATGGTCGTTCTCGGCGCCCATGAGCACCTGCTTGTCCGCCTCGCCGAGCAGCTCCCCGCCGGGTCCGTAGAGCAGTGACGCGCCGGTGGTGCGCCCGTCCGGGCGGGCCAGGGTGACGCCGATCTTGACGTGGGCGCGGTGGCGGGCGGCGCGCGCGGCGATCGCGGTCAGGAAGGGGTCGCCGTGGCGGCAGGCCAGCGTGCGGGCCTGTTCGCGGCTCTCGTACCAGGACAGGTGGTTGCAGAACTCGGGCAGCACGATCAGCTCGGCTCCCTGCTCCGCGGCTGCGTCGATCATGCGGAGACCGGTGGCGAGGTTGGCCTCCGGGTCCGTGCCGACCTCGTACTGAACCGCGGCGACGCGTACCAACCCGGCCTCCTGTTACGTCTGGAGAAACACCGTTTCCAACAAGTAGGATCTCGCGAACCACACGTGAATGTCCAGAGGAGGCGGCCCGTGCTGACCCACGTGGTGCTGATGAAGTTCGCCGACCGCGACGACGCGGCCAAGGCCAAGGACCTGCTCGAAGGGCTGAGAGGGCGGGTCGAGCAGATCAGGGAGCTGACGGTCGGCCTGGACGTGGTCGGGTCGCCGGTCTCGTACGACCTGTGCATGACCACCGTGCACGACTCGCCCGAGGGGTTGCGCGGCTACCAGGAGCACCCGGCGCACCTGGAGGCGGCGGCCTGGCTGCGCCCCCGGATAGCCGCGCGCGCGGTCGTCGACTACGAGACCGTCGACTACGAGATCAGCGGCTGAACGGTGCCCGCCGAGCGGAGCCCCTCGTAGTAGGCGCCGCCCGGGTAGAGGCCCGGCGTGACGGATCCGGTGACGAAGTCGGAGGCCCAGCCCGTCGCCAGGGTCTGCAGCGCGGAGACGTTCTTGGCCTGGGGCGTGCCGCAGGCCAGGCGTTCCACGGCGGGCGCGCTCGCGCCCTCGACGTCGATGTGGGATCCGGTGGTCAGCCGCACGCCCAGGAAGGGCCGGGCCAGCCGGTCGACGAGCTCTACGGTGCCGCTCGCGTTGCTGTTGCACAGGTACGGCGGCGAGGAGATCGCCAGGATCGGCAGGCCCGTGGTGGCGAGCGGGCCGAGCGAGCCGCCGAGGTTGTCGCCGATGACGGACTTCACGGGATCGAACAGGACGAGCCCGCGCACCCGGGAGAAGGCGGCCGGATAGCCGGCGTGGAGCTGCTCGGTCACGTACGGCACCGCCTCGCCGCCCGCGGAGTGGCCGGCGAAGACGAGGGCGGAGGGCAGCGCGAGGCCCGCCCGGCCGGCCTTGGTCCTGGCGTCGGCGAAGCTCCGGCCGAGGCCCGCGCCCGGGTCGGCCGAGTTGCCGAACAGGGCGGCCACGTTGCGCAGGAAGTCGGTGTTGTTCCCGAGGTTCTGCAGCGTGCAGCCGTAGATGTGGGCCGAGGGCAGCGTCGGCGCGAACACCAGGAACCCCTGGGCCGCGAAGCGCTGCGCGGTGTCGGCCATGCCGTCGTTGGTCCCGGCGAAGCCGTGCTGTAACCACAGCAGGGCCTTGGGGGTGCCGGAGGGGAAGTACCAGTCGCTGCCCTGGCGGAGCGTGGTGAAGGCGCAGCCGATCTCCACCGTGTTCTCGACTCTGGTCACGGACTGGGCGTGCGCGGGGGTGTGCAGCAGGGCCGGCGTCAGGATCAACGCGGCCAGCAGGCTTCTGATGCCCAAGGTTCCCTCCTCGGAACGCTGTTTCATATAAGGAAACGGCGTTTCCAAACGAAGTCAATGGGTGTCTGACACCGCGCAGCTCAGAGGGGGTCAGAGCTCCGGGTAAGCGCCGGCGGCCATGCCGGATCCGCCCGGGCGGAAGGCCGCGGGGGCGTGCGCGACCGTGGTCTGGACGTACTCCAGGAGGCCTTCCTCGCCGTACTCGCGGCCGTAGCCGCTGCGCTTGACCCCGCCGAAGGGGGCGCGTGGCGACATGCCGGTGCGATTGTGGGTGTTGACGAAGACGAACCCCGCCTCAAGCCGTCCGGCCACGGCGAAGGCGCGCTCCTCGTCGGCCGACCAGACCGACGCGGCCAGGCCGAGCTCGCTCGCGTTGGCCCTGGCCAGGGCCTCCTCCTCGGTGTCGTACTCGAGCAGGGGCACGGCGGGGCCGAACTGTTCCGCGGTGACCAGGGCGGCGCTGTCCGGCAGCCCGGTCACCAGCGCGGGGGTCACGAAATAGCCGGCGCCGAGGTCGCCGGTGGCCCGGCCCAGCGGCACCGCCGTGCCGTCCTGGCCCACCAGCTCCCTGATCCGGTCGGCGGCCTGGGCGGAGATGACGGGGCCCATGCTCACCCCGGCGGTGAGCGGGTCGCCCACCAGCAGGATCCGCTCGGCCGCCGCGACGTAGGCCGCCGCGAACTCCGCGGCCCGGCGGCGGGGGACGTACAGGCGCTTGGCCGCCATGCACACCTGCCCGCTGGTCGCGAACGTGGCCATGACCAGGCGCTCGTAGTCCTCCGGCGTCAGCGCGAAATCGGGCAGCAGCAGGGCGGGATCGTTGCCGCCCAGCTCCATCACCGAGGGCGTGAGCATCGAGCCGGCCGCGGCGCCGATCGCCCGGCCCGCCGCGTCACCGCCGGTGAAGGCGACCTTGCGGACCAGCGGGTGGGTGACGAGCGCCTGCCCGGTCTCCGCGCCGCCGTGCACGATCTCGACGTGGGGCAGCGCCGCGGCGATCTCGCTCACCGTCAGCGGGGCGAGGGGCGACGGCTTGACCACTGCCGTGTTGCCCGCGGCCAGGGCGGGGGCGAGCTTGGTCATGGCCAGGATGACCGGGGCGTTCCATGGGGTCACGCACGCCACGACGCCGTACGGCCTGCGCCGCGTCACCAGCCGGCCCGAGCCGTCCGCGACGTCGGAGACGGCGAGCACCCCGGGCGCGTGCTCGCACACCCACCGCAGGTAGGCCAGCGCGAAGCCGATCTCGCCCCGGCAGTCGGCCAGCGGCTTGCCCGACTCCCTGGCCAGCAGGACGGCCAGCTCGTCAAGCCGGGGGGCGATCGCGGCGGCGCCGTCCCGCAGCGCGGCGATCCGCGCGGCGAGCGGGCCCGCCGCCCAGTCGCGGCGCGCGGCCTCCGCCCGCCTGACCGCCGCGTCCACCCCGGAGGCGCCGGCGACGGGCACGCTGCCGACCAGCTCGGTGATCCGGGCCGGGTTCTCCTTGGCGATCACCCCGTTTCCCGCAGCGAGGAGATCAGGCAGGCCCGCAGCAGGTACGTCCTGGCCGCCCCCGGATCGGCCGCCAGCGCCCGCAGCTCGTCGTGCCGGCCGGAGGCGCGGCCGGGGGAGCGCATCCGCTCCCAGTTCCCGTGGCTGATCGCCTGGACGTGACCGAGCGCCACCTCCCGCCGCCGCGCGGCCACCGCGCCGGGCGGGCTCCCGCTCGCCAGGGCCGTGGCCATCAGGACCGCGTCGTGGATGCCGCTGTTCATGCCGAGCCCGCCGAGCGGGTTGTTCACGTGCGCCGCGTCTCCCGCCAGCAGCACCCGGCCGTCGAGGAAGCGGGCGGCCACCCGCTGGTGGACGCGGTAGAGCGAGGCGTGCGCCACCTCCCAGTCGCGGCCGGGATCGGCGACCGCGCGCAGCCGTCCCGGCAGTGCGGCCAGCTCCTCCTCGTCGGTGGTGCCGTCGGGGGTGGGCAGCAGCACCCGCCAATGGTCGGGGGTACGCAGCAGGACCAGCCACTCCTCCGGATCGAAGACATAGTTGATCGGCGCGATCCCCGGCAGCAGGGCCTCCAGGTCCTCGTGGACGGAGGCGACCAGGAAACGCTCCGGGTAGGTGATGCCCTCGAACGGGATGCCGAGCGAGCGGCGTACCGCGGAGTGGGCCCCGTCGGCGCCGATCAGCCAGTCACCCGTGAAACGCTCGCCGCGCACGGTCGTCGCCAGCACGCCGCCCGCGTGCGGCGAGACGTCCGCGATCTCCTGCCCGAACAGCACCTCGCCGCCGTGCCGCAGGACGCGCTCGTGCAGGATCGGGGTGAGCTTGCTCTGCTCGCACTGCACCCGGAAGGGATAGGGGGTGTCGCCGGACAGCACCCGCAGGTCCAGCGTGGCGATCGGGCCGCCGCGGCGGTCGCGGTACTGGAAGGTCGAGGCGGTCAGGCCGAGCGCCATGAGGTCGTCGAGCACCCCGAGCGCGGCCAGCATCTCCAGCGTCGGCGGATGGAAGGTCGAGGCCCGCGACTCGGCGGCCAGCCCGATCCCGGCCTCCAGCACGGTGACCGGGACGCCGCCGCGCGCCAGCGTGAGCGCCGCGGCCAGCCCCACGGGCCCGGCCCCCGCCACCAGCACGCGCCCGCTCACGGAGCCTCCTGGACACCGACCACCCGCGCCCCGGTGAAGAACAGGATGGTCTCCGCCGTGCCCTCCTCGCCCAGGCCCGACAGCCCCCACGCCGGTCGCGGCGCGAACAGATGCAGGCTCATCACGCTGGAGCCGTTGACCTTCACCTCGCCGGCCCTGATCCGCCGGGCGAGCGCGAGCGCCCGCTCCTCATCGCCACCGACCACATACCCCTCCAGCCCGTACGGTGTCGCGTTGGCCAGCGTCAGCGCCTCCTCCACCGTGTCGTACGGCACGACGGCGGCCACCGGCCCGAAGATCTCGTCGGCCAGGTCGGCCCCGGTGATCAGCGTCGGCGCCAGGAAATTCCCCTTGTCCGGCATGTCGCCATACGTCGTCGCCTGCCCGCCGGCCCCGGCGACCGCGTCCCTGACCCGGCGCAGGTGGGCGGAGTGGACGAGCGGCCCGAACTCCGTCTCGTCCGCGAGCGGATCACCCGCGCGCAGCGCGGCAAGCCGTTCCCCGGTGGCCTCCAGCAGCTCGCCGAGCCGCGCACGCGGCACGACGAGCCGGCCCAGCGCCCGGCACCACTGCCCGTTGAGCGTGGTGAGCAGCTCGGCGGCGGCGCCGGCGGCGGCCCCGGTCCCCGCGTCGGGCATGATGACCAGCGGATTGTTGCCGCCGAGCTCCAGCTGGGCGGGACGCAGGCCCGCCGCGCAGGCCAGGGCCACGGACCTGCCGCCCGCGAGGCCGCCGGTGAACGACACCGCGCGGATCCTGGGGTCCTCGGCGAGCAGCGCGCCGGTGCGCGGACCGCCGTGGACGAGCTGGAAGACGCCCGGCGGCAGCACCTCGTGCAGCACCTCGGCGAGCACCTGGGTGCCGTGCGGGGCGTACTCGCTCACCTTGACGATCACCGGGCAGCCCGCCGCGAGCGCGCTGGCGGCCTTGTGCGCGGCCATCGGCGCGGGCGCGTTCCACGGCACCAGGCAGAGCGCGGGCCCCCAGGGCAGCCGGTGCACCTCGACCGCGTCCCTGACCGACAGGAGCAGCCCCTCGCGCACCTGACCGGCGGCGAGCGCGAACGCCCCGTGGACGATCACGCCCAGGGGGGCGGCCTGCCGGATCGGCACCCCGGTAGCGAACGACTCCAGGCGGACGATCTCCCCGACCCGATCGGCCAGCGCCTGCGCCGCCTCCTCCAGCAACGCGGCGCGGCGCGGCGCAGGGGTGGCGGCCCACGCGGGGGCCACCCGGTCGGCCGCGGCCAGCGCCGCCTCGATGCGCGCTGGAGACGAGCCGAGCGCCCTGCCCCGCGGCTCGCCGGTGGCCGGGTCCTCCAGGTCGAACCCGAGGTCGTCCCCGCAGTCGCCCCACGTCCCGTCGACCAGGTCGCGGGCCGGCGGGATCCCGGGGGTCATGCCCGCTCCGCCACGGCGAACAGCTCGTTCTCCTTGGCCTGGGTGACGAGCTGGGCGGCCTCCAGCCTGCCGCGCTCGGCCGGGAAGGTCATCACCAGGCCCATCGCCAGGTCCCGCAGCGCCCGCCCGACGACGCCGCCCATCATCGCGCCGGACGTGCCCGACGCCTTGAACGCGCTCAGCACCACCTGGAAGCAGGACTCCGTCACCGATCCCTTGCCGAGCCGCCACTGGCGGAACACCTCGTCCTTGGGACGCAGCGGCGGCTGCGAGGTCTCCAGCAGCAGCTGCCTGCGCAGCCACAGGTACGCGGTCTCCAGCTGCACCGTCATGTCCCCGATGAGCTGCTGGTGCACGGGGGAGGAGGCGATCGGCCGCCCGGTGTCGGCGAAGGTCTTCCTGGTGAGCTGCTCGATCACGACATCGAAGACGTTCTGCGCGCAGCCGGTGTAGACGGCGGCGATGGCGAGCTGGTTGCCGACGAAGCTGCCGCGGCTCATCCGGAGCATCCGGGTGAACGCCCCCGGGATGGTCAGCGCCTCCTCCTCCGGGATGAAGACCTCCTCCAGCCGGATGCCGTTGTTGGCGGTGGCGCGCATCCCGAGACCGTCCCACGGCGCGCGGACGGACACGCCCGGGGCCTCGCGCGGCACGAAGAACGTCACGAGCCCGTCGGCGGTGTCGTGCCCTTCGAGCTTGGCCGTGGTCAGGTAGTAGTCGGCCACGCCGGTCGCGCAGCCGAATGACTTCTCGCCGTCGAGCACCCACCCGCCCGCGGTGCGGCGGGCCGTGGTGGCGATGGTGATGTTGGCGCTGGAGCTCTTGACCGACTCGGAGGCGAAGTTGGCCAGCCACACCCCCGAGGCCATCCTGGTGAGCACCTTCTCGGCGAAGGCCCGCACGACCGGGATCTCCTCGTCGGTGAACAGCCCCGCCTCGACGGCCTCCAGGGGGAGCAGCCCGCGCGAGGCGCTGGTGTTGTGGAAGAAATAGGCCAGCGCGGTGGATGGGCAGGCGGTGCCCATCGCGAACGTGGCCGCCGCCAGGTCGCGCAGCGTCCCGCCGAGCCCGCCGTACTCCTGCGGCACCACCAGCCCGAGCAGCCCCGCCTCCCGCAGCAGCGCCACGTGCTCGATGGGGAAGCGGGCCTCCTCGTCGGCCTTGGCGGCGGCGGCGCGCAGCGCGGGAAGCACGGACTCGACGCGCTCCGCCCGGGCGCGTTCGGCCGTGGTCATGTCGTCGACGAGCCGTTCACCCGTCAGCCTGTCGGTCACGTTTGCCCCTTCGGCAGCCTTCAGTGTGCTCAGTTGGTGAATCGATAGGTCCGGCCCGGCAGCACCGAGCCCCAGGAACGCTCCAGCTCGGCCGCGCCGGCGACCAGGGCGGCCCGGTCCACGGCGCTGGCCACCTCCAGCTCCCCGGCCAGGAACAGGACGTCTTCGGCGGGCAGCGCGCCATCCACGCCGCCGAGCGTGGTGTCGAACCGCCACACCCCGCTCTTCATCGCGACCAGCGCGTTGACCAGGCCGATGCCGTGCCGCTCGCGCAGCCCGACGCGGAGCGCGGCTCTCCCCGACACGGCGGCGGCCTCCTGGATGAGGCGCCGGACCCGGAGCGGGGTGGCCGCGGACCCGCCCTCCTCCAGGGCGATCTCGTCACAGCCGAGCGCCGCCAGGCGGGCGACCTTCGCCACGACCCGGTGCTCGCGGCCGGGGGCGAAGGCGTCGGGCACGTTCGCGACCGTCGCCAGCCCGGCCCGCTGCGCCGCCTCCAGGATCGGACCGTGCTCGCCGGCTCCGGCGGTTCGCGTCGCCTCCGGGCTCGGGCCGTGCTCGTCGGCTCGGAACTCCACCACGCCGGCTCCGGCGGCGGCCACGGCCGGGACCTGCTCGGGCCGGGTGATCAGGGCGGAGGCGGTGGCCGGGGAGAGGTCCTCGGGCGGGGGCGCGTCGCCGTACAGGTCGAAGAGCCGCACCCTGGTGCCCGCCGCGCGCAGCATCCGCGCGATCCCGGCCAGGCGCGGGCCGCTGTAGCCCCGGGCACGCAGGACGGCGAGGAGCCCCGTGTCCGCGACGGCGATCCGGTCGGGCAGCGGGTCGGCGAGCTGGCTCCAGGCCCGTGAATGGAACAGCACGGGCGCCACCCGCCGCGGCGTCGCGGCGGCGAGCACCTCGCCGACGAAGATCGTGTGATCACCACCCGGGTACGCGTGCGCGACCCGGCAGTCCAGCCACCCGACGGAGTCCGCCAGCACGGGCGACCCGGTCTGCCCCGCCTGCCAGCGCGCCCCGGAGAACCGGTCCGCGTCCGGCCCGGCGAAGCGCCGGCCGAGCGCCGCCTGGTCCTTGCCGAGGATGCTCACCGCGAACGAGCCGCTCTCCGCCACGAGGTTGTGCGTCCTGGTGCCCCGCGCCAGGCAGACCAGCACCATCGGCGGGTCCAGGCTCACGCTGGAGAAGGCGCTCGCCGTCATGCCGTGCCAGTGGCCGCCGGCCCCGGTGGTCACGATCACCACGCCGCTCGGCCACTGTGCCAGGACCGCGCGAAAGGCCTCGCCGTCAGTCGCCACTGCTCCTCGCTGTTTCAACAGAGGAAACGCTGTAACGCTGAAGGTAACGAACCTGTTCTTTTGTGTCAATGTGACGCTGTTTCCCTCACCGAAATACACTGGGCGTGTGAACGCTCAAGTCGAGATCGAGAACCAGAGCAGGTCCATCGCCTCGGTGGAGCGGGCGATGGACGTGTTGCTCCTGTTCGGCCGCAGCAGCCGCGCCGACCTGGGCGTCACCGAGATCGCCACGGAGCTGGACCTGACGAAGGCGGCCGTCCACCGCATCCTCACGGCACTGCGCAGCCGCGAGCTGATCGCGCTCGACCCCGTCACCAGGCGCTACTCCCTCGGGCACGCCGCCATCGCGCTCGGCCGCGCCTACATGGCCCGCACCGACCTGCGCGCCATGGCGGGCTCCGAGCTGCGCCGCCTGTCCGTGAGCACGGCGGAGACGGCCACCCTGTCCGTACGGCGCGGCGACACGCGCCTCTACGTGGACCAGGTCGTGCCCGCCCAGGAGCTGCGCATGGAGGTCTCGCTCGGCATCCCCTACCCGTTGCACGCGGGCAGCTCCTCCAAGGCGATCCTCGCGTTCCTCCGGGAGGAGGAGATCGAGGGCTACATGGTCAGGCACCAGCTCGAGGCCCTCACCTCCAAGACCATCACCGACCCTGACAAGCTGCGCGCCGAGCTGGCGTCCATCAGGCGCCGGGGCTACGCCACCTCGCTGGGCGAGCGCCAGGAGGGCGCGGCCTCCGTGGCCGCGCCGATCTTCGACCACGACGGCCTGGTGATCGCGGCCCTGAGCGTCGCCGGGCCCGGCGCCCGTTTCAAACCGCACCTGCAGGAAGCGGCCCAGCCACTCCTCGAATCGGCCGCCCGCCTGTCCGCCCAACTCGGCCACCACCCGTAGCCGCCGCTCATCTGCCGGCTCAGGTGGGCCCATCGCCTGTAGCCACCGCTCGCCCGTCTGCCCGGCTCGGTCGCCAGTCGTGGTCACCGCTCAGCATGGACGAGCCGGATGGCCGCGTCGCGGAGATCCCCCAGCAGCACCACCGGGCCGGGGCCGGGTCGGGGTCGGGTCGGTGCGGGCGGTGCGCAGGTTCAAGCCCCGTTCCCGAAGCCGGTCACACCTCCGGCCCGTGCCTAGCGGGCCGGCTCCTCCGGGAGGGGATGGGCCGCTTCGGCGCGCAGGCCGTCGAGGCAGAAGGACAGGTGGCGGCGCCACGTGCCCGGAGCGGTCTCCATGGACTCCCTGATGACCTGGGACATCGCCCAGACCAGCGTGACCAGGTCCTGGGGCCCGAAGTCGGGGCGTAGCCGACCGCCGGCCTTGGCCCGCTCGATGATGCGTTCGGCGTCGAGAAAGCCCCGGTGACACGCCTGGCTCACGTCGGTGGTCAGGGAGAAGCTCTGGGCCAGCGCGTCGTTGAGGCTGTGGTCCTCCGCCTGCAGGGTGAAGAGCCCTTCGAGGAAGCCGGTGAATCCGGCCCAGGGGTCGGGGTCGGCGAGGGCCGCCGCGGTGATCTCGTTCAGGGCGGCCAGCCGCTGGGGGAGGATCGCGCCGAGGAGCGCCTCGCGGGTGGGGAAGTGGTTGTAGAGGGTGCCGATGCTGACCCCGGCACGGCGGGCGATGTGCTCCAGCGGCGCGTCGAGGCCGCGCTCGGCGAGGACCTGGGTGGCCGCGACCAGCAGTTTGTCGCGGTTACGTGCGGCATCCGACCGCAGCGGTTTCGTTTCGGCTGCCATGCCTCTCATCATACGAAGTCGAGGGCTCCCTCAGTTTCATGGTACGGTCACGACAGAAGTTGAGGTAACCCTCGATTTAGCTGTCGTCGAAAGGCACTGTCATGTCCTCAGCAGCACGCAAGACCGCCGTCGTCATCGGTGCCGGGCCCGGGCTCGGCATGTCCGTCGCGCACCGGTTCGGGGGTGAGGGGTACGCCGTGGCGCTGATCTCCCGTACGGATGCCCGGCATGCCGGATATGTGGCGTCGCTGGCCGAGGCGGGGATCGAGGCCGCGGCCTTCGCCGCCGACGTACGCGACCGTGACCGGGTGCTCTCCGCGCTGGACGCGATCGCCGAGCGGTTCGGGACGATCGACGTCCTCTATTACGGTCCGGGGGCCGCCGACCTGGACGCCCCGCGCCGGTCGATCACCGAGACCACCTCTGCGGACGCCCGGGAGGCGATGGACGTGCTCTACCCGGCGATCGACGTGGTCGGCAAGGTGCTGCCCGGCATGGTGGAGAGAGGGGAGGGCGGGTTGCTGTTCGCCGGCGGGCTGAGCGCCGTCATGCCGATGCCCGCACTCGGCAGCCTGGCGCTCTCCTCGGCGGCGCTGCGCAACTACGCCCTGACGCTCAACGCGGCGCTGGCCGGGCAGGGCGTCTACGCCGGGAGCCTGATCATCGGTGGACTGGTCGAGCGAGGAGACATCTACCAGCTGGTGACCTCGCAGCCCGAGCGGTTCGGGGACGTGGGAAGCAGGTCCCTCGACCCGGACGCGATCGCCGACGCCGCCTGGGACCTGTACGCCAAGCGCGACCGCCCCGAGGCCACGTTCAGCGCCTTCGCCTGAGGGCTCGGCACCCAGTCACCCGCGGGACAACGGCAGCAGCCGGTCGACCGGCCCCCGCCCCATGTCCCGCTGCTCCACGTCCGCTGCTCCACGTCCGCTGCCCGATGTCCGCCGCTCCGCGCCCGCCGCCCCACCTCCGCCGATCCACGTCCGCCGATCGACGGAGACGCATGCCGGCGCTCGGGCGCGATCTCCCGCTGGCTCGTTCCGGCCGCTCGCTACAGCGTCGCCCCCGGTTTGAGCACCCCCAGCACGGCCGCGGCCAGCACGCTGCCCCAGATCGTCCAGACGTACGGCAGGCAGCCGTTCACGGAGCCGCGCAGCATACGCTCCACCTCCGGGGTGGAGCCTGACGCGCCGAGCGCGCCGAAGGCCGGGCCGAAGGCGCGCAGCTTGAGCCGGATGCCCAGCCCCGCCGCGATGGCCAGGGCGTACAGCGCCAGCTTGGCGCCCAGCCAGCGCGGGTTGGTCTCGACGCCGAAGGGACGATCGGCGAGGAGCGTGTAGAGCGCGGAGCCGGCGATCACGGCGATCAGGGTCAGCCTGATCGCCCAGTCGGCCCGCCGCACCAGCGGGAACCGGCCGTGGGTGCGGTGGTCGGCCACCGTCAGCGCCAGCCAGCCGAGCGCGAACGCCCACACCAGCAGCACCGACCAGAGCGGGAACAACTGCACGCCGAACAGCGCGGCCCCGTGCGGCTCCAGCGCCATCAGCGTGACCCCGCTGGGCAGGAAGAGCACCAGGCAGATCTTCGGCGCGAGATCGAGGCCGCTCATGATCCGCAACGCGGTGGTCCGCGCCTGCGGGCTCAAGGCCGGATCCAGCACGTACCTGCTGGAGTAGAACACGCCCAGATCGCCGCCGAGCCAGAAGACGAACAGCACCAGATGAAGGACGATCCACCAGCCGTTCGGATGAGATCCCATGTACGTCCTTCCACGATGACGATCTTTCCGGCTTAGCGGAAACGACGTTACACGCACCGAAACGACCAGAGCCAGAGTCTCCTGCGGCACCCGTCATTGCGGCCCGCCGCCTTGATCCACGTTCATGCAGGTAGAAGGCTGTTTCGTGGGGTTTGTGGTAGCGTCGGCCCCATGACTCCGGAAGAGCTCGCCAACCTCGCGCACCTGCGCCGAGCGCGAGATCTGATCGACCGGGAGTACGCTCGGCCGCTCGACGTGCCGACGATGGCCCGCCGCGCGCTCATGTCGCCGGCGCACTTCTCACGACGGTTCCGGGCGGCCTACGGCGAGACGCCGTACGGCTATCTCATGACCCGCCGGATCGAGCGGGCGATGGCCCTTTTGCGCGGGGGCATGAGCGTGACCGACGCGTGCATGGCGGTCGGCTGTACCTCGCTAGGCTCGTTCAGCTCGCGGTTCACCGAGCTCGTGGGGGAGACGCCGAGCGCGTACCGCCGCCGGGAGCACCGTGCCGTGGCGGCGATGCCCGCGTGCGTGGCGAAGGCGTGCACCCGCCCGCTGCGAAACTCGCCGAGCAGGATACGAGAAGCGGACAGCTCCGCCGCCGCCTAACGTTGGCGACATGAGCATCGCACTCCAGTACTGCCACATCACCGTCAACGACCTGGACGAATCCCTCGCCTTCTACTGCGACGGGCTCGGCCTCGAAATGCGCAATGACGTCGCGTCCGGCGGGTTCCGCTGGGTCACGCTCGGGAGCCCGACCCAGCCGGGCCTTGAGCTCGTGCTCTCGGAGCCGCACGCCGGCCGTTCCCAGGCCGACGGAGACGCCCTGCAAGAGCTGCTCACCAAGGGTGTCCTGCCGATGCTCGTCTTCAGCACCGACGACGTCGACGCGACCTTCGAGCGGGTACGGGCCGCCGGCGGCGAGGTCCTGCAGGAGCCTATCGACCAGCCCTGGGGGCCGCGCGACTGCGCCTACCGCGACCCCTCGGGGAACATGATCCGGATCCAGCAGCAGGTCAAGGCGTAGCGGCCCGGCCATCGGAATCACCTCAGGGAGGACTCGGCCCCGCCTGGTCGGCCGTCGGAGGCGGCTCCCCGCTTGCGAGCGAGCTGAGCGGCGGCGAGCACCGGCCACGACCGCGCGGTCACCACGGCCTCGTGGGCGGCAATGCCTGGGCCGGGCATCTGGTCAGCCTTCGAGCCCGGCATCAGGCAGGAACGGCACCCGCCAGGGAAGCCGGCACCCGTCAGGGGAAGCCGGCACAGGTCAGGGGAAGCCGGCACAGGTCAGGGGAAGCTGGTACACGGAGAAGCCGGCACGCGGCAGGCGATGTCACGGCCTGCGGACCCGCGGCCGGACGCCGCGCCCCGCCTCCGGCGTCTCGCCGCCAGGGCGGGAGGTCCGGGCCCGCTTGAGCGCCGCCAGCCCCGGGATCGTCACCAGAAGCACGGCGGTCAGCACCGCGATGCCGAGAAACGCCCGCTGCACACCGGCGGCATCGGCGAGCAGGCCGAAGTACGCGGGGCCGGCGAGGTAGCCGAGGTAGGCGACCGTGGAGATGGCGGACGTGGCCCGTCCCCGTGACTCGTCGGGGACCGGTCGGAGGCCGTAGGACAGCAGGGTGGGAAAGAGCACCGACGTGCCTGCGGCGGCGGCGACGATGCCCGCCAGCGCGAGCGGCAACGTGGGTGCCAGTGCCGTCAGGACGCCGCCGGCCGTGGCGATCACGCTGCCGCCGGCCAGCGTGGCGATCGGGTGGCGCATCGTGAGCGCGGCGCCGGCGAGGCGGGCCAGCGCGGCTGTCGTGGCGAACGCGGCCGGCGCGAGGGCGGCCAGCGGAGGCGCGGCGGTGAACGCGTCGGTCAGCAGGACGGCACTCCAGGACTGGAAGGCGTTCTCCGACGCGAACGCCAGCGCGCCGACCGCGCCGATCACGAGCAGGACGACCCGCCACGACAAATGACCGGCCTGCGCCGGCGCGTCCCTGCCCCCAGGCGTGGCGGCGCGCTGGGCGGAGGCCGAGCGCGTCGCGGCGACGACGGCCAGGCCGAGGGCCACGGTGATCACGGCGCCCGCGGCGAAGCTAGCGCGCAGGCCGCCCGTCATCCCGGCGAGCGCGCCGGCGCCCACGCTGCTGGTCATCCCGGCGAGCACGCCGGCGCCTGCGCTGCCCATCATCCCGGTGAGCACGCCGGCGCCCAGGCTGGAGGCCGCGACCATGGCGGAGAACGCGGCGTGCGAGCGCGCCACGACCGGCCGTCCGGTCCGCTTCTCGACCGTCGCCGCCAGCGTGTTGATCGCCACATCGGCCGCGCCCGAGGCGGCGCCCACCAGGAGCATTCCGGCGCACAACGCCGCGTAGTCTGCCGAGGCGGACACCACGACGCCCATGACGCCCAGCAGTGCGAGCAGCGCGCCGGCGACCCGCAGCCCGAGCGCGTCGACCAGCCGCCCGGTCAGCAGCATGGCGGGCAGGGCTCCGGCCGCCACGAAGAGCAGCGCGACGCCGAACTCGGCATCGCTCACCCCTGCCTGGGCCCGCAGCAGGGGGAGGGTGGCACCCCACACTCCCCAGAAGGCGCCGAATCCGGCGAAACCGAGAAAAGGCGCCGCACGAAGCATCCCGGCGGGGCGGGCGATCACTGTCGACATTTGTGTAACGCTACACAACTAGGATGGTCCCGTGCCAACCAGCCGTAGACGCGTGACGCTGAAGGATGTGGCGGCCCGTGCGGGAGTGTCGCCCATGACCGCCTCCTACGCCTTCACCCGGCCCGCGCGGGTCGCGGCCGCCACCCGTGATCGCGTGCACCGCGCGGCCGGCGAGCTGGGCTATCGCCCCGACGCCGTGGGCCGCGCGCTGAAATCCGGCCGTACGCGTCAGCTCGGGGTGGTTTTCAGCGAGCACCTGGCCTATGCCTTCGACGATCCCCAGGCGGCACAGTTCCTGGCCGGGGTCGCGGAGGTCTGCGTCGAGGAAGGCCAGGGCCTCACGTTCATCCCCACGCGAGGCGACGGCGACGACGCCGATCGCGTGCTGTCCGCGGCGGCCGACGGCTTCGTGCTGTGGACCACCGCGGACGACGATCCGGTGCTGGCGGCGGTCGCCGGCGACCCCCGCCCCGCGGCCATCCAGGGCGGCCCGTCACGCAAGGGGATCGCGTGCGTCACCCAGGACGACTACGGGGCCGCCCGCGCGATCGCCGCCCACGGGCTCCGTGACGGCCGGACACCCGTAGTGATCTCTTTCCCGCTCGACCGCAACCGCGAGCAGATGGTGACGATCGGCGCGGATCTGCCGTCGCGGGTGCCGTTTCCGGTCACCGACGCCCGTCTGCGCGGCTACCGTGCCGCCATCGAAGAGGCCGGGCTCAGCTGGGCGAGCACGCCGGTCGCCGTCGTGGCGCGCAACACCCGGCGGGACGGCGTCGAGGCGGCGCGAGAGCTCGCCGCCCGGCTCGCTCCCGATGCGCTCGTCATCGCCATGAGCGACGAACTCGCCCTGGGCGCCCACCAGGCCCTCCGGGAGACCCGTCCGGAGGCCGCCTACCTCGGCTGGGACGCCTCACCGGCCGGTCAGGGGCTCGGCATCACGTCCGTCACGAACCCGCTGCGGGACCAGGGCCGCCGCTGCGCGCAACTGGCGCTCAACCCCGACCGGCCGACCGGCGGGGAGATCCCGTGGAGCATCGCCTCCGGCTCCGCGCCCGCCGTCGAGAGCCGATGACCTCTACCGTATCCTTGACCGGCCGGTATGAACTTGCCAGGTAGGACACAGGAGGAACGGGGCGTGAACCTTCAAATCCAGGGTGAGTGTTACCGTCCTGTTCACCTCGCCAGGGAGCACGGGATCTCCACCCAGGCGGTACGCAACTACGAGCGCGACGGCATGCTCCCGCCCGCCGGACGCACGCCCAGCGGCTACCGCACCTACTCGGCCGTCCACGTTCACGCCCTGCGGGCCTACCTCGCCCTCATCCCCGCACACGGCTACGCGACCAGCGGGCAGATCATGCACGCGGCCAACCGCGGCGACCTCGACACCGCACTCCTCGCGATCGACCGCAGCCATGCCCAGCTGCTCCGCGACCGCGAAACGCTCGACGCCGTCGAAGCCACCGTCGACGCGCTCACCCACCCCCCGGCCGCCGACCCGCCGGACCGCCCCATCTCGATCGGACATCTCGCCCACCGGCTCGGCATCTCGCCGGCGACCCTCCGGAAATGGGAGCGCACCGGGATCCTGCTGCCTGCGCGCGACCCGCGTACCAAGCAGCGCCAGTACACCGCGACGGAGGTCCGTGATGCCCAGCTCGCCCACATGCTCAGGCGTGGCGGCTACCCCCTGGAGCACATCGCCACGGTGATGCACGAGGTCCGCAGCGCCGGCGGCCCCGAGCCGCTGGCCCTCTCACTGCACGACTGGCGACGGCGTCTCGCCGACCGCGGGCGAGCCATGCTCACCGCCGCCGGAAAGCTCGCCGACTATCTCCAGGTGCTGGACGACACGCGAGACGGCGACGGCCGGCTCGCTCCGAAGAGAGCAAGCCTGCCCCGGTGACGTGGCGGGTGGCCGGAACGCCGGTCACGCCACGATCGGGAAGCGGTGGTCCAGGCCGCTGATGCGCAGCAGCCGGGTCATGTGCGGGGGAAGGCTGGTCAGGGCCAGCGTGATGCCCAGGGCCTTGGCCCGTGATTGCACGCCGATCAGCACTCCCAGCCCGCCGGAGCCGCAGAAGGTGACGCGGGACAGGTCCAGGACGAGCAGGCCGGTGCTGGCGGTCAGGGTGTTGATCAGCCGCCGGCGCAACCGCGCCGTGGTGAAGATGTCGACGTCCCCCGACAGGTGCACGACGGTTCGTGCCGCGGTGGTCGCCCTGCCGGGCGGGACGGTGGTGGTCGCCTCGCCCGATGGGACGGTGTTGACGACACTCATAGAAGGTCTCCTCACTGGAGAAGCTGAAACGGGATGGGATGCCTGCCGGCCGGAGAGCGGCTCGCCGCCATAACGGGCGATGCCTGAGCCGCTCAATCCGGCCGGCAGGCGGCACGTGGTCATGCCCGAGCCGACGGCGGTCTGATGGACGAGGTTGCCTCCTGCCCGGTGACCGGCCCTGGGCTGCCGGCCGTCGCCGCGCGGGCTGCGGGGTCTGGCGGCAGGCTCGCCAGGGTGAGGATGTCGTCGGTGGTCAGGCCGGCGAGGTCCTGGGCGGCGAGCCGGAGCGTGGCCTCGGCGGCGCCGGCGGCGGTGCCCGGCGGGACGATCAGCAGGACGACGGGCTCGCCGGTGGTGGGGATGAGAGTGATCACATGCGGATCCCCGTGGCGGAACCAGCCGACGCGGACATTGCGGCCCTGTGCGGGGATGCGGCGTGGGATGTGCTCCCAGGCGTCCCGGTGGACGCCGACCCGCAGCGTGGTACGGCCCAGCCGCTCGTCCACGGCGGTGATGAGCCCGGCCAGTTCGGCGGACGCGTCGGAAGAGCCGGGCCACCAGGCGCCGTCCACCACGGCCCGCCGGTCCAGCGCCGGGTCGAGAACAAGCCGGAGCGCGGAGCCGGCCGGAGTGACTGCGGATGAGACGGGGTTGAGTGTGGAGCGCTGAGAAACGAGCGTCGGCGTCATCGCCGCCTGACCTGTCCGGGCCCTTCGGAGAGGACCGGTGGTGGTTCGCCGGGGGCGACGCAGACCCGAATGCCAACGCTCGAGAAGTCCTCGGTGTCTTCACCCTACCCCAAGACTTCCGGAATTGCTCAATTCCGGAAGTAGACTGGTGGAGTGACTTCCGGAAACGCGCCCTCAGAGTCCAGGGAATCGGCCGGAGCGGCTTCCGGAGACAAGCGCCGGTCGCGGGCCGTCCCACTGCCCGCCTCGCACGCCGCTGTCCTGGCCGACTACTCCGCCGTGCTCGAGCACGCTCCGCTGGCCGACTCCACCAAGGCCAAGTACGTCTCCCGGCTGCGCGGTTACCTGGCCTGGCTGGCCGGCCGGGCAGCCGCCGGCGCGCTGGACGGCGACCCGCTCGCCGACCAGGCCGCGGCCACCGGCGCGGTCGGCGACTTCCGCCGTCACCTCAAGGACGACCGCCGCGCCCCCAACACCATCGACACCTACCTGTCGGCCCTGGACGACTTCTACGCCCGCCGCGGCCTCGGCAAGCCCCAGGCCGATCGCGAGCGCGACGCCCGCCCCGCGGCCCCGTACGCCCTGGACGCGCGCAGCGCCCGCCGCTACGTCCGGCACGTCCAGCGCACCGCGCCCGCGCGGGACAAGGCCGTCGCCCTGCTGCCCTACTTCGCCGGGCTGCGCATCTCCGAGGTCGTCGGCCTCGACCTGTCCGACGTACGCCTCCCGCCCCGCGAGGGTGAGCAGGGCCGCGAGGGTGAGCAGGGCCGCGAGGGTGAGCAGCCCCAGGACGGGGAGCTGCGCATCCGTGGTCAGGGCCGCGACGCCGGCAAGGTGCGGCTGCTGCCCGTCCACCCGGACCTGTGCCAGGCCCTGACCGAATGGCTGCGGACCCGCGCCGGCTGGAAGGGGGCGAGCACCCAGACCGCGGTGTTCCTCAACCACCGCGGCGGCCGACTGAGCGACCGCGCCGCCCGCGACATCATCACCGGTCTCGGCGACGCCATCGGCCTGGGCGACGACCCGGCCGAGCCGTTCAGCCCGCACGTCCTGCGCCACACCTTCGCCACCCAGCTCATCCGCGACGGCAAGGACCCCATCCTGGTCGCTGAGCTGCTCGGGCACGGCTCGCTCGACACCACCCGCCGCTACGCCCTGCCCGCCGAAACCGACAAGCAGGCCGCCCTGGACGCCCTCATCACCGACCGTTAGAGACGCCGCGGCCCATCATCCGGCCGAACGGCGGGCGGACAGCGGCAGCCGGACGGCCGGCGGGAGCGGCGCAGCGACGGGGTTCGCCCGGAACGACTGGATCATCAAGGCGGCGAAGCGCCGTGAGGCCGCGACTCTCATCCCGGGTGACTCGGCGCGGATGCCCTCGTTCGCCATCAGCGCCACGACGAGGTCCTCCAGGACGAAATCCGCCCGCAGCTCACCCGTCCTCCTCGCCCGCCGGATGAGCTCGAGCAGCAGGCGCAGCGTCCGGTCGCGATCCGCGGTGAAGTAGTCGGCCGCCGCGGGAAGCCGCGAGGTGAACGCGCGTGAGAACCCCCGGTCGAGGGCGTGCACCTCCATGAGCTTCTCGATCACCAGGCAGAACCCGCGCCACGGGTCGGCCGCCTTCAGCCCCTCCTCGACGACCGCCGAGCAGGTGGCCATCGGCTCGGCGAAAGCCTCGGCGAACAGCGCTTCCTTGGTCGGGAAGTGCCGGTAGACGGTCGCGACGCCCACCTGCGCGCGCCGGGCGATCTCCCGGATCGGCACGTCGAGGCCCTCGGCGGCGAAGGCCGCGCGGGCGACCGCGAGGATGCGCACGCGGTTGTCACGGGCGTCCGAGCGGAGCTTCGTTATCACTTGGGCCGTCACCGCTCTCACTTTAATCAAACGGACGGGGTGTTCCGTTACGGTGCGGCGCATGAGAGCTGTTCAGTTTTCCGAGTACGGCCCGCCCGGCGTGGTGCATGTCGCCGAGGTCGAGGAGCCGCACGCCGGACCGGGGAAGATCCGCATCGCCGTCCGGGCGTCCGGGTTCTCGACGGGGGAGACCTACATCCGTTCCGGGATGCTGCGTGACGTGGTGCCCACGACGTTCCCGTACCGGACCGGGTTCGACGCCGCGGGCGTGGTGGACGAGGTCGGCGACGGCGTGACGGGCGTCCGGCCCGGCGACGAGGTGTTCGGCATGACCGCCCCGGCGGCGCGCGGCGCCAACGCCGACTACGCGGTCCTGGCCGCCTGGGCGCCCAAACCGGCCGCGTGGAGCTGGGCGGAAGCGGGCGGCGCCGCCGGCAGCGTCGAGACGGCCACCCGGGTCCTCGACCGGCTCGCGGTCGGCGCCGGGCACACTGTCCTGGTGCAGGGCGCGGCCGGTGCGGTGGGCACCGTCGCCGTCCAGCTGGCGGTCGCCCGCGGCGCCACCGTCATCGGCACGGCCGGCGAGCACAACCACGACTTCCTGCGTTCCCTCGGCGCGGAGCCGACGACGTACGGGACGGGGCTGGTCGAACGGGTCCGCGCGCTGGCACCGGACGGGGTGGACGCGGTGTTCGACTGCGCCGGAGGAGCCCTGCCCGACCTGATCGCCGTCGCAGGGGACAAGGCGCGGGTCGTGACGATCGCCGACTTCGCCGCGGCGGCCCACGGCGTACACATGTCGCACGGCGCGCCGGCCGACGAGACGGGCGCGGCCGTCGGGGCCGCCGCCGACCCGCTGGCGCTGCACGGCCTCGGCATCGCGATCGACCTCGCCGCGCAGGGGCGGCTGCGGGTGCCGGTCGCGGCGGCGTTCCCGCTGGCCGAGGCCGCGGCCGCGCACGAGCTGAGCGAGAGCCGCCGCGCTCGCGGCAGGATCGTGCTGGTGAACTGATCCGGCGCCCGCGGCCGGTCACCGGGAGATCGCGGTTCTCATCCCTCCGCGGCCCTCATCCCTGCGCGGCCCTCATCCCTGCGCGGCCCTCATCCCTCCGCGGCGTCCATCGCCGCGCGTCGTGCCGCCGCGGGGTCGAGCAGCCCGTCGCCGGTCGGCTCGTAGGTCAGGGCCACGACTCCCGAGGAGAAGGCCTGCGATCCGGTCAGGCGGAGCACCGCGGTGTCCACCGACTCGTCGAACAGCCGCGCCCCCTTGCCGGCCACGACCGGGTACGTGACCAGGCGCAGCTCGTCGATGAGCCGCTCGCCCAGCAGCCACCGGACGAGCGCGGCGCTGCCGAAGATCAGGATGTCGCCCTCGATCTCCTTCTTGAGCTGCGCGATCCGCTCGGCCGGGTCCTCGCGGATGACGGTGGTGTTGTTCCACTCGCCCTTGTCCAGGGTCGTCGAGACGACGTACTTGGGCAGGGAGTTCATCCGGTCGGCGTAGCCGGCCTCGTCGGTCATGCCCGGCCAGGCCGCGGCGAAGCCGTCGTAGGTCACCCGGCCGAGCAGCAGCGCATCGGCGGCGCGGATCTGGTCGAGGCCGGTCTTCATGGCGTCCGGGCTGACGAACTGGAAGGTCCACTCGTGCGGGTTCTCGATGACGCCGTCGACGGTGGTGAAGACGGAGAGAACGACTCGTCCCATGACAGTGCTCCGTTGCTCTGGTGTTGTCGGCTGATGCGCTCATCATCGCCAGGCGGGACCGTGCCGGCATCCGGGGCGAACACCTACTCCACCACTCAAAGGACCACGCAACGGATCACGCCCGACTCCGGGCCGGGGCATGATGGGGCCGTGGCCGTCGCGTACCCAGGAGCCGTGTCCAAGCGTGAGACAGAGGTGCTGGCTCTGGTCGGCGCGCAGCTGTCCAATGCGGAGATCGCCGCTCACCTGCACCTGTCGGTCCGCACGGTCGAGAACCACGTGTCGTCACTGCTGCGCAAATGCGGCGTCGCGGACCGCCGGGAGCTCGGCAGGCTGGCCAGGCAGGACTCGTCCGAGCCTGGCCGCATCACCGGCCTGCCCGCGCCGCTGACCACGTTCATCGGCCGCGCCGCCGAGCGCGAGCGGCTGCTGGCAGCCCTGCGGGCCGCCCGCCTGGTGACGCTGGTCGGGCCGGGCGGCGTCGGCAAGACCCGGCTGGCGATCGAGACGGCCGGAGGCGCCCAAGGCTCCTTCCCCGGGGGAGGGGCGTTCGTCGACCTGGTGCCGGTGGGGGAGGCCTATGTCGCCCAGGCGGTGGCCGCCGCGCTGGGCGTCACGGAACGCCCGGACCAGCACCTGCACGAGGCCATCGCCGAACGGCTCGGCGACGGCGGCGCCCTGCTGATCCTCGACAACTGCGAGCACGTGATCGACGCCGTCGCCCGGTTCGCCGAGCAGACGCTCCGCCGCTGCCCCGGCACCCGGATCCTCGCCACCAGCAGGGAACGCCTCGGCGTGCCCGGCGAACGCGCCCTCCCCCTGGCCCCCTTTCCGCCGGCCTCGGCCACCGCGGCTCCCGTGCCGCTCACCTCCCATGCCGAGCTGCTCTTCCTCGACCGCGCCACCGCGGCGGACCCGGGCTTCACCGCCGACCCGGCCACGCTCACGCTGCTGTGCGCGCGGCTCGACGGGATGCCGCTGGCCATCGAGCTGGCCGCGGCCAGGGTGCCCGCCCTCGGCGCGGACGGCCTGTTCGCCGCCCTGGACGATCATCTGCGCCTGCTGGCCGGCGGCCGGGGCGCCGACGAGCGGCACCGCTCGCTGCGCGCGGTCATCGGATGGAGCCACGAGCTGCTGGATGAGGAGGAGCGGGCGCTGTTCCGGCGGCTGGCCGTCTTCGCGGGCCCGTTCGACCTGGACGCCGTCGTGGCCGTCACTCCCGGCCTGGCCCGGAGCGCGGCGGCGGACGTGCTCGGCCGGCTGGCCGACAAGAGCCTGCTCGCCGTGCACCGCCGCTCCGGCGCGGCCAGGTGGAGGCTGCTGGAGACCGTACGGGCCTACGCCGCCGAACGGCTCGACCAGGCGGGCGAGACGGACGCGGCCAGGCGGCTGCACCTGGAGTGGGCCGCGGGCGTGGCGAGCGCTCTGGAGGCTCACCTGGAGACGGCCGACCGGTGGCGGGACGGCTTCGACGCCGTCGCCGACGACCTGCGCGCCGCCCTGGCCTGGGCGCCGGACGTGCCCGGGCACCTGCCGTACCGGCTGGCCGGGGCGCTGGGTCACCTGACGTACGCCAGGCGCTTCCTCGGGGAGGCGCTGGGCCACTACCTGACGGCGGCGCGGCTGGCGCCGACCGCGCTGGAGGCGGTGGCCGACCTGCGCGCGGCGGCCGACTGCACCTCCGCGATCGGCGACGTCGGACGGCAGCCGCTCGAGATGCTGCTGGAGGCCGTCGGCCGGGCGCGCGAGACGGGCGACGGCGACCTGACGGCCATCGCTCTGGCCTCCGTCGTCAGCGCCGCCTGCCGCCATCACGTGGAGTTCGAGGAGGGGGTCCCGCACGCGGCCAAGGCCGAGCTTTTGGCGGAGGCGCGAGCCGCCGGCGACCCGGCGAACCCGGTGGTGGCGGCGCACCTGGCGGCTGCGGCGGCCTGGCTGGCGAACGAGCACGCGGCCGACGACCACCCGGCCGACGTGCATGCGGCCGACGACCACCCGGAGACGGAGACGGAAGCGGAGACGGAAGCGGAGGCGGCGGTGGAGGCGGCGGTGGAGGCGGCGCGAACCGCCGGGGATCCCGTGCTCGTCTGCGCGGCGCTGGACATCGCGACCATGGCCGCGCTCCGGCGCGAACGGCGGCGCCAGGCCTGCCACGTCACCAGCCGGCGACTGTCCCTGCTGGAGAGCCTGCCTCGGCACGTTCCCGCCGCCTGCCCCGAGATCGTGGACACCCTCAGGATGGCGTTCTACGGCTTTCTCGGCGTGGGCGACCTGCCCGCCGCGCTGGCCGTCGCCCGCCAGGCCATGGACGACGACCTGGTCGGAGGCTCCTACCTGGCAGCCGCTCACCTGATCACGCCGCTGGTCCTCACCGGCCGCTTCGACGAGGCGCTGAGCTTGGAGACGGAGGTGTGGGAGGGCTGGCGACGTACGGGCCGGCCGTTCGGGCCGCAGCTCGGCCCGCCGATCGGGGCGCTGTCCCTCGCCCACGGCCTGCGCGGCGACGGCGACGCCGCACGGCTGTGGCGGTCGCGCGCGCTCAACCCGCCGCACCGGCGGCGGTACAGCTACTTCATGACGTTCGCCGACGCCCGGCTGGCGCTGCACCACGGACGGTTCGAGCAGGCGGCCGAGCTCGTCGAGGCTGCCCTGGTCGGCAGCCCGACCGCGGCGACGGCACCGTACCGGGAGGCGGTCGCGGCCGAGCTGGCGGTGGCCGCCGGCCTGCCGGGAGCGGCCGGCCGGCTGGCCGCCACGGGCGCCGGCGAGAACGACTGGGCCGCCGCCTGCCTGGCCCGGGCCAGGGGCCGCCTGCGCAAGGACGAGAACGACCTGAGCGCGGCCGTGGCACTCTGGGAGCGGATCGACGCCCGTTTCGAGCGCGCCTGCACCCTGCTCCTCCTGCCCGGCCGGGCGGACGAGGGCGCGAGCGAGCTGGCCGAGCTGGGCTGCGTACCGCCCAAGACCTGACCTTGACAGGCGAGCGGCCGCCTGGCCATGATCGATGACGTTCATCGGGAGGATCCGAGGGACCTGGCCCTGCGACGGTCCGGCAACCTGCCCTGAGGCAAGGTGCCAATGCCAGGAACGATGAGGAGCCGCCGTCATGCGTCCCTGGTTCGTCGTGCCGCCGCTGGACGGCTCCCTGGTCCGGCTGGAGCCGCTGTCCCTCGCGCACGCGGGAGACCTGGCGCTGGCGGCGGAGGAGCATCGCGCCGGCTATGACTTCACGCTCGTCCCCCGGGGCCACGAGGTCCACGACTACCTGCGGGCCCAGCTCGACCGGACGGCACAGGGGCTGGTGCCGTTCGCCCAGATCCGCCGGTCGGACGGCCGGGCCGTGGGGTGCACGGCGTACTGGGATCCGCGCCGCTGGCCGGGGCGCGACGAACTGCGCGCCGTCGAGATCGGCTTCACCTGGCTCGGCGCGTCCGCGCAGGGCACGGGCGTCAACGCCGAGGCGAAGCTCCTGCTGCTGACCTACGCGTTCGAGACCCTTGAGGTCGCGCGGGTCGACCTCAAGACCGACGCTCGCAACCTGCGGTCACGGCATGCCATCGAGGCCCTGGGCGTCACCTTCGAGGGGGTGCTGCGGAACTGGTCGATGTCGTGGGCGCCCGGCGAGGAGGGCCTGCTGCGGGATTCGGCCATGTACGCCGTGACCGACACGGAGTGGAACGACGTCAAACGCGGCCTGATCAAGCGCCTCGAATCGCGTACCTCATGAGGGGACCCGTGAGCCGGGTCAGGCCGAGATGAGCCGGAGGATCGCGGTGCCGTCCGCCCCGGCCACCACCTGCACCACGACCGCGCCTTTCTTCCTGCCCGGGGGCTTGCCGGCCAGGCCGCACGAGCTGTTGCTGCTGTTGCGGGTGAAGACGGTGACGCACCCCCGCCCGTCGCCGCTCACCTCGCCGCTCGTCCTGCTATCTCCCGACGTCACCTTGTAGCCGACCTCGTTCTTGCCGACCTTGGTCAGGGACAGCGTCGCGGGACCGTCCGGGATCTTGAAGTGGATCGTCACCGGAGCCGACACCGCGATCTCGCAGTTGCCGTCGGAGCACGCCTCGGGGTCGCTCCCGTCGGCCGCCGTCACCGCCGGGGACGGGGCGGGCGCGGTGGAAGACGGATCCTGCGCGGCGGGGGAGGCCGCGAGTTCGGCGCTTCGGGTGCTCCCGCCGGGGCCGCCGCAGCCGGCCATGGCCAGCGCGGCGAGCGCGGCCAGCGCGGTCAGCGCGCCCTGCGCAACGCGGCCGGTCACCTGGCGCGTGTGCCGTACCGTGGTCGGGTTTGACATGGGATCAGCCCCTTGAGTCTCGTCCGAAGTCAGGTGTGAAGTCCCTGTTCAACGGCCTCTACCAAGCATTCTGCAGCAGTAAGATCACGAATCGCAGTGGAATCTGTCAAACCCGGCCCCGGCGCCGGCAGCCGAGGTGATTCGTCCTCATCCGAAAGAGTGGAAGGCGGCGTCGGCGGCTCGGCATCCTTGCCCGGTGTCGCCAACCTCCTTCCGCCCGCCTGCCGCCTGGCGCAGGTTCGCCGTGGTCGCCGCGCTCATGCTGGGCGCCTTCACCTTCAACACCACCGAGAACCTGCCGATCGGGCTGCTCGCGCTCATCTCGGCGGACCTGCGCGTGTCGCCGCCGGCCGTCGGCCACCTGGTGAGCGGATACGGCCTGACGGTGGCGATCGTGTCCCTGCCCGTCGCGCTGCTCACCCGCGGGATCGCGCGCCGGTACCTGCTCTCCGGCCTGCTGGCCGTGCTCGTTCTCGCCAGCCTGGCCTCGACGCTGGTGACCTCGTACGAGGTGCTGCTCGCGGCCCGGGTGGCGACGGCGGCGGCCCAGGCGCTCTTCTGGGCCGTGATGGGGCCGGTGGCGGTGGGGCTGTTCCCTCCTCGGATGCGCGGCCGGGTCATCGGCGTGCTGTCCGTCGGCGGTTCGCTCGCCTCGGTGCTCGGCGTCCCGGCCGGTGCCTGGCTGGGCCGGCACTCCGGCTGGCAGGCCCCTTTCCTGGGGCTGGGCGGGCTCGCCCTCGTCTCGCTCGTCATCGTCGCCGGGCTGCTGCCGGCCTCGCGGCCGGAGGAGGGGCATGCCGCCCGCGGGCTCGCGCCGGACGCCCGCCGGTTCGCGGTCGTGCTGGCGACCACTGTCCTGTCGGCGACGGGGGCGTTCGCCGGGTTCACCTACGTCGTGACGTTCCTGGCGGAGGTCAGCGGCATGTCCGGGAACTCGGTCAGCGCCCTGCTGCTGGTGTTCGGCATCGCCGGGGTCGCGGCGGTCACCCTGACCGGGCCGCTGCTCGACCGGTTCCCGCTCGCGACGCTGGCGCTCCCGGTGGCCGGGCAGGCGGTGGCGCTGCTGGCGCTGTCGGCCGCCGGTGACGTGCAGGCGTTCCTCGCCGGCGGGGTGCTGACCGTCGCGGCGCTGGCCCTCCTGCCGCGCCTGCGGTCGAGAGCCGAGCTCTCCGAAACTGACCAACAGAACCGTTTTGGTCAGTCTCTCATCTAGCATGGAGGGAACATACGAGAGGAATCGTCATGACGAACGCAGGCAAGGGCGGCCGCGCGCTGGTGGTCGGGCTCGGGATCGCCGGAATCGCCACCGCTGTGCGGCTGCGCCAGATCGGCTGGGAGCCGGTGCTGGTGGAGCGGGCACCCGCGCGCCGCTCAGGCGGGTACTTCATCGTCCTGTTCGGGGCCGGCATCGCCTCCGCCCGGCGGCTGGGCGTGCTGGACCACATCGGCAACCGCGCCGGCGCCCACGTCGCCACGTACGAGGTCGACCGCGCCGGGCGCCGCCGTCCCAGCATGAACCCGTTCACCATGGCCGTGGGCCCCCGCCCCCTGCTGCGTGGTGACGTGGAACGGGGGCTGTTCACGGCGCTGCCGGACGACGTGGAGATCCGCTACTCCACCGTGCCCACCCGCATCACCCAGGACGAGCGCGCGGCGGAGGTGACGCTGCACGACACCGCGGCCGGCACCACCGTCACCGAGCGCTTCGACCTGGTGGTGGGGGCCGACGGGATGCGCTCGACGGTGCGCGGGCTCGTCTTCGGCTCCGAGGAGTACCTGCACCCGCTGAACTACATGATCGGCGCCACCGTCCTGGACGGGCCGGTCGACGGCTTCGGCCTGTCCGACGGGCTGATCCTGGCCGAGCCAGGCCGCTCGATGTGGGCCTTCCCCTTCGCCGACCACGCCCCCAGCCTGCTGTTCTCCTACCGCACCGGCGACATCGACGCCGAGTTCACCCGCCCGCCGATCGAGTCCATCCGCAGGGCGTTCGGCCCCGAGCCCACGGGAGCCCTTCTTGAGGGCCTGCTCACCCGCTACGAGCAGGCGCCCGACGCCCTGTTCGACTCGGTGCAGCAGGTCAAGATGCCGCGCTGGCACCGCGGAAGGGTCGTCCTGATCGGCGACTCCGCCTGGTGCGTCACCCTGTACGCGGGCATGGGCGCCTCCAGCGGCATCGCCGGCGGCGAGCTGCTGGGCACCATGCTGGAGCGGCACCCCGGCGACCTGCCCGGCGCGCTGCGCGCCTGGGAGGCCCGGATGAGGCCCTTCATCGACGTCCAGCAGGACAGCGCGCTGACCGGCCGCCGGATGTTCACGCCGCAGGACCGCAGAGAGCTCCTCCTGCGCGCCGGGATGATGCGCCTGATGCGCGTGCCGGGCGTGGGGAAGACCATGGGCAGGATAATGCTCAACAGCAAGGACATGCGGGCCAAGAACGTCGACGTCGCCGCCCCCTGACCAGGCCCGAACGCCCGGCAGAACGAAAGAGAAGGACCGTACGGTGAGCCAGCTGGTCGAACTCCACTCACGCAAAGCCGCCCGCATCCTGGACAGCGCGCGCGAGCTGGTGCTCGACCACGGCGCGGGCAAGGTCACCGTCTCCGAGATCAGCCGCGCGGCCGGCGTCGGCAAGGGCACCGTCTACCTCTACTGGCCCAGCAAGGAAGAGCTCATCCGCGGCCTGTTCGCCCGCGATCTGCTGACGCTCTCGCAGGAGGGCATCGACCGCATCTCCGCCGACCCGGCCACCGTGCTGCCCCGCCACCTGGCCCCCCTGCTCATCAGGACCGGGCAGCGGCTCCCGCTGGCGCTGCGCCTGCACAGCGGCGACGCGGAGCTGCTGCGGCTGCTCACCCAGGAGCCCGCCGATCGCGAGCTGTTCGACCGGGCCAGTCCCGCCGCCATGTGCGCCGCGGTCATGCCGATCCTGCGCCGCCACGGCCTGATCCGCGACGATCGGCCGCTGTCCAGCCAGACCTATGCCGTGCACGCCGTGCTCGGCGGGTTCTCCGCCGCCATCGCCGAGCCGGCCACCGCACCGGGCGGCGTCGCCGACCCGGTCGCGGTTCTCGCCGACACCGTGGCCCTGCTGCTCGAACCGCCCGTCCCGCCGGACGAGGCGGCCGTCGCCGCGGCCGCCGAGGAGACCCTCGCCGTCATCCGCGAGGTCAGGGACGCCGTTCTGGACCTCATCGCACGCGGCCAGACCACCGAACACTGATCCGGCCGATCACGAGCTCTTCCGGAGGCGTCGGAGATGGATCTTCGAGCCCATGCCGCGCCGCGACCTCGACGCGATCATGGCCTGCCGCACCGGGGACGTCGCGATCGGGAGCCGGCCGCCGCCGTCGCATAGCCTGGGTAAGCGTGGACGATGATGATCGTGTGGGTATGGCGTTCTCCGACAGGTTCGACGCCATCAGCCTGCCGCCCGCCGAGGTCAGGCGGCTGGGCGAGGAGGCGGGGGCGGCGGTCCGGCACGGGCGGGCGCGCTTCGCGAGCAGGCTCGGCCTGGAGCCGGGCGACGTCGTCTTCATGCGGCAGGTGCACGGCGCCGAGGCCGGCTACGTCAGCGGCCCCGATCCCGGCGCCACGCCGATGGACGGCATGTGCACGGACCAGCCGGGCCTGGCGCTCGCCGTTCTGGTGGCGGACTGCGCTCCCGTCCTGCTGGCGGACGCGCGGGCCGGAGTGGTGGGGGTGGCCCATGCGGGG
>NZ_VCKX01000715.1 GCF_005889725.1 Nonomuraea zeae
CCCCCGGCTCCCGTCTCGTACGCCCTCGACTCCCCGTGCCCGCCCCCACGGGGCACGGGGCGTCTGCGAGCGGGGTCAGGGCGTGAAGATCTCCTGGACCTGGACGATCTTCCCCTTGTACACCGTGATGAGCGCCGGCTGCCGGTGACCGCCGTGCCGCTTGATCAGCGTGGAACGCGAGCAGCGCTTGCTGCCGAGCCCGTTCTTCCTGTTGACCGTCAGGTCCGTCATCGACGACTTGCACCCGTACGCCGACAGGAACACCACGTTCTTCGCGATCGGCGAGGCGTACGCCCTGGCGTCCCCCTCGGACGGCCCGACGAAGTGGCCCTCGGTCTGGGTGCCCTTCTTCCACTTGATCGGCGCGTACTCGGCCACGCCGCCCCGCACGAAGGTGATCCAGCCCCGCAGGATGCCGTCGTGCCGGGAGTGGATGCCCTTGGTGAAGTCGTGCTTCGGGTCGGCCTGGAAGCTCGTGCCGAAGGTCTTGGGCGCCTGGTACTTCGGCCAGGCCGCCGCGGCGCTCACGGCGGCGGGGTGGGCGGCGGTGGCGGCCTGAGCGGCCACGCCGGACGTCAGCACCACTGCCGCGGCGGCACCGCCGGCCAGGAGGCTACGCATTGGTGTGTTCACGCTTTGTAAGATCCACGATCAACCGCATGAGTTCGTACGAACCAGAGTGAAACAGGTCACACCCACCCCCACCCGTCCCCTTGTCCACCCCGACACCGTGCCGGATGCCACCACCCGCCACCCGCATGC
>NZ_VCKX01000716.1 GCF_005889725.1 Nonomuraea zeae
CACGCACTACGATGGAAGTTTTTTTTTTTTCAAGCAAAAGACGGCATACGAGATGTCTTAGGGTCTCGTGGGCTCGGAGAGGTGTATAAGAGACAGGCCCTGCTCCAGGCCGTGCAGGCCGCCCTGGTCCTGCTCGCCGACCACGAGCTGGCCGCCTCGACCCTGGCCGCCCGGGTCGCCGCCTCCGCCAAGGCCGACCCGTACGCCGTGGTCCTGACGGGTCTCGGCGTGCTCGGCGGCCCGTTGCACGGCGGCGCGTCGTACGGGGCCGAGCGGCTGCTGGCCGAGGTCACCGAGCCCGGCCAGGCCGCACGGGCGATCTCCGAGCGGGTACGGCGCGGCGAGCGCATCCCCGGCTTCGGCCACAGCGTCTACAAGAACGGCGACGCCCGCGGCGGTGCGCTGCTCGACCTGGTCAAGGAGGCGGCCCCGGGACACGAGCGGATCGCCGCCGGCACGGCCGTGCTGGCCGAGATGCGCCGGCGGCGGCTGCCCGAGCGCAACATCGACTTCGCCCTGGCCATCCTCACCACCGTCAGCGGGATGGTGAGCGGTGCGGGCGAGGCCATCTTCGCGGTCGCGAGGGTGGCGGGGTGGCTGGCGCACGCGATGGAGGAGTACTGTCTCTTACACACATCTAAAAAAAAAAATAAAAGTAAGCACCAGGAGTTTGTATTATGAAACGAAAATAACGACAGGTGAAAATACAAGAC
>NZ_VCKX01000717.1 GCF_005889725.1 Nonomuraea zeae
TGGTGGGGGTGTGTCTGGATCGGGGTGCCGATCTGGTGGTGGCGGTGCTGGCGGTGTGGAAGGCGGGGGCGGCGTATGTGCCGATTGATCCGGGTCAGCCGGTGGAGCGGATCGCTTACATGCTGGGCGACAGCCGCGCGGTGTTGACCGTCACCAGTGCGGAGATCGCTGACGAACTGCCGGCGGGCCGGGGTCGGATGCTGGTGCTGGATGACGCCTTCACCGTGATGCGGTTGTCGTTGGCTTCGGCTGAAAGGCCGGTGCGGCGTCTGATCGGCGATCAGAGCGCCTACGTCATCTATACCTCGGGTTCGACGGGGCGGCCGAAGGGTGTGGTGGTGACTCAGGCGGCGCTGGCCAATTATGTGGGTTCGGTGCCGGGGCGGCTGGGCTTGGATGGTGGCCGGTTTGCGCTGGTGCAGGGTCAGGCTACGGATTTGGGTAACACGGTGGTGTTCGCCGCTCTCACCCTTGGTGGCGAGTTGCACATCGTGGCTGAGGGGGCGGCCACCGATCCTGAAGCGTTGCGTGCCGTGCTGGCTGGGCGTGGCATCGACTTCGTCAAGATGGTGCCTTCTCATCTGGCGGCGATGGGTCCGGGTTTGTTGCCTGGGCGGTCGCTGGTGCTGGGCGGGGAGGCTGCCGCGTCTGACTGGCTGGAGCAGGTTCTCGCGAACGCTGATGTGCGCGGGTGTGCGGTGTTCAATCACTACGGTCCGACCGAGACCACGATCGGGG
>NZ_VCKX01000075.1 GCF_005889725.1 Nonomuraea zeae
GTCTTAGGGTCTCGTGGGCTCGGAGATTTGTATAAGAGACAGGCCGAGTGCGACCGGCTGGCCGCCGGCGGCCATCCGGTCGCACTCGGCGCCCGCCGCGTGGACCGCTGCGAACAGATCGCCGCGGCCATCCGCGACGGCGGCGGGGAGGCCGTCGCCCTCCCGCTGGACGTCTCCGACTCCGACTCCGTCAAGTCCTTCGTGGCCGCGGCCACCGACGCGCACGGCGATCCGGAGATCGTCGTCTCGGGCGCCGGGGACCTCGCCGCCACCCGGATCCACGAGCTCGACTCCGAGTCCTTCGCGGCGCAGCTCCAGGTCCACCTGGTCGGCGCGCACCGGCTGGTGTCCCAGGTGGTGCCCGGCATGGTCGCCCGGGCGCGCGGCGACATCGTCTTCGTCTCCTCCGACGTGGTGCCCAGCCCGCGACCCCGCATGGGCGCGTACGTCGCGGCGAAGAACGGCATCGAGGGGATGACCCGAGCCATGCGGATGGAGCTGGAGGGCACCGGCGTGCGGGCGTCGGTGGTCCGGCCCGGCCCGACGATGACCGGGATGGGCATGACCTGGGACGCCGAGACCACCGCCACCGTGCTGGAGGAATGGGTGGCGTGGGGCCTGGCCCGGCATCCGCACTTCCTCAGGCCGGAGCACGTCGCCGAGGTGATCGTGACCGTGGCGACCGCGCCGCGCGGCGTGCATCTCACGCTGGTCGAGGTCCAGCCGGAGCGGGCGGTCGAGTCGTGAGGCGCCCGCAGGTCGTCTCCGGCGGCCCCGACCACCTCGCCGAGCTGCGTACCGACCCGATCGGCCTGATGCGCCGGGTGCGCGAGGAGTGCGGGGACATCGGGCAGTTCTCGCTGGCGGGCCGCCCGGTGGTGCTGCTGTCCGGCGCCGAGGCCAACGAGTTCTTCTTCCGCGCCCCCGACGAGGAGCTGGACCAGGCCGAGGCGTACCCCTTCATGACGCCGATCTTCGGTACGGGGGTGGTCTTCGACGCGACCCCGGAGCAGCGCCGCGAGGCCCTGCACAACCAGGCGCTGAAGGGCTCGTTCCTCAAGGGCCACGCCGCCACGATCGCCGCCGAGGTGGACCGGATGGCCGCCGCGTGGGACGACGAGGGCGAGATCGACCTGCTCGACTGGTTCGCCGAGCTCACCATCTACACCTCATCGGCCTGCCTGATCGGCAAGCGGTTCCGCGACCAGCTCGACGGGCGCTTCGCCGAGCTGTACCACGACCTGGAGCGGGGCACCGACGCGATCGCCTACGTCGATCCGCACGCCGACATCGAGAGCTTCCGCCGCCGCGACGCCGCACGGGTCCAGCTCGTGGCGCTGGTCCAGGGCATCATGGACGGCCGGGCCGCCGCGCCGCGCCCGCCACGCGAGGAGCGGGACCTGCTCGACGTGCTCATGTCGATCCGGGCGGACGACGGCGCGCCGAGGTTCTCCGCGGACCAGATCACCGGGATGTTCATCTCGATGATGTTCGCCGGGCATCACACGAGCTCGGGCACCGCCGCCTGGACCCTGATCGAGCTGCTGCGCCACCCCGGCGTCCTGGACGGGGTCGTACGCGAGCTGGACGAGCTGTACGCCGACGGCTCGGAGGTCAGCTTCCAGGCGCTGCGGGAGATCCCGCTGCTGGAGTCGGCGATCAAGGAGGCGCTGCGGCTGCACCCGCCGCTGATCCTGCTCCTGCGGGTGGCCAAGACCGACCACGAGGTGCTCGGCCACCGCATCCCGGCGGAGACCCTGGTCGGATGCAGCCTGGCGGTCTCCAACCGGATCCCCGGGGACTTCCCGCGGCCCGACCTGTTCGACCCCGCCCGTTACGCCAAGCCGCGCGAGGAGGACCTGCTCAACCGGTGGACGTGGGTCCCGTTCGGCGCCGGCCGGCACCGCTGCGTGGGCGCGAACTTCGCGATGATCCAGCTCAAGGCGATCTTCTCGGTGCTGCTGCGGGACTGGGAGTTCGCGCTCGCGCAGGATCCGGAGTCGTACCGCAACGACCACTCCAAGATGGTCGTCCAGCTCGCCCGGCCGTGCCGGGTCCGCTACCGGAGGCGCAGATCATGAAGGTCCATGCCGATCTGGACCTCTGCCAGGGCCACGCCATGTGCGAGATCGAGGCTCCGGAGGTCTTCGAGGTCCCCCGCAAGGGCAAGGTCCGGATCCTCGCCGGCGAGCCGGAGGAGTCGATGCGCGCCCAGGTGGAGGCCGCCGTCCGCTACTGCCCGACCCAGGCGCTCAAGCTAGGAGGTTGACCATGTTCGCGCGTGACGAGCTGGACGAGATGGTGCGGCGCTGGCTGGAGGCGAACCGGCGGTGCGAGGAACAGGGCGACTGGCGCCCGCTGGCCGAGCTCTACACCGAGGACGCCACCTACGGCTGGAACATCGGCCCCGGCCAGGACTTCATGGCGGTCGGCAGGGACGAGATCCGCGACCTCGCCCTCGGCTCGGAGATGGGCGGCCTGGACGGCTGGTCCTACCCGTACCAGAGCATTCTCGTCGACGAGCGCAAGGGTGAGGTGGTCGGCTTCTGGAAGCAGGTCGCCGACGCCCGGCGCCCCGACGGCAGCCCGTACGAGGTCGCCGGGATCGGCGGGAGCTGGTTCAGGTACGGCGGCGGCTTCCGGTGGTGCTGGCAGCGCGACTGGTTCGACCTCGGCAACGTCACCTCGGTGTTCGTCGAGATGATGAAGGCCGGGGTGCTCTCGGACGGGATGCGGCGGCGCCTGGACCGGGCGGCGTCCGGCGCGCCGGTCCCCGGCTACTACACCAGGCCGGAGACCCCCGTACCTCTGTGGTGAGCGGTCACGACGGCGGGACGTGCGGCGTGCCGTCCCGCATCGGCGGGAAGCGGAAGCGCGCGGCGGTGGTGCCGCGCGTCATCGCGGTGATCGGGTCCTCGCCGACCGGCTCGGTCTCGTCGTCGATGACGACCTCCCAGCGGCAGTGCGGCACCCGGCCCGCCGGCACGCGCGGCGGCCGGTGCACCGGCCGGATGCGCGCCCGCGGGTTGACCGCCTGGGCGGTCCAGTCGAACGTGCCGTCCTCGATGTGGTGGCACATGCCGCGGATCGCCCGCTCGCCGAACGGCTCGACGTCGAGGAGCGCCCCGCACGTGCGCAGCTGGAAGAAGCCGTGCGACTCGTCGATCAGCTCGTACTCGACGTCCATGTAGTGCTGCGCGAAACCGGGGTCGAGCTGCAGGCACTTGAAGATGGCCGACACCCCGTCGCCCTCGATCCGCATGATCTCGCGGATCCGCTGGGTGTAGACCGGGCTGGCGCCCCGCCACTCCTGGATGGCGATCTCCTCCACCGCCGCCTGGCCGTACTTCATCCCGACCGCGATGAGCGAGGAGCGGTCGAGCAGGTGGGCGATGATCGCGTACTCCCTGACCAGGCGCACCAGCGCCGCCTTCGACAGGTCCTCGAAGCGGAAGCCGGGATCGAACGCGCCGGAATAGTCATCGCGGGACACTGGCCCCTCCTCCGTCCCCCTTTGCACGGTCACACGTGAACTGTAGTCTGGACAGGTGTCCATAACAAGCGGTCGCTTGCTCGACGGCTGGGCGGAGCGCGGCTCCCCCCTCCTGATCGGCGGCGAGCTGGTCACGTGCGACCGGCGCTTCGACACCATCGACCCGGCCACCGAGGAGGTCCTCGGCCCGGCCGCCGACGCCATGCCCGGCCACCTCGACCGGGCGATCGCCGCCGCCCGCCGGGCGTTCGACGAGTCCGGCTGGGCCACCGACCTCACCCTGCGTGTCCGCTGCCTGCGCCAGCTCCAGGAAGCTCTGGTACGCCACGGCGACGAGCTGCGCGACCTCACCGTCCGGGAGGCCGGCGCGCCGCGGTTCCTGACGTACGGGGCGCAGTTCGACACGCCCGTGAGCGACCTCGCCTGGTTCGCCCGGCTCGCCGAGACCTACGAATGGACCCGCGACCTGGGCCGGGCCGCGCCGATGGGGATGGACAGCGAGCGCCGCCTGCTGCGCGAGCCGGTGGGCGTGGTCGGCGCGATCACCCCGTGGAACTTCCCGCACCAGATCAACCTGGCCAAGCTCGGCCCGGCGCTGGCCGCGGGCAACACGGTGGTGCTCAAGCCCGCCCCGGACACCCCGTGGTGCGCGGCGGCGCTCGGCCGGCTGCTCGTGGAGGAGACCGACACCCCGCCCGGCGTCGTCAACATCGTCACCGGCCGCGACCACGCGCTGGGCGCGCTCCTGAGCGCCGATCCACGCGTGGACCTGGTCTCCTTCACCGGCTCCACGGCGACCGGCCGCGAGGTGATGCGCGGCGCCGCCGAGACGCTCAAGAAGGTGTTCCTGGAGCTGGGCGGCAAGTCGGCCTTCATCGTGCTGGACGACGCCGACCTCGGGAAGGCTTGCTCCTACGCCGCGTTCACCGGGATCACCCACGCCGGGCAGGGCTGCGCGATCACCAGCCGGCTGCTGGTCCCGCGCGCCCGCCACGACGAGGCCGTGGAGATCACCGCCCGCACGATGGCGAAGCTCGGCGCCCGCGACCCGTCGGACGAGCGCACCGTCTGCGGCCCGGTCATCTCCGCCCGTCAGCGCGACCGGATCGAGGGCTACCTGAAGCTCGCGGCCGGGGAGGGCGGCTCGTTCGCCACCGGGGGCCACCGGTCCGGCCGGGACAAGGGCTTCTGGATCGAGCCCACGCTGATCACCGGCCTCACCAACCGGTCCAGGGCCGCCCGCGAGGAGATCTTCGGCCCGGTGCTGGTGATGCTCCCCCACGACGGCGACGACGACGCCGTACGGCTCGCCAACGACTCGCCGTACGGCCTGTCCGGCGCCGTGCACGGCGGGGACCCGGAGCGGGCGCGCGCGGTCGCGCGGCGGCTGCGCACGGGCACGGTCAGCGTCAACGGCGGCATCTGGTACGCCGCGGACGTGCCGTTCGGCGGCTACAAGCAGTCGGGCGTCGGCCGGGAGATGGGCGTCGCCGGTTTCGAGGAGTACCTGGAGACCAAGGCCATCGCGGAAGGGGTGTGATGAGACGCTTCGACGGCAAGGTCGCCATCGTCACGGGCGCGGCCCAGGGCATCGGGGAGGCGTACGCGCGGGCGCTGGCCGCAGAAGGCGCGAGCGTGGTGGTCGCGGACGTCAGCGAGGCGGGCGCGGCGGTCGCCGGCGACATCGGCGGGCTGTTCGTCCGGACCGACGTGTCCGATCCCGCCGCCACCGAGGCGATGGCCGCTGCGGCCGTGGCGGCGTACGGCGGGATCGACTACCTGGTCAACAACGCCGCCATCTTCGGCGCCATGAAGCTGGACTTCCTGTTCACCGTAGACTGGGACTACTACCGCAGGTTCATGGCCGTGAACATGGACGGCGCGCTGCTGTGCGCCCGCGCCTGCCACTCACGCATGGCCGAGCGCGGCGGCGGCGCGATCGTCAACCAGTCCTCCACCGCCGCCTGGCAGTACTCCGGCTTCTACGGCCTGGCCAAGGCCGGCGTCAACGGCCTGACCCAGCAGCTCGCGCACGAGCTCGGCTCGCTCGGCATCCGGGTCAACGCCATCGCGCCGGGCCCGATCGACACCGAGGCCCACCGTGCGGTCGTGCCGGCCGGGATGTCGGCCAAGATCGTGCGGGACAAGCTCGCGCTCAAGCGGATGGGCACGCCGGAGGACCTGGTCGGGATGTGCCTGTTCCTGCTGTCGGACGAGGCGTCCTGGATCACGGGACAGATCTTCAACGTGGACGGGGGCGAGGTGTTCCGCGCATGACGTACGGCTTCGTCGGGCTCGGCCCGACCTACGGCTTCGTCGGGCTCGGCCAGATGGGCGCCCCCATGGCCGGGCGCCTCGCCGGACCGGGCCTGGTCGTCTACGACACCCGTCCCGGGCCGATGGCGACCCTCGCCGAGCAGGGCGCGCGGCCCGCCGCGGACCTCACCGAGGTGGCCCAGGCCACGCTGATCTCCATCATGGTCCGCGACGACGCCCAGGTGAACGAGGTCGCCGCCGCGCTGCTGGCCGCCGCCTCCCCCGGCACGATCATCGCCATCCACTCCACGATCCGCGCCGAGACCGCGATCCGGCTGGCCGGCGAGGCGCGGGCGTACGGGATCGAGATCGTCGACGCTCCCGTCAGCGGCGGCCCCATGGGCGCGGCCACGGGCTCGCTCGCGGTCATGGTCGGCGCGACCGAGACCGCGTTCGAGCAGGTCAAGGAGCCCTTCGGCGCCTGGGCCGGCCTGGTGCTGCACATGGGCGAGGTCGGCGCGGGGACGCGGGCCAAGCTCGCCCGCAACCTGCTCCATTTCGTCTCCTTCGCCGCCGCCGCCGAGGCGCAGCGCCTGGCGGAGGCGGCCGGCATCCCGCTCGGCAGGCTCGGCCGGATCGTCCGCCACTCCGACGCCGTGACCGGCGGCCCCGGCGCCATCATGATCCGCCGCACCACCTCGCCGCTGGCGCCCGACGACCCGCTGCGCGAGATCATGTGCCACGTACGGGCGCTCGGCGACAAGGATCTGGCCCTCGCCCTCGAACTGGCCGACGAGCTCGGCGTGGACGCCCCGCTCGCCCGGCTCGCCCAGCAACGCCTGGCCGCCGGCCTCGGCCTCGGTGAGGAGGACCCGTCATGACCGACGAGCGACGCCGGCTGGGCCTGGAGATGATGCGCCAGGTCTACGGCTGGGAGATCGGCGACGCGCCGGGCGACTTCTTCGGCATCACCGTGGACCACCTGTTCGCCGGCATCTGGGCCCGCCCCGGCCTGTCCATCAGAGACCGCCGCCTCCTCCTGCTCGGCGCCCTGTCCGCTCAGGGCCTGAACGACGTACTCGACATCCAGATCCCGGCGGCGCTCGGCAACTCCGAGCTCACCCCCGCCGAGCTCCGCGAGATCGCCATCTTCCTCACGCACTACATCGGCTGGCCCCTGGGCGCCAGGCTCAGCGTCCAGGTCGACACCCTCATCGCCGAGCACGAGAAGAAGGCGGCGGGCGACACCGGCTGACCAGGCGTCAGCCGGTCGGGGGGACGATGCCGTACTCGTGGATCTTGCGGTAGATCGTCGCCCTCGACATGCCGAGCGACCTGGCGGCCTTGATCTTGTTGCCGTCGGAGTCGAGCAGGCTCTGCACGATGGCGTCCCGTTCCATGGACTCCAGGGGGCTGAGCACGCGGCGGCTGACCGTGCGGCATTCCGGCGGCAGGTCGCCCGGCTGGATCGAGCCGGTGCGCCGGTACTGGACGACCCGCCTGAGCACCTGCCGGAGCTGTTCGGTGTTGCCGGGCCAGCTCGCCCGTACGAGCACCTGCATCGCCTCCGGCGAGCAGGACAGCCGGCCGTCCGGCATGAGCTTGGCCAGGAAGAACGGCACCAGCGCGTGCACGTCCTCGACGTGGTGCCGCAGCGGCGGCAGCTCGACCGTGCTCGGGAAGTACCGCAGCAGCTCGCTCAGCTCGCCGCCGTCGGGGTGGCGGCTCAGCGTGACCGCGACCCAGAGCGGGCTCTGCCGGTTCGCGGCCGTCGCCGCCCGCAGCGCCCTGGACAGCGCGCGCAGCCGTCCCGCGGCCAGCCGGTCGACGTGCCGGATCACCAGGCTGCCCGCGCCTTCCAGCAGCTCCCGCCGCGTCCCGTCCAGCCAGCCGTGCTCCCCGGCCTCGGCGGCGTCCAGCACGGAGAAGCGGGCGGCCGGGGTCCGGCCCTGGTGCACCGCCCTGAGCAGGGCCAGCTTGCCGACGCCGCGCTCGCCCTCCAGGGCGAGCCACTCCCCCGAGGCATGGATCGCCTCGACCTGGTGGCAGCCGCGCAGCCACAGCGCGCCCGAGCCGACCAGTCCCGGCAGGAACGAGCGCGCCGGCGTCACGATCTCCGCGCGCGGCCGGCTCCCGAGCTCGGCCAGCTTCACGTGCACCACGCCGCCGGAGAGCCGGCCGGCACCCGGTACGGGACGGCAGTGCAGCCGGGCCCGCACGCCGCTGGGCAGCTCGACCGTGACCGGCGCGGTGGGGTGGCGGCCGGCCAGCGTCTCGGCCGCCTGCGCGAGCAGGATCGACTGCTCGCCCGGATCGAGCACCTGCCGGGCGTGGTCGTTCAGCATCACGACGTCGTTGCTGAGCGCGAACACGATGCCGGCGGTGCGACGGCAGGTCCGCAGGTACTCCTGGAGCAGCTCCAGCTCGCGGACGCTGCTGTCGGCGAAGAGCGCCTGCTGGATCTGGCCGGCCGTGGTCTTCGCCAGCGCCAGCAGCAGCGGGTCGGCGTGCCTGCGCCAGCAGGTCAGATCGACCGCGCCGATCGTCTTCCCCGAGATCGGGTGGTGGATCGGCACGCCGGCGCAGGCGAGGTCCTCCAGGTGCTCCGCGTAGTGCTCGTGGCCGAACACCTGCATGGGGCCGCCGCCTTCGAGCGCCGTGCCGATGCCGTTGGTGCCGACGAGCTCCTCCGCGTAGCTGAAGCCGGGCGCGAGCTGGACCCGGTCGAGGTGCGCGTCGAGCTCGCGGTCGGCCGCCAGCCGGGCCAGCACCAGGCCCGCGGGATCGGTGAGGATGATGCTGATCGGCTGGCCGTCCAGATGCTCGCGCAGGTGCGTGAGCACCGGCAGGGCGCTGCGGCTGAGCGGGGTGTCGAGGTCGGGGTCGCGCAGGTAGGTCAGGTCGATGTGATCGGCCGCCACGTTCCAGTGCCGGGAGCGCCACCACGACGCCAGGATGGTCTCACGTACCTGGCGGGGATCGACGGGCTCGGCGGTCAGGAAGCGTTCGCGGGCCTTGGCCACAGCCTCGCCGTCGGTGGGGTCACCTGGACGCGTCAGCGTGGGCGGCATGGGGCCCCCTGTTCGCGGGAACGTTCCCGCGGGCGGGGTCCGGCCCACGGGGTGGGGTTCACGGTTTACGTCGCGTTTACACAATACGCGGCGCGTGTCCGATACCTGTCTCATATTGAGACCGCCAGGTCATCGGTGACGCCGTTCGATCGGGTTGCTCATCCGCGAGGAGGTGCCCGATGGACCGGCCGCGTGCTCAGCAGGACGAGACCTACAACCCATGGAGCGTGGTCAACCTGGTCTTCCACCACCTGGCCGCGCAGGGCCTGCACCCCGTGCTGGGCGGCGCGGACCCGGGTGGCCCGGCCGCCGAGCTGCTGCGGGCGCTGGGCGTCGAGCCGGCGCCCGAGGGGATCACGCACGCCGCCGAGGACGTCCGGCGGGAGCTGGCCGCCCTGCGGGCCGCCGTGCTGGGCGATCGCTGAGCGCTGCCTCATCTTGAGACCGCAGCACGCCCGGCGCCGTGGTCTCATCCGGACGCACGAGGAGTGTCGGCCTCACGGTGAGGAGTGACGCATGAGTCGCCAGAGCGTGGCCAGGGCTCACCAGAAGATCCAGGAGCTGTCCTGGGAACCGATGTACCACGAGCCGGTGTCCCAGTACGGCACCGACTACACCTTCAGGAAGGCGCAGAAGAAGGACCCGCTGAAGCAGGTGCTGCGGTCGTACTTCCCCATGCAGGAGGAGAAGGACCACCGCGTCTACGGCGCGGCCGACGGCGCGATCCGCGGCAACATGTTCCGCCAGGTGCAGGAGCGCTGGCTGGAGTGGCAGAAGCTGTTCCTCAGCATCATCCCGCTGCCGGAGATCTCCGCGGCCCGGGCGATGCCGCTGCTCTTCCGTACGGTGCCCAACCCCGAGCTGCACAACGGCCAGGCGATCCAGATGATCGACGAGGTGCGGCACTCGACGATCCAGCAGAACCTCAAGCGCCTGTACATGAACAACTACATCGACCCGGCCGGCTTCAACAGCAGCCTGCGCAACTTCCAGAACGACTACTGCGGGACGATCGGCCGCCAGTTCGCCGAGGGCTTCATCACCGGCGACGCCATCACCGCGGCGAGCATCTACCTCACGATCGTGGCGGAGACCGCGTTCACCAACACGCTGTTCGTGGCCATGCCCGCCGAGGCCGCCGCCAACGGCGACTACCTGCTGCCGACGGTGTTCCACTCCGTCCAGTCCGACGAGTCCCGGCACATCAGCAACGGCTACGCGACCCTGCTGATGGCGCTCGCCGACGAGGGCAACCACCAGCTGCTGGAGCGCGACCTGCGCTACGCCTGGTGGAACAACCACCGGGTGGTGGACGCGGCCATCGGCACGTTCATCGAGTACGGCACCAAGGACCGGCGCAAGGACCGGGAGAGCTACGCCGAGATGTGGCGGCGGTGGATCTACGACGACTACTACCGCAGCTACCTCGTGCCGCTGGAGAAGTACGGCCTGGTCATCCCGCACGACCTGATCGAGGAGGCGTGGAACCAGATCTGGAACAAGGGCTACGTGCACGAGGTCGCCCAGTTCTTCGCCACCGGCTGGCTGGCCAACTACTGGCGGATCGACCCGATGACCGACCAGGACTTCGAGTGGTTCGAGCACAAGTACCCCGGCTGGTACGACCGCTACGGCAAGTGGTGGGAGAACTACAACCGCCTCTCGACGCCCAACGGCCACCACCCGATCGTGTTCGAGGACGTCGACTACCAGTACCCGCACCGCTGCTGGACCTGCATGGTGCCCTGCCTCGTCCGCGAGGACATGGTCATGGCCGAGGTCGAGGGGCAGTGGCGCACGTACTGCCACGAGGCGTGCCGCTGGACCGACGTGACCGCGTTCCGCCCGACCTACCAGGGCCGCGAGACCCCCAACATGGGCCAGCTGATCGGGTCCCGGGAGTGGGAGACGCTCTACCACGGCTGGAACTGGGCCGATGTCGTCACCGACATGGGCTTCGTCCGCGACGACGGCAGGACGCTGGTCGCGCAGCCGCATCTGAACCTGGATCCGGCGAAGATGTGGACCCTCGACCACCTGCGCCGCTGCCCGCCGCTGCAGAGCCCGAACGTGCTGCTCAACCAGATGTCGCCGCAGGAGAGGGCGGCCTTCCACGCCGACTACGTGCGCGGCGGCCCCGCCGGCCGTCCGGCGCCCAAGCTCGCGTAAGACATGGCCGACAAGCATGTCGTGCGGTTCGAGCCGGTCGGCATCGAGATCGAGGTCGCGGAGGACCAGACGGTGCTGCGCGCCGCGGCCGAGCAGGGGCTCATGCTCATGCACGGCTGCAAGGAGGGCCAGTGCGCCGCCTGCAAGTCGTTCGTGCTCGACGGCGACGACATCGAGCTCGACCGGTACTCGACCTTCGCGCTGCCCGACTACGAGAAGGAGGAGGGCTTCACGCTCCTGTGCCGGGCGCACGTGTACGAGGACGTCACGATCGAGCTGCTCAACTACGACGAGGAGATGATCCGCTCGGGGCTGCCGATCCAGGACGCGGTGGCCGAGGTCGTCGCCAACGACCCGGTCACCCACGACCTGCGCCACCTGGTGCTGCGGCTCGTCGAGCCCGCGGAGATCAGGTTCTTCCCCGGGCAGTACGTGGACATCGCCGTCCCGGGGACCGGGCAGACCCGCTCGTTCTCGATGGCGAACACCTCCAGCCGCGACGGCGGCCGGCTGGAGTTCATCATCAAGGTGTATCCCGGCGGGCTGTTCTCGCACTACCTGGACACCCGGGTCGCGATCGGCGACCGGCTCGGCCTGACCGGCCCGTTCGGCGTCTTCACGCTGCGCGAAGGGCACGACGAGGACCTGGTCTTCGTCGGCGGCGGCGCCGGCATGGCCCCGATCCTCGCGCTCCTGCGCTCGATGGCCGAGCGCGGGATCCGGCGCAGGGCCACCTACTACTACGGCGCGCGGCGCCGCCGCGACCTGTGCTTCGAGGGCGAGCTGCGCGCCCTGGAGAAGGACCTGCCCGGCTTCCGTTACGTGCCCGCGCTCTCCGAACCCGCCGCCGGCGAGGAATGGGACGGCGAGGTCGGGCTCATCACCGACGTCGTGCGACGGCACGAGCACGATCTCAAGGGCGCGCACGCCTACCTCTGCGGGCCGCCGCCCATGGTCGAGGCCGCGATGCCGCTGCTGGCCACGCTCGGGGTTCCACAGAAGCACATCTACTACGACAAATTCACCACGACCGGGTGAGGGGGACAAACCTTATGACAACCCCGCGAAGCGTGCCCAAGCCGGTCTTCACCGACGCCGAGGCCGGCGCCAAGGAGTTCCCGGATTCGACCGCGCGCGAGTTCACCTACTACACCCCGCAGAAGCGCAAGCGGACCCACTACGAGGACGTCACCGTCGAGGTCCAGCCGGACCCGCGGCACTACCTGAGCCAGGGCTGGCTGTACGGGTTCTCCGACGGCCGCGGCGGCTACCCGCTGGACTGGACCGCGCTCAAGGCGTGGGGCCAGGACCGCCCGGAGCCCGAGCGGGGCCCCGGCTCGGGAGGCAAGGGCTACGACTGGCCGGCGCACGGCTGGCACGAGTTCCGCGACCCCAACCAGGAATGGGAGCTGTCCCTCTACCGCTACAACTCCAACGTGGTCCGCCAGCTCGGCCAGAACATCGAGGCGGCCAGGCAGGCCAAGGCGTTCGAGCAGTGGACCCCGAACTGGGTGCGCTTCGTGGAGAGCCACGTCGGCGCGTGGATGCACGTCGACCACGGGCTCGGCCTCTACCTGTTCGCCAATGCCAACCGCCGCGCACCGACCAACATGCACAACAACGCGATCTCGGTCAACAGCATGCACCGGATCAGGGCGGCGCAGGACCTCGCTCTGTACAACCTGACGCTGAGCGAGGAGATCGAGGAGTTCGACGGCGCGGCGCACCTCGAAGCCTGGGACCAGGACCCCTCGTGGCAGGGCGTACGGCGCACCGCCGAGCAGCTCACCGCGGTCGACGACTGGTGCGAGGCGGTCTTCGCCGCGAACGTGGTCTTCGAGCCGCTGGTCGGCGAGCTGTTCCGGAGCCACCTGGTGCAGCAGGCCGCTCCGCGCAACGGCGACTTCGTCACCCCGACGATCGTCGGCGCCGAGGAGTACGACTACGCCGAGCGGGACCTGCGCTACACGCGGGTCATGTTCGGGCTGCTGGCCGACGACAGGGAGTTCGCCCGCCACAACACGACGATCATGCAGGAGTGGGTCTCGATCTGGGTGCCGCGCGCCCTCACCGCCGCCCGCACGCTGCAGCCGCTGTGGTCGCAGCCCGACGCGAAGCCGCCCCGCTTCGAGTCCTGCCTGGACCGGGTCAAGAGCCGCTTCGCCGGCCTCCTGTCCGAGCTTCACCTGGAGACGCCGAAGGAGCTGACGCAATGACCGCGTACAAGACGGCGCAGAGCCCCTTCAAGTCCGACAGCACCTCATCCGGCATGTGCGGGTTCACGCTCATGAACAACCAGGTCGGCGTGGTGGTGGCCGAGGTCATGGGCACCAAGCCCGGCGTACGGGTGACGCCGCTGCCGTCGATGATCCGCATCGACGCCGTCCGGCGGATGGACGTCCTGTACGACGAGATCTCCGAGGCGCTCGGCGAGGAGCCCGGCTACTTCGACGCCGCCGAGTTCGAGGAGAACATGTCCACGCACTACGGCCGGATGATCCACGAGGACGACCGGACCATCATGTTCGCCAACCCCGAGGACGCGGCCGAGTATCTCGGCTTCGACCTGACCGCCGCGCCGAGGAGGTGACGCCGTGTACGAGAAGGACGGCGAGCAGTATTTCGTGGTCGACAGCCACATGCACTACTGGAACGCCGCGCCGGACAACTGGGTGCCGGGCGCCGAGCGTTACGCCAAGGGCTGGATCGAGTGCTTCCACGCCTACCAGGGGCTGGCTCCGGCGGAGACCCACTGGCCGATGGAGAAGTTCCAGAAGTACTCCGAAGAGGACCTGATGCGGGATCTCTTCCAGAACGGGCACGTGGACGTGGCGATCTTCCAGCCGACGTACCTGACGGAGTGGTACAAGGAGGGCTTCAACACCACCGAGCGCAACGCGGCGCTCGGCGAGCGGCATCCCGGCAAGTTCATCGCGAACACCCGCTGGGACCCCCGCGACGGCGACGACGGGCTCAAGACGCTCGCCCACAACGTCGAGCGCTACGGCTGCAAGGGCGTCAAGCTCTACACCGCCGAGTGGCGGGACGGCTCCCGCGGCTGGACGCTGAAGGACCCGGCGGCCTACCGCTATCTGGAGGCGTGCAGGGAGCTCGGGATCGTCAACATCCACGTGCACAAGGGCCCCACGATCTGGCCGCTGGACAAGGACGCCTTCGACGTCTCCGACGTCGACCACGCCGCGACCGACTTCCCCGAGCTGAACTTCATCGTCGAGCACGTCGGGCTGCCGCGCATCGAGGACTTCTGCTTCATGGCGACGCAGGAGCCCAACGTGTACGCGGGACTCTCGGTCGTCATCGGCGGCCTCATGCACGCCCGCCCCAAGTTCTTCGCCAAGGTGATGGGCGAGCTGCTGTTCTGGGTCGGCGAGGACAAGATGACCTTCGGCAGCGACTACGGGATCTGGGAGCCCAAGTGGCAGATCGAGGGCTTCGTCGACTGGGACTACCCGAGCGAGGAGTTCTCCGACTATCCCCGGGTCACCACGGCGACGAAGAAGAAGATCCTCGGGCTGAACGCGGCGCGGCTCTACGGCATCGAGGTGCCGGCCGAGCTCCGGCTCGACGCACCGCGGGACGTCCCGCCGCTCACTCCGGCATGAGCGCCGTGAGCGACGGGTCGCGCATCCTCGCCGCCCTGGCGACGGTGCGCGACCCCGAGCTGGACGAGCCGATCACCTCGCTCGGGTTCGTCGCGTCGTGCGCCCTGTCCGAGGACGGGTGCGCGGAGGTGCGGCTGCGGCTGCCGACGTACTTCTGCGCGCCCAACTTCGCCTTCCTCATGGTCGCCGACGCCCACGACGCGGTGTCGGCGATGGAGGGCGTACGCCACACCGAGGTGGTCCTGGAGGACCACTTCGCGGCCGAGGCGATCAACGACGGGGTGGCCGCGCGGGCCGGGTTCGCGCGGGCCTTCGCCGGCGAGGCCGCCGGGGAGCTCGACCGGCTGCGCGCCGACTTCCTGCGCAAGGCCGTGCTGGCCGGCACCGACCAGGTGTGCAGGACCGCACTGGCCGCGGGCGCCGAGCCGGCGGCGCTGGCCGGGCTGTCACTCGGCGACGTGCCGGGCTCCCCCGAGCTCGACCGGCTGCGCCACCGGCGCGGCGAGCTGGGCCTGCCCGCGGGGGACGACGCCCCGCTGCTGATCGACCCGGCGACGGGCGCGCCGATCGCCGCGGACGCGGTTTCGCGGCATCTGCACCGGGCGCGCACCACGCGGGTGGGCATCGAGGCCAACACCGGCATCTGCCGCGGTCTGCTGCGGCACCGGTACCAGGACGAGGGAGAAGGCGAGGAGGACCGATGAAGGCCGTCCGGCTGCACGAATACCACCGGCTGCCCGTGGTCGAGGAAGTACCCGAGCCGGCCGTCCGGGGCCCGCTCGACGTCGTCGTACGGATCGGCGGCGCCGGCGTGTGCCGTACCGACCTGCACATCGCCGAGGGCCAGTGGGCCGAGGCGATGGGTGTCACGCTGCCCTACACGCTCGGCCACGAGAACGCCGGCTGGGTTCACGCCGTCGGCTCCGCGGTCACCAGCGTGGCGGCCGGCGACACGGTGATCCTGCACCCGACGCCCACCTGCGGGCTCTGCCCCGCCTGCCGGGCCGGCCAGGACATGCACTGCGCCGCCAGCGTCTTCCCCGGCCTCGACAGCGACGGCGGCATGGCCGAGCTGCTGCTGACCTCGGAGCGGGCCTGCGTCAAGCTCGACCCCAGGACCAGGCCCGAGGACGTCGCCGCGCTGGCCGACGCGGGCATCACGGCCTACCACGCGGTCCGCAAGGCGATCCCGCTGCTCTACCCCGGCACGACGTGCGTGCTCATCGGCGCGGGCGGGCTCGGTCACATCGGGATCCAGTGCCTGGCCGCGCTCACCGCGACGACGATCGTCGTGGTCGACCGCAACCCCGACGCGCTCAAGCTCGCCGAGCAGCTGGGCGCGCACGCCACCGTCGTCGCCGACGGCCGGCAGGTGGACGCGGTCAAGGACCTCACCGGCGGCCGGGGCGCCGAGGTCGTCCTCGACTTCGTCGCCGAGCAGGGCGCCGAGCAGGACGGGTTCGCGATGACGGCGCGGGCCGGGTCGTACTACGTCATCGGGTACGGCGGCACTGTGCGCATCCCGACGCTCGACATCATCTCGACCGAGCGCAACCTCGTCGGCAACATCGTCGGGACCTACCGGGACCTCTGCGAGCTGATGGTGCTGGCGCAGGCCGGGAAGGTCACCCTGCACACCAAGACGTACCCGCTGGACGCCGCGGCGGAGGCCTTCCAGGATCTCGACGCCGGCCGGGTCCGCGGCCGCGCCATCCTCGTCCCTTAGCTCGTACTGCAGGAGGTTCGATGGCCAAGGAACTGCGTTTCGGCGCGGAGGCGCGCGCCCTGCTGCTGAGCGGGGTCGACCAGCTGGCCGAGGCGGTGAAGTCCACGCTCGGGCCCAAGGGCCGCAACGTCATCCTGGAGAAGATCACCGGCTCGCCGGTCGTCACCAACGACGGTGTGACGATCGCGCGGGAGATCCACCTGCGCGACCAGTTCGAGAACATGGGCGCCCAGCTGGTCAAGGAAGCGGCGATCAAGACCAACGACATCGTCGGCGACGGCACGACGACGGCGACCGTGCTCGCCCAGGCGATCGTCAGGGAGGGCATGACGGCGATCGGCTCGGGCGCCAACCCCGTGCTGGTCAAGCGGGGTGTGGACCTGGCCGTCGGCCGGCTCGTCGAGCACCTGCGCGGGGTCGCCCGGCCGGTGAGCGCCGAGCGGGACCTCGCGCGGGTGGCGGCGATCTCGGCGAACAACGACGACAGCGTCGGCGCGGTGATCGCCAGGGCGCTGGCCACCGTCGGCGACGGCGGCATCGTCACCGTGGAGGAGTCGGCGCGGCACGGGATCGGCGTCGAGTTCGTCGAGGGCTTCGAGTTCGACAACGGTTACGTCTCGCCGTACATGGTGACCAATCCGGCGAGCCTGGAGGCGGTCGTCGCGGAACCGTACATCCTGCTGTGCAGCGAGAAGATCACGAAGGTCCAGCAGCTGATGCCGCTCCTCGACAAGATCATGCGGGCGCCTCGCCCGCTGGTCATCGTCGCCGAGTCCGTCGAGGGCACGGCGCTGGGCATGCTGGTGCACAACCACGTCAACGGGACCTTCCAGTGCGTCGCCGTCCGGGCGCCCGGCTTCGGCGACCGCCGGCTGCACAAGCTGGAGGACATCGCCGCGATCACCGGCGGCGCCGTGTACAGCAGGCACTCCGGCTTCACCCTGGAGACGATGACGGTCGACCAGCTGGGCACCGCGGCCCAGGTCCGGGTCACCGCGGACCGCACCGCTCTCATCGGCGGGGGCGGCGCGCCGGAGGCCGTCGAGTTCCGTCTCACCCAGCTGCGTGCCGAGCTCGGGCGCGCCGCCTTCGGCGTCGACGAGGACGTGCTCACCGAGCGGATCGGCGCGCTGTCGGGCAAGGTCGCCGTCATCAAGGTGGGCGCGCCCACCAACGCCGAGCTCAAGGAGCTCCAGCACCGGGTGGAGGACGCTCTGTCGGCCACCAGGGCCGCGATGGCCGAGGGCATCGTGGCCGGCGGCGGCGCCGCGCTGCTGCACGCCGCGCAGGCGCTGGACGACGTGCAGGTCAAGGACGACTACGCGACCGGGGTCGAGATCGTGCGCCGGGCCCTGGCCGAGCCCGCGTACCTGATCGCCGCCAACGCCGGCTACTCCGGACAGGAGGTGATCGCGAGGACGGTGGAGATGGGGCCGGGCGACGGGTTCGACGCGCTGCGGGACCGCTTCGGCGACATGTGCGAGATGGGGATCGTCGACCCGCTGCGGGTCGTCCGCTCGGCCCTGCAGAACGGGGCCTCGGTGGCCGGCCTCCTGCTCACGACGAACACGCTGGTGGCCGAGGAGCAGACGCCGTGGGGCGGCAGCCGGGCGCTCATGACCGAGTTCGGGCCGCTCGACGAGGGCCTGCACCAGCCGTCGCCGGACCCCAGCACGCCGCAGTCGCTCGGGCTCGGGCCCTCGGTCGGGTGAGGCATGGGTCCCACGCCCGGCGACGGGGTGAACGTCGCCGCAGCTTCGGTGAGCGGGCCGGCCGGCGGTGCCGTGGACGCGCTGAGCAGCCTGAGCCTGCTGCGCTCGCGCGGGCGGCTGCGCGGCGTCGTGGCGCTGATGGGCCCGGCGTTCGTCGCGGCGGTCGCGTACATCGACCCGGGTAACTTCGCCACGAACTTCACCGCCGGCGCGAAGTTCGGCTACACCCTGGTCTGGGTGATCGTGGTCGCCAACCTGATGGCCATGCTGGTGCAGTACCTGTCGGCGAAGGCCGGCGTGGCCACCGGGCGCGACCTGCCCGAGCTGTGCCGCGAGCACCTGCCGCGGCCGGTGTCGCGCGGGCTGTGGGTGCAGGCGGAGATCATCGCCATGGCGACCGACCTGGCCGAGTTCGTGGGCGCCGCCGTCGGGCTGAACCTGCTGTTCGGCGTGCCGCTGTTCCCGGCCGGGCTGATCACGGCCGTCGTCGCGTTCGGGATCCTGTCGCTGGAGCAGCGCGGCTACCGGCGCTTCGAGCTGGCCATCGCCGGGCTGCTGCTCATCGTGTTCCTCGGCTTCCTCTACGACCTCGTCGCCGTGGGGGCCGACCCGGCCGGGGTCGCGGGCGGGCTGGTGCCGGGCCTCGCCGGCGGCGACAGCCTGCTGCTCGTGGCGGGCATCATCGGCGCGACCGTCATGCCGCACGTCGTCTACCTGCACTCGGCGCTGACGAAGGCGCGCGTGCGGTGCGCCGACGACGCCGAACGCCGCGAGCTGCTGCGCTTCCAGCGGCTCGACGTGGTGGTCGGGCTCGGCGCGGCCGGCGTGATCAACCTGTCGATGCTGGTCATCGCGGCCTCGCTGTTCAACGCCACCGGCCACGCCGGCGTCGACTCCATCGAGGGCGCGCACGACGGGCTCGGCCGGCTCGTCGGCGGCGGCGCGGCCCTCGCGTTCGCGGTGGCGCTGCTCGCCTCCGGGCTGTCGTCGTCGAGCGTGGGCACCTACGCGGGACAGGTCGTCATGCAGGGCTTCATCCGCCGGAGCATCCCCCTGTTCCTGCGGCGGGGGCTGACGATGCTGCCGGCGCTGGTGGTGCTCGGGCTGGGCCTGCCGGCCACCGACAGCCTGGTGATCTCGCAGGTCGTGCTGTCGTTCGGCATCCCCTTCGCGCTGGTGCCGCTGCTGTTGCTGACCCGCCGGGCCGACATCATGGGCTCGTTCGTCAACAACCGGGTCACGAACGCGGCGGCCGGCGGCATCGCCGCGCTGATCATCGCGCTGAACGTGTACCTGCTCTACGTCACGTTCCTCGCCTAGCGGCAGCCAGGAGGACACATCAGCTCAGCGTGACGATGTGTGTACAGCTGACTGCGTGGGGACGTAAGGTGTCAGGACGACGGTCGGGATCAGGTAACCGGTACGACAAGGACCCTCCCCCATGGCTCAGATCAGTCCCCCCAGCTCCGCCCAGCCCGGCAGCGGCGACCAGCCCGGTCTGAAACAGGTGATGGGCCCGGGCCTGTTGCTGCTGTTCATCGTCGGCGACATCCTCGGGACCGGCATCTACGCGCTGACCGGCCAGGTCGCCGGCGAGGTGGGCGGCGCCGCCTGGCTGCCCTTCGCCATCGCCTTCATCGTCGCGCTGATCACCGCGTGCTCCTACATGGAGCTGGTCACGAAATACCCGCAGGCCGCGGGAGCCGCCCTCTACGTGCACAAGGCGTTCGGCAAGCACGTCCTGACCTTCCTGGTGTGCTTCGCCGTGATGTGCTCCGGCATCACCTCGGCCTCCGCCGCCTCGCGGGCCTTCGCCGCGAACCTGGCCGCCGGGTTCGGCCTCGACGTCGGCAACGGCGTCATCCTCCTGATCGCCGTGGCCTTCATGCTCCTGGTGCTGGCCGTCAACCTCCGGGGCGTCGGCGAGAGCGTCAAGCTCAACGTGGTGCTCACCGCGGTCGAGCTGTCCGGGCTGCTCCTCGTCATCGTGCTCAGCATGTACTTCATCCTCGGCGGGCACGCGGACTTCTCCCGCGTCGTGGCCTTCGAGACCCCCGCCGACAAGAACGTGTTCCTGGCGATCAGCGCCGCGACGTCGCTGGCCTTCTTCGCCATGGTCGGGTTCGAGGACTCGGTCAACATGGCGGAAGAGACGAAGAACCCCACCAGGATCTTCCCGCGCATGCTGTTCACCGGGCTCGGGATCACCGGGCTGATCTACCTGCTCGTGTCCATCTGCGCCGTCGCCGTCGTCCCCGTCGGCCGGCTGGCCGAGAGCGAGACGCCCCTGGTGACGGTGGTGCAGACCGCCACGCCCGGCGTCCCGATCGCCGACCTGTTGCCGTTCATCTCGATGTTCGCCGTCGCGAACTCCGCACTGATCAACATGCTCATGGCCAGCCGGCTCCTCTACGGGATGAGCAAGCAGGGCGTGCTGCCGCCCTTCCTGGCGAAGGTGCACCCCTCGCGGCGCACGCCCCATTCGGCGATCCTGTTCACCACCGCGCTCGCCATCGGCCTCATCACGTTCGTCTCGCTGGTTCCCGACAGCCCGGTGGTGGCGCTGCTCGGCGGCACGACGTCGCTGCTCCTGCTCGCGGTCTTCGCGACCGTCAACGTGTCCGTGCTCGTCCTGCGCAAGGACCAGACGGCGGGCGAGCATTTCAACGCGGGCCGCGTCCTGCCCGTCGCAGGGACGATCACCTGCCTCTACCTGGTCCTGCCGTGGTCCTCCGGACGTCCGGCGGGCCAGTACGAGATCGCGGGGGTGCTGCTGGCGATCGGCATTATCCTCTGGGTGGTGTCCTGGCTGTCCGGCAGGCGAAAGGCAGCGGGCACGCCGTCCGCCCGGTGACCTCCGGCGCGCCCGCCGAGCTCCGCACCTCCGCGACCTGCCGATCGGGGAGCCCCGTGACCAGGGCGCGGCGGTGCGGCGACGGCGTCAGCGCGGTCGTCTGCCTCGCGTGTCACGCTCGCGGCGCACGGTCGGCCGCCGGCCCTTGATGGTGGCCTGCCTGAGGGCGGCGATCACCTCGTCGGCCGCCGCCTGCGGCACCTCCACCAGCGAGAACCGGTCGGCGATCTCGATGGCGCCGATGTCGCGCCCGCTCAGGCTCGACTCGCCGGCTATCGCGCCGACCAGGTCCTGCGGCCGGATTCCGGCGCTGCGCCCCACGCTGAAGAACAGCCGGGTCATCCCGCCCCCCGGGCCGCGCTGGTAGCGCTCGCCGTCGTGGGCGGACTCGCGCGGCCCGCGCCGCTTGTCCACGGCCCGCGGGGCCACCTCGGGGATCTCCTCCTCGTCGGGCGTGGCCCCGCTGGACTCGTGCGCCAGCTTGACGGCGGCCAGCGCCACCTCCATGAGGTCGAACTCGTCGGTGAGCGACTCGACCACGGCGTGGAAGGACTCCAGGTCGTCCTGGAGCAGGCACTCCTCCAGCGCGGCGCGGGTCAGCTCCATCCGGCGGGCCTGGAGGTCGGCGACGGTCGGCAGCCGCTCCACCGGGATCCGCTGCCTGGTCACCCGCTCGATCGCCTTGAGCATGCGGTGCTCGCGCGGCTCCACCAGGGTGAGCGCCACCCCTTCGCGGCCGGCGCGGCCCACCCGGCCGATGCGGTGCACGTACGACTCGGGGGCGGACGGCACGTTGTAGTTGACGACGTGGGTGAGCTGCTCGATGTCGAGCCCTCGCGCGGCCACGTCGGTCGCGATGAGCAGGTCGGCGGTCCCGGCCCGCAGCCGGGACATCACCCGGTCGCGCTGCTCCTGCTCCATGCCGCCGTGCAGGGCCTCGGCCCGGTGGCCGCGCCCGTTCATGGTCTCCGTGAGCTGGTCGACCTCGTCACGGGTGCGGCAGAAGATGATCGCGGCCGTCGGAGCCTCGATGTCCAGCAGCCGGCCGAGCGCCGCAGGCTTGTGCGCCCTGGCCACCAGGTACGCGCTCTGCTCCACCAGCGGGGTCGTCTCGCGGCCCTCCCCCGCCGTGTGCCCCATCTCAATCCGGACCGGGTCGCTGAGGTGGCGGCGGGCGATCCCGTCGATGCGCGGCGGCAGCGTCGCGGAGAACAGCACGGTCTGGCGGGTCGCCGGGGTCGCCGCGAGGATCGCCTCGATGTCGTCGGCGAACCCCATGTCGAGCATCTCGTCCGCCTCGTCCAGCACGACGGTGCGCAATCCCTCCAGGTCGAGGGTGCCGCGGCCGATGTGGTCGAGGGCTCGCCCCGGTGTCGCGACCACGACGTCCACGCCGCGCTTGATCGCCTGCAACTGCCGGCCGAAGGGCGCACCGCCGTACATCGGCAGGACGCGGGCCCCCAGGATGCGGCCGTAGCGGTGGAACGCCTCCGACACCTGGATGGCCAGCTCCCGCGTCGGGACGAGCACCAGCGCCACCGGCCCGGCGCCGTCACCTTGGGGGGTGAGCCGTTCGAGCACGGGCAACGCGAACGCCGCGGTCTTCCCCGTGCCGGTCGCCGCCTGCCCGAGCAGGTCACGCCCCTCCGTCAGCGGAGGGATCGCCTCCTTCTGGATCGGCGTGGGCTCCTCGTAACCCAGAGCGGACAGCACGTCCAAAAGCTCCGGTCTAAGCCTCATGTCGGCGAAAGTGACCTCGCCGCCGGTCGCGTTCTCGGTCATCGCCGAATCCTCACGAAATTCCACACTTCCTGCTGCCGGTCGTCTCTCTTCAGCGGGCTTCGCAGCGCCCGAGCCCCCCGACCGCGCGATACCGCAGCTCTACCCTTGCACAGGACCGGAGAACGTCCGCCGCCTCCGTCCCGTCCCCACCCCCGTTCACACCGCCGAAGCGGCGGCCGGATCCTGTGGAGATCGCCTCGGACATCGTACGGAGCCGGCCGGCAATGCCTCGCGGACGTGCGTAGATCCATCCGGAAACGAATATTGACGAGGGGGGTGGCGGTGCCTAGCGTGTGCCACATCGGGGCCAGGAAAAAGGGAGTTCAGGTGACTGGACACGGCCGCGGGGTTCCGGCCGTCCCGGCGACCCTGGTCGCGCTGCTGACCGGCACGGTCATCGGGCTGGGGAACGGGTTCGTCACCGTCGTGCTGAAGGTGCCCTCGTTCGTCACCACCCTGGGCACCTTCTACCTGGTGACCGGGATCGTGCTGACCACGTCGGGCGCCTATCCGGCCGAGATCCCGGCGTCGGTGGACAACCAGATCGGGCAGGTGCTGGGGGCGGCCGGCTGGGCGCATCTCGTGTGGGCGCTGGTGATCGTGGCGTTCTTCCACGTGCTGTTCACGCGTACGCGCTGGGGGCTGCACACGATCGCCGTGGGCGGGAACCTGCTGGGGGCGCGGGAGGCGGGCGTCCGAACGGGACGCATCAAGATCGGAAATTTCATGATTGCGGGCACCTTAGGGGCCTTCGCCGGGATATTGGAGGCATTCCGGATTCACACCATCGATCCCAACCTCGGCGGCGGCACCGGCCTGATGTTCACCGCGGTCTCGGCGGCGGTCATCGGCGGCACCGCCCTCGCCGGCGGCTCCGGCACGATCGTGGGCGGCGCCCTGGGCGCGCTGGTGCTGGCCGAGCTGCAGGACGGCTTCAACCTGATCGGCATCTCCGCCAACCCTTACTTCCTGATCCTCGGAGGCGCGATCCTCCTCGCGATGATCGCCAACGTGTACCTGAGCCGGCTGAGAAGGGCGGGCAAGACGACGTGAGCTCTCCGAACACCGCTTCCGGCGGCCCGGCCGACGTCCTGCGCGTGGAGCACATCTCCAAGCGTTTCGGCACGGTGACCGCGCTCCGCGACGTCAACCTCCGCCTCGCCAAGGGCGAGGTGCTCGGCCTGATCGGCGACAACGGCGCCGGCAAGTCCACCCTCATGAAGATCATCTGCGGCTTCCACCAGCCGGACAGCGGCCGCATCCTGCTCGACGGCGAGGAGGTGTCGCTCAAGTCCGTCGGCCACGCCCGCTCGCTCGGCATCGACACCGTCTACCAGGACCTGGCGCTGATCAACGAGCTGAGCGTCTATCACAACATGTTCCTCAACCGCGAGCCGGTGCTCTTCGGCTGCCTCCTGAACAACCGCAAGATGCGCACCCTGGCCCGCGAGCACCTCGACGACATGGGCGTCGCCATCCCGTCGGTGGACGTGGAGGTGGCCAAGCTGTCGGGCGGGCAGCGCCAGGCCATCGCCGTGGCCCGTTCCGTCTACTCCCGCTCCAGGATCCTCCTGCTGGACGAGCCGCTGGCCGCGATGGGGGCGAAGGAGGGCGTACAGATCCTCGACCTGGTCCGCGACCTCAAGGCCCGGGGCGAGGTCTCCATCGTGCTCATCGTCCACAACTACGCCCAGGTCCTGGAGGTCTGCGACCGGGTCAACCTCCTCCAGCACGGGAGCATCGTCCTCGACGAGCCGACCGCCCGCACCTCCGTGGCCGAGCTCACCGAGCTGGTGGTGGCGGAATACCGCGCCGCCCGCACCCGCCGCTGACGGCAGACCTGACGTACGCGTGCAGTGACTCGAGTGACCGCACCGGGCGGCTCATCGGCGGTGTTACAGGCTCCGGTCGGCGACCAGGGTCTTCCCGCCGCGAGCTCCTGCGCGACCGTGCACGGGCGAGCCACCGGCGACGGCCGCCTCGGCCAGACCGCCGATCTGGCCCGGGTCGCAGCGGACTAAGGCGTTGATCGAGCGCAGGTTGACGGACGCACTGTCCTCGAAGCCAGGTCCGCTGATGGTGGCGTCCTGGGGAGCATGGTCGGCGAACGTGACTTCCAGGCGCCAGGAATCGCGCCGCAGGATGATCACGAGGTTCGCGGGCGGATGGAGGCTCTGAATGTCCCAGCTGTGCTGGCGTGCGCGGCTGACGAGTGCGTGCGGATGCATCAGGTCGCGTCCTTTGTCATCAGATCGAGATTTCACTGGATGGCTGGGCGAGTTGACCGTCTGCTAGGTAAGACGGGCGCAGTGGGCGGAACGGATCCATGTAACGTACAGAAGAGGCTGGCCAAAAGCCCGCCCCACTCGCCGGCGCGGGGCCGTCGGCAGCCTCCAGCCCCAGGTCAGACCCCAGATCCGGCACCGGCCACGGAAAGGGAGAGCTCCGGCGATTCTCCCGGACCTCGCGGGGCGACCGTGCGCCGTTTTACTGGAACATGACGGAACCCAGGTCAGCCGCGCATGTGGCAGGCGTGTCCCGCCGATCTCCGGGTAGCCCGACGTCCGGATCGCGAAGGGAGCACCACCATGGCCGAGCGGAAGACCAGGCCGGAGACGATGGGCGAAACGGACGTCATCGATCTCCTGCTGGCCCAGCATGCGCTGATCAGGGACCTGTTCGACGAGGTCGAGCGGGCTTCCCCCGGCGGGCGCGGGGAGGCGTTCACCCGGCTGGTGCGGCTGCTGGCCGTGCACGAGGCGGCGGAGGAGGAGATCGTCCATCCGTACGCGCGCCGCAAGATCGACGGCGGCGACGGCGTGGTGGACGACCGCCTCGTCGAGGAGAGGCAGGCCAAGGAGCTGCTGATGCAGATGGACCAGGCCGGCCCGCAGGCGCCCGATTTCCGGGAGAACCTGCTCGCGCTGCGCGCCGCCGTCGAGTCGCACGCCCGCAACGAGGAGCGCTACGAGTTCGCCCAGCTGCGCGAGCAGACCAGCCCGGCCGAACGGCGCAGCCTGTCCACCGGCGTCAAGGCCGCCGAGGCGGTGGCGCCGACCCATCCGCACCCCGGCGTCGAGTCGGCCGTCGAGAACCTCCTTTTGGGCACGCCGCTCGCGATAATGGACCGGACCCGCGACGTGATCCGCCAGGTCATGGGCAAGAGCCACTGATGGCACGTTTCATCCGCTGTCACCGGGCACGAGGCAGTCAGGCCCGCCGGCGCCGCTTGAGCGACCACCTGCGCGGCGCCGGCGAGGTCCTGTGAGCGCCGAGCCACCCAGCGCGGCCATGGCACGCGACGACCCCGCGACCGGAAAGATTCCACGTGATGGAACGCCTAGCCTGCCGTCTTTGCTAACTTATACGTGATTTTTACGTATTTTTGAGGCGTGGGGGGCCGGTGAGATGGACTTCGACGAACCCGATGTGGCCGGGATGCAGGCCTATGCGGACGAGCTCCGCCGGACCTTTCTCCGGCTGCAGGAGGAAGGGGACGAGCTACGCCGGCAGGCGCAGGCGATCCAGGTGACCGAGAAGTCGCGCGACGGGCTGATCGCCGCCACCGTGGGCCCGCGTGGCGAGCTCGTCCGGCTCGACATCGACCCCCGCATCTACCGCCACCCCGACGCCAGGCAGCTCGCCGCCTCCATCACGGACACGGTGCACCGGGCGGCGGACAAGGCCAGGGAGCGAATCCTTGAAGTCTTCGAGCCGCTCATCCCGCCGGACCAGATGCGCGCGCACCTCGACGGCGACATGGAGACCGTGATGGCGCAGCTGGCGGACCAGATGGCGGGGAGGGAGAAGCCTCGCGACCCCGCGTGAGGACGACGGCCGGCCGAGCCCGATCCTGGAGCGGCCGGTCCCCGGGCCGCCCGTGCGACGGGCCGGGGACCGGCGGGCGGTCAGGCGCAGGTGTAACCGGCGGGAACGGCGGTGTTGCCGTTCGGACGGCTCGCCTGGAAGCCGACGCTGGAGGTGCTGGCGCCCGGGGCGAGGGTGCCGTTGTGGCCGACGTTCCGGATGGTGACGTTCTGCCCGCTGACGGTGACGGTGCCGTTCCACGAGCCGGTCAGCGTGTGCCCGGCCGGCAGCGTGAAGGTGACCGTCCAGCCGGTGATCGTCGAGGCGCCGGTGTTGGTGATGGCCAGGGGCTGGATGACGTACCCGGTGGCCCATTGGGTCTGCACGGTCGCGACGGCGGTGCAGCCTCCGGTGGAGGTGCCGGGCTGGGTGGTGATCTGCGCGGTGTTCGAGACCGCCGAGGTGTTGCCCGCGGCGTCGCGCGCCCTGACCTGGTAGCGGTAGGTGGTGCTCGGGGTCAGGCCCGTGTCGCCGTACGAGGTCGTGGCCGAGGTGCCGACCTGGGTGAACGTGCCGCCGCTCGCGCCGGGCGCGCGCAGGATGTCGTAGCCGGCGACGCCGTTGTCGTCCGTGGAGGCCGTCCAGCTCAGGGTCGCGCCCGCGGACGTGACCGCCGAGGCTGCCAGACCGGCCGGAGCCGTCGGCGGCGAGGTGTCGCCCCCGGAGGCGGTCGTCGTGAACGTGACCGGTGACGAGTTGCCCGACAGGTTGCCCGCGCCGTCACGCGCCCGCACGTACACCTGATATTGGGTGTTCGCGGTCAGCCCGGTGAGGGTGATCGAGTTGGTGGCGGACTGGCCGAGCTGCGGGTCGGTGGCGCCCTGCTCGCGGTAGACGTCGTAGCCCGCGAGGCCGGAGCCGCCCTGGTCGGTGGAGGCGGTCCAGGTCAGCGTGGCGCCGGTGGCGGTCACGCCGGACGCGGCGGGGGTGCCGGGCGTGCTCGGCGCGGTGGTGTCGCCGGAGTCGGAGAGGGCCGGCGTCTGCCAGTCCCGCCACTCCGACAGGTTGCCGGGCGCCCGGGACGAGATCCTGATCGTGCCGGCGGCGTTGCCCGTCTTCAGCAGGAACTTCTGGATGTTCTGCTGCAACGGGGTCCGCCATTCCGCCCGGTTCGCGCAGTGGGTGCCGTCCTGGATGTCGGACCAGTACGTGAGGTTGTCGCCCGCGCCGAGCGCCTTGTAGACCTCCGCCCCGCCCAGGGCCGCCACGCTCGCCGACCTGGGGCCCAGATTCGTGATGTGCGGGTTGTCCATGATGAACAGGCCGCGCGGCGCGACCATGGCCACCATCTCGTGGGTGTCCACCGGCAGCCTGGCCGGGGTGCCGGTGAAGGTGCCGAACGCGTCGCCCAGCCACGGCTGCTCTCCGTACGCGCTGCTCAGGCTCTGGGCGCCTTCGCCCGGGATCCCGCGGAAGATGGGCACTCCGGCGCTGCCCGACTCGATCGGCATGGTCAGAGCGATGCGCTGGTCGAACGCGCCGGTCACGAAGGCGCCCTTGCCGAACCGCGAGCAGCCCGTGACGCCGGTCGCGTCCGCCTTGAGTATGCTGCCGTCCGACTGCTCGATGACGTCGATGATCCGGCTCACGCCCCAGCCCCACGCGAGCAGCAGTCCCGTACTGCTCGATGCGCCGTAGACGGTGTAGAACGCGCCCTGCTTGTTGGTACGCGGCGTGCCCTCCCGGCCGACCGCGTACGGGTCGTAGTTGATCACAGCGGCGCCGGCCGCCGTGATGGCGGCCGTGTCCGCACCGAACCCGCCCAGGACCACGACGGCCGGGAAGGGCCCGGAGCCGCTCGGCAGCGAGACGCTCGCCGAGAAGCTCGAGCTCCTGCCGTTGTGGTTGACGTTCACCGTGATGCCGGTCCTCGATACCGTCCCCGTGACGCTCGCCGGTTTCGCCGGTTTCTCTCCATACACGAACTTCTCCGCCAGCCGCTTGATCTCTTCCCGCCGGCACCGCCACTCGGACCTCGCGGCGATGCGCGTGCCGTCCAGCTTCCTGAAGGGGTCCGGCAGCTTGGAGTTGGTCGGCAGGGATCCCGCGTCGGGCAGACCCGGCACTGCGCAGTCGGCGCCCTCGTTCTCGACGCCGGCGGCCGCGGCGGCCTCGGTGGGCGCCACCGTCGCCGCTCCTGCGAGCGAGAGCGCCGTCGCGGCGGTCAGCGCGACGATCGCCGAACGGATCTTGGAGCGCGCCAGACTGGTGATCACTGGGATTTCTCCCTTCCGGGTGGGGTGTTGGCGATCAGTCTGAGAATCCACCCGAAATGTGTCAACGCTGATCCCGAAATGTTTCGGTGCCTGGTTGCCAGAAGTCCTATTGAGCTGCCTGTTTGTCGGCCCCGATCCCGAAAATATCGGAAACTAAGTGAAAGGGCGGCGTCGCGGCACTCATCCGGTGCACGTCGCCGAAAGTTTCCGTCGATCGCTCGGTGCTGGGGCTCATACGGTGATGACGATCTTCGCCCGCGCGTGCTCCTCGCCGAAGTAGCGCATCGCCTCGGGAACCTCGCTCAGCGGATACGTCCGGTCGATCGCCGGGGTGATCCGGCCGGACTCGACCAGCTTCGTGAGCTCGGCGAGGTTCTCCCGGCTTCGCTTGGCCATGAAGCCGCGCAGGCTCTGCCGGACGAACGGCGACAGCGCCAGCGCGCCCATGAGGCGTCCCATCGGCCCGAGCCACCGGCCGCCCTTGGAGCTGGACAGGACGAGGATCCCTCCGGGGACCAGCACGCGCCTGCACTCCGCCAGCGAGCGGTTTCCCGCCAGATCGAACAGCAGGTCGTAGCGCCGGCCGCCCGCGGTGAAATCCTCCCGGGTGTAGTCCACGACGTGGTCGGCGCCGATCGAGCGGACCAGCTCCACGTTCCGCGTGCTGCACACCCCAGTCACCTCGGCCCCGAACGACTTGGCGATCTGCACCGCGAAGGTGCCCACGCCTCCCGACGCCCCGTTGATCAGGACCCGCTGCCCCCGCGCTATCCCGCCGCGGTCGCGGAGCCCCTGTAACGCGGTGTTGGCCGCCCACGGCACGGCCGCCGCCTGGTCGAAGGTCAGGTTGGCGGGCTTGTGGGCCAGCAGTTTCTCCGGGACGGCGGCGTATTCCGCGAAGCCCCCGGCGGGGATCTCGGCGTACACCTCGTCGCCCGGCTTCAGGCTCGTCACGTTGTCGCCGACGGCCTCGACCACGCCGGCGACGTCCCGGCCGGGGACGCGCTGCCTCGGCCCGCGCAGCCCGAAGCTGAGGCGGCCCAGGTACGGCAGGCCCGTCATCGTGACCAGGTCGCCGTGGGTGATCGAGGCCGCGTGCACGCGTACCAGGGCCTCGCCGCCGCCGGGCACCGGCTTGGGGACCTCGCCCAGCCGCAGGACCCCGGCTGAGCCGTACTTGTCTTGGACGATCGCCTTCATCGTGTTCTCCCCATCCGGTGAGGTGCCCGGTCAATCGACCGTGCGCAGGATCTGCTCGATCGAGGTGGCGCGCGTGCGCAGCTCGGAGACGTCGTTCGCGATCCGGTGCTGGGCGTCCATGGTGTTCTCGGCGAGTTGCTCGTAGCGGCGTACGAGCTGGCGCAGGTCCTCCTGCACGGCGGCGGCGACCTTCAGCTTGCGGAACTCCAGCACCGTCGCCGCGCTGCCGATGAGCAGGATTAGGGCCAGGAGCGACAGGCCCAGGATCAGGACCGTTCCCGGCCAGGTCGTCGTGTCCATTCAGGACTGCTCCTTGGATGCGGGACCCTTGTCCGGGTCCGAGGGGGTGAGGGTCTGGACCGCCTCGGCCACGGTCGCGGCGGTCAGGTGCAGGTGGAAGTCCGTGAGCTCGTAGTACTTCATGGCCTTGCCGTCCTCGGAGAGCTCCAGGCTGCCGGCGACCAGCCCGGCCGCCTCCAGCCGCTGCAGGTGCATGTGCAGGAGCGGGCGGCTGATCCCGATGTCGCGGGCCAGCCGGCTCACGTAGTCACGCCCGCCGGCGAGCTTCGCGACGATGCGCAGCCGGAGCGGGTTGGCCAGTGCCGCGAGCATCACGATCAGCTCGTCGCCGGTCGGGCCTGGCACTGTCATCCCGCTCCTTCACCTGAAAGAAAACTCTTACAGGTGACAGCATGACGTATTGAGGAGGATCTGACCAGAGCGCGTAGCCCGTGAGGTTCTGACCGCCCGCGTACGCCTCAGCCGCCGGCACCCGGCCGGCTCGCGGCCGGCGGCGCGCCGCTGCCCTCCAGGCGGGTGGTGATCGCGATGCGGTTGTGCGCGTTGATCACCGTCGCGGCCCAGATCAGCGCGGCGAGCTGGGTCTCCTCGAACAGGCTCGCCGCCTCGGTGTACACCGCGTTCGGGACCTGGCCCGCGAAGACCAAGGTGATCGCCTCCGTCAGCGACAGCGCGGCCCGCTCCCTCGGGGTGAACAGCTTGCTGTTGCGCCAGGCCCGCACCTCGCGGATGCGCTCCTCGCTGTCACCCATCGCCCGCGCGGAGCGGGTGTGCCGGCCGAGCGAAAGGGAGCAGCCGTTGATCTGGGACGCCCGGATCTTGATCAGCTGGAGCAGCTCCGGCTCGATGTCCGCCGCCTTCGCCGCGGCCAGGGCGGCCCGGTGCAGGGCGCTCATCGCGCTGGAGACGTCCGGGGTCACGTTCTTGATCGCGATCCGGGTGGCAAGCGGGGCGATGGACATGTCGTGGCTCTCATCTCGCTCGGTGCGGCAGCCTCCGTACTCGATGGGATACGCGCCCTCACCGGCCCCGGTTCGACCCGTACCTGATCATGGGTGTTCCCGGCTCGCCACCTCCACCTGGGCAAAGGACCCGAGCTCAGGGCAGGACGATCGTCGTCAGGGCGCGCGGCGGGAGCGTCACCGCCCCGTCTGCCACGGGGACGACGCCGAGCGACTCCTCCTCGCTGGTCAGGTAGGCCGTGGCCGTCATGTCCAGCCCTGCCCAGGTGACCGGGTCCCGTCCGGTGTTGAGCACCTCGACGACGCGGGAGCCGCCGGGGTTGCGGAACGCCGACACCTTCAGCGCGGGCTTCGCGGACACCGCGCCGATCCGGACCGCGCCCGGCCTGATGAACCTGCTGTACGCGGCCAGCGCCCACAGCCGCTTGGAGACGCGGTAGGTCCTGGCCGCCTCGTCGATCAGGAGCAACGCCCTGGTGTTCCCCACCGAGGCGCCCAGCCAGTAGACGTAGCCGGAGACGTTGCCGAGGGTGAGGGCGTCGTGCACGGCCGAGGCGATGGTGAAGCCGTCGGAGCCGCTGCCGTCGTACCAGCTCTCGTTCCAGGCGCGGCCGTTGGGATGCCACTCCGACATCCACGTCGGCCGTTTCGTGGGCAGCGGCGAGTCCACGGGAGTGGCGTAGCTGTGCCCCGAGAAGACCTTCGCCCAGCGGCGGGCCTCGGCGTCGGCCTCGATCGCGCTCGTGTAGGCCCTGGCCTCGGCCCAGCCGACCGACTCACAGCACACCAGCCGCACCCCCGGCGCGGCGGGACCGAGCACCTTGACGAACCGGACGGCCTCCTCGGGGGTGAAGCGCATGGAGGCGTGCGGGGCCGACCAGTCGGGCTCGTTCGCGAACCCCAGGTCGGTGATCTCGATGCCCTCCTGCTGGTAGAACCTCGTGTACTGCACCAGGTAGTCGGCGTAGGCCCGCTGCCATTCCGGCTTCAGCCTGCCGCCGTTGCGCTCCTGGCCGGTGTCCTTCATGTAGCCGGGCGCGCTCCAGGCCACGGCGAAGAACCGCCTGACGCCGTAGTCCCGCGCGGCCCTGGCCAGCCAGACCTGGCTGTTGTCATCGCCGTCCCAGACGTACCGGGGCGGGGCGTCCGGGCCGCCGGGGTCCTCCGGCTGGATCGACACCATCTGGTCGTACGGGCTGCCCGCCGGGCCCGAGCCGATGCCCAGGCGCAGGATGCTGAGCCCGGCTCCCTTCTCGGGGCTGAACCACAGGTCGAGGATCTCCCGCTGCCGGTCATCCGGAAGAGCCTTGATCAGCTCGTTCCGCCGGAACGCCATGGAGATCCCGAACCCGTCGATCGTCTGATGCCGCACTTCATCGTCGATCGTGATCGCCGGCAATTCGGCCGACCGTGCTTCGTTCATCACCGGAACTCCGAGCAGGTGCTCTCGGACCGCTGCCGGGCGGTCCTCACGCGAACGGGGGATCCCACCGTCTCACGGACGAGGCCGTCCGGGGTGCCTGGCGAACGGTGCTCGCGCGGTCAGCGCGGCAGGAGCTTGAGCGTGGTCTCCCGCGCCGGCTCGGCCACCATGGGGTCCACGTAGTCGGCGCTGTAGCGGCCGTACTTGCTGCGGTAGGCGGCGTCGATCCGCTCGTTGACCTGCGGGTCGCGCTCCTCGGTGAAGGTGACGTCCTTGTTGACGCCCCCGGCCCTGATGTGGCCTTCGTGCCCGGACACGGCGGCGCGGAACCACTCGCCGTCGTGGCCGCGATAGGAGCGGACGTACAGGTCGTCGCCCTCGCGGACGACCCAGATCGGCACCGGCTTTCGCGCGCGGCCGTTACCGTCGCGCGGCGCGACCTGCAGCTCGTCGGCCGTGCCGATCTTGGCGAGCTCGTCGCTCGTCCATGTGCTCATCGGGTACTCCTTGTGACTGGCCAGGGACGCGGCAGCACCTCGACGGCACGGCGTTCGTCCTCGTGGCGGCTCATCGCGATCACGCGCTCTGCGCCGAGCCGCTGAACGGCGATCACGCCGTCGCGGCCGGGGTCAGGTCCGACGCAGGTGGCGTCCCCGGACTCGCCGCCCGTGAAACCGGATCAGGCGGCCGGCTTGCGGGCCGCCCACACCGTCCGGCTGCCGCGTATGACCAGGTCACGGCGGTTCAGGAGGCCGTCGGGAGAGTCGCCTGCCAGCAGGCGGTCGAGCGTGTCGAGGTCATCGGCGGCCAGGCGGTCCTGGAGCGCGGTGCGGAAGCGGCCCAGCATGGCCTGCGCATACCGCGCGGCGCCGGGCGGCACCGCGCCCTCCGCTGCTGTGCCTGGCTTGATGGTGAAGCTGCGCTGCCCCGCCGGCTCGAATCCGGCCCGTTCCAGGTGCGGACCCCAGTCCGGGTGCGCGTTCCAGCCGGCCTGCGCCGCCGCCTGATGGCAGCGGGTCTCCAGGCCGGGCCGGCCCATCCCGAGGTCGTCGGGCAGGAAGCCCGGCAGCGTGTCCATCTCGACGACCGCCAGCAGGCCGCCGGGGTTCAGCGCCGCGAGGATGTCACGGAGCACCCTGCCGGGGTCGGCGACATGGTGCAGCGACGATGCCGCCCATACGACGTCCACGGCGCCGATGGCGGGCCAGGCGGCGTCCAGGTCGGCCTGCGCGACCCGCACCCGATCCGCCAGCCCCTGCTCGCGGGCCGCCGAGCGGAGGCGGTCGAGCATCACGTCCGACCGGTCGATCGCGACGATCTCGGCCGTGGCGAAGCGCCGCGCCAGCGCCAGGCTGCCGGCGCCGGTCCCGGCGCCCATGTCGGCGACCGTACGCGGCGCGCGCGGGGCGTGCCCCTGAACCCAGGCGATCAGCTCGTCCAGGTACGGGCCGAACACCTTCGCGTCGAGGTCCAGCGTGTCCGCGAGCTCCGAGTCGTCATGCCCGTGGTGGTGTGCGTCGTGATGGTGGTGTGCGCCGTGATGGTGAGCGTGCTGTGTCATGGCTCCACGCTAAGCGCACCATGCGCCCAAGACATACACTCTTGCCTATGGAGCAAGAATTCGACCTCGACAGCGTGGTCCGGCAGCGCATCCGCGGCCTGCGGCTGGCCCGTGGCTGGTCACTGGACGCCCTCGCCGCCCGCTGCCGGCTCAGCCCGTCCAACCTGAGCCGCATCGAGACCGGGCAGCGCAGGATCGCCCTCGACCAGCTCGTCCCCATCGCCCGCGCCCTCGACACCACGCTCGACCAGCTCGTCGAGTCCGCCGACGACGAGGACGTGGTGATCCGGCCGCAGGCGTGCCACACGCCGGGGATGACGAGCTGGCTCCTGTCCCGCGAGCGCTCGCTCCACGGCGTGACCGTCGCGAAGCTGCGCATCACCGCGGAGCATCCCACCGGCTCCGCGGACCTGAAAGTACATCCTGGACACGAGTGGTTCACCGTGCTGTCCGGCGCGGCCCGGCTTCACCTGGGCGAGCGCGTCGTCCTGGTCCGGACGGGCGACGCGGCCGAGTTCTCCACCATGACGCCGCACGCCATCGGCGCGCACGAGGGGCCCGTCGAGATCCTCACCATCCTCGACCACAACGGGGAGCGCACCCACCTGCCCACGGGCGCCGACACTCACTGAGCCCGCGCGAGCTCGATCGCCCGCCGTTTCAGGCGCCGGTGATGCTCATGTAGCCGTACCGTCCGAAGTAGATCAAGGTCTGGCCCGGAGACTTGGGTATGACGGAGAGGTACTGCGAGCCCCGCTTGTAGACCGCCAGCTCACGGAACGACTTGCCCTTGCTCAGGTCGTCGGCCATCCCGTCCTTGAACGTCATCGCTCTCGCGCCCGGCCGGGCGGCGTAGGTGTCCTCCTCCGTGAGGCCGTACCAGACCATGGCGCTGCCGGTGGTCGTGCGCAGCGCGTACACCTCAGGGGCGGCCCGCGTGTTCCGCCGCAGGTCCCACTTGCTCGGCAGCCTGTCTTGCTCCTGCTTCCTGAAGCCGGCGTACCAGGTGAAGATGTTCTGGGCGATCAGCCGTTTGGCGCGCCGGTCGTCGCCGCCCGTGGCCACCAGGCGCGCGTGGGCCTGGGCGAGCTGCCGCGGCGAGATCGTGAGCCTCGACTTGTCGTCCGGGGCGACCGCGATGGCGTAGCCGTCGCGGTCGCGCGCCGGCGTGGGCAGCTTGCCGTTCCGCACCGACTCGGCCGTCACTCGCCAGCCGGCCGGCGTCCTGGCGAAGATGACCTGAATCCGCTTGTAGTTGCCCTTGTGCGTGTAGTCGGCCATGAACCACGGGGTGCCGGCGCCCGCCCGGGGGATGAAGAAGCGCGGCTTGATGATGGGATCCTGCGTGACTTCGGGCTTCTCCCCCTGTATCCGGTCCAGCAGCACCTCGGCCCGATGGATCTCCGCGACGAGGCCCGCCTCGGCCGCCGACCAGTCCGTGCCGCCCTGCCGCATCGCCTCCCGCTCCGCGCGGTGCCAGCTCAGGAGGATCTTCTTTGCCTCCGCCACCGTCACCACCCGCTTCTGGAACGGGGACGCGGAGGAGGACTTGGAAGGAGCGGACGCGAAGGGGCGGCCGTTCGAGACCTGCTCGACCAGACCACATGCGGTGGCCACGGGCAGGATGAGCACGATGGATAACTGGCGCTTGATGGTCATGACGGTCTCCGGGGTGTGAACTGCCACCGTGTACGGGGCCGTCGTCCACCCCGGTTCAACCCGGGCCGGTGCCATGCCCAGATGGTCGGGTGCGCTTGCGGATCCGGATCGGTCTTGCCCGCCGTGCCGCGACCGCAGGTCACGAAAGCTCTGACGGCTCCCGCAGCTTCTCCTTGGGCGTCGCCTCCCTCTCCCGCTCCCGCGCGAGATGCTGCTGCAGCTCGATGTGCCGGAACTGGTAGTACGGCCCCTCCGCGCGCAGCAGGCCCAGGCGGTGGGCGTCGTCCAGGAAGTCCATGGCCCTCAGGGGCAGCATGCCCCTCGTGGCCAGGCGCGGGACTGTCAGCTTGTAGGCCAGCCAGGCGTGGTGGCTGCCCAGCATGAGCCCGAACAGCAGGCCGAGCAGCAGCCCGCCCACGATCGCCACACTCTGGTCCAGCTTCGCCTCCCGCCCGATCAACCCGCCCATGAACCCGACCACGAGCCCGCTGACGATCCGGATGATGGTGAGGTTCCGGTCGGCCCGCCAGGTCGAACGCGGGGATCTCGCGGTCGCGGTGGTGGCCGGATGCTCGACCCAGCGGATCAGGCTGAGCACGACGATGAACGCGATGCCGGCCAGCAGGCCGATGTTCCTCGCGGTCTCCAGCCCTGCCCGCGTGCCTCCCAGCGGACTGGCCATGAGCCAGCCGACGAGTGCCCCCACGGCTCCGACGATCAGCCCGTCCCTGAGCACGCCGAGGAGCTGGGAGAGCCTGCCCCGGACCTCGAAGTTGGCGTGACCCGGCGACTCGGTGAACCAGGACCCGATCAGGATCACGACGATGAGCGCGGACAGCAGCCCGATGCACAGGCCGGCGAGGGCCTGCTTCGTCAGCAGTCCGAAGACCAGCCCGACGACCACCCCGATCCCGACGCCGGCCCACAGCCGGACCGTGCGGCTCGGCGTGTAGCGAGCCAGATGCCACCACGCCATGTCGCGCGGGTCCTCCTCCCTGGCCATGAGCTGCCGGGACAGATAGGTGAGCCACTTGTCGACCTGCTCCGCGGTCCACGCGTGCTGCGGCCGGAAGGGCTGGGCCGGGCCGTCGGCGGGCGGGTGCGCGCTCACCATGGCCGGGATGAGCCGGTTGCACAGATGATCGTGCAGCTCGGCCGCGCTGCCGCGTCCGAGCTCCAGCAGCGGCGTCGGGTCCACCCGGGGCGCGATGTAGGTGGCCCGGACCAGCCACAGCCCCAGAGACGTCGAGACGACCTCTGCCAGGGCTGGAGCGGCGCCGGCGTGCAGCGCTTCCAGGATCCGGGGCCAGGCAGGATGGGGTACGGGCGGAAGGCACGCCCGCAGGTAATCTCCTGCCTCGGCGGCGGCCATGGGCTGCGGCTCGATGACCGCCGCGGCCGTGAGGACGTCGCCGAGCTCTTCGATGGACTCGGCAAACTGCTCCGTGCGGCAGGTGAGGACGAACTGGTCCGTCTGGCTCATCGACCGGATCAGCGCGGCGAGCATGTCCGCGCGGGCGTGCTGGGGCAGCTCGTCCAACCCGTCGATGACGGGCAGCACCTCTCCCCGGGCGACGAGCGCATGCGGGATGTCCGGACCGAGACCCTCCGCGCGCAGCGCGGGATAGTCCAGCGCGAGGCTCTCGGCCAGCCAGTCCTGCAGTCGCGGATGTACGCGGTCGTCCCAGCGCGCGGCAGACAGCAGCACCGGGACAGGCTCCTCCGGCGATCGCGTGCGTAGCAGCTCGAGCACCAGCTGGACGGCCAGGGTCGTCTTCCCGGTGCCGGGACCGCCCAGGATGACCAGCCGGCGGCAGCGGAGAGCGCGGAAGTTGCGCACCATGTCCGCAATGTGCACATCCGACCCGGGGAAGGCCACGGTGCCTTTGGCGATGATCTCGGGATGGTCGGCGAGCTCGCGACGCGCGGTCGAGCGCCAGGCCAGCGGCATGGGCGCGGGATCGCCCAGCGAGCGCAAGGCCGTCTCGTCTCGCCATTGCTGGTTCACCAGGCCGGCGAGGATGTCCTTCGCGGTGCCAATGTCAGCAGAGGTCGGCGCGGGCGCGGGCCCCCCGCGCTTGCGCCACCAGGACAGGAACTGCACCAGGCCGTTGCCCAGCGCCACCGCGCTCGCCACCGCCGTCACCGCCGCGGCGATGTCGGTGGATTCCCACGGCCCAAGGCCCCCTTGCCTCGTCACCAGGGTGAACCCCGCGGAAAGCGCCAGGAGCAGAATACCCAGCGCGACGGACATCGCGACTTTTCGATTCATCCGCCCAGCTCGTGCGGTCATAAATCCAGTGTGCGCATGATTCCGGGGAGGATGGGGCGCGCAATTTCCCACATAAGGTCGAAAAACCGAAAAGTCTGGCAGCTCATTGACGGAACCGCCAATCGCGCGGCATCGATTCGGAAACTTTCCCGGACTCGGAACAACCTCTTGCCAAGCAGGCCGCGACGGCTTGGCCCCTGCGACCGGGGATGACCAGGTGTCCGCCGATGACAAGGAAGAACCGCTCCAGCGTCGGCGCGATCACGTGCACGGCGGTAACGCCTCCGGGCAGGGCGCACACCGTACGCCGGTAGACCGGATGGCCCCGTGCGGCCAGCCGCGCGGCCACCTCCCGCACCTGGTCGCAGGGTGACAGGGCCACCTCGGCCGCCAAGGGGAAGGGGACGGGACGCGCGTCCCGCAGGAGGTCCGTGAGATCGAACCGTCCGCACGCGTACAGCGCGGGGTGCCCGGCCAGCCCCGCCAGGTCCCCGTGCGCGGGGCCGCCGGAGCCCGGCAGGCTCTCACCCAAGGTGGTCTGGACGAGCTCGGTGAGCGCGCGCCAGGCGGCGTGGACGGGGCTCAGCGAGGTTCCGGCGCCGCGCCGGTGCGGGTGGCCTGAGGTGGGCGCCGTGTACGCCAGCATGGTCGGCACCCCGATGTCGCTGGTGATGTCCAGCAGGTGGACCGGCGATCCGATCAGGTCACCGGCCGTCGCGTACGCCCGAGCTGGGCCGGGTGGGAGCGTCGCCGGGTCGATCAGCCTGAGCCGGCAGCCGCCGTCGCTCAGGAAGGCGCGTATCAGCAGCAGGGACAGGGCGTCTCGCTCGATCGTCTCGTTCAGGGCGTGCAGCAGCGCTTCGGCGGCGGTGACTCCGACGGCCGAGCCGCTGTTGCAGCTGTAGCGCATCAGGTGGCCGTAGTGACAGTCGTCCCCGGCCAGCTCACGCAGGTGCGCGGCGCCGGTCTCGACGTACCAGGGGGCGCACAGGAACAGCGGCACCAGCGTGTCCCGCCCGCCACCGAAGGGGCGGTAGCGCAGGCAGGCCATCCGCCGGCCGGGCGTCCGGCTCAGCAGCGGCGCGCAGGCCTCCGCACGCAACGGACCCATGGCGAGGCGAACCGGCCCGGCCGGTTCGACGGCGGCGATGTCGAATCCAGCCGGGCCGGTGACATAGTGCTCGACGGCCTCGAACAGCGCGCCCACTCTGGCCTGCTGCGGGCGCCCCTTCCCCATTCCGGCGGCGAGGGTTCCAGCGTCCCCCGAGCCATCCAGCAACTCACACCGCCAAGCGGTCGGGTCTCCTCCCCCGCCCGCGTCGACGAGCTCCGCCCGCAGGCCCAGCACGGCCAGCGTGCGCACCGCCCGCCTCGCGGCCGCATCCAGCGAAACCTCCCGCTCCACTTCAGGATCGCGACGCGGTCTACCGCTCGTCATCCCCAGCCTTCGGGGACAGCTCCTCCAGCCGGTCGAGTTCGGCCTGGGTCAGGTACTGTGCCGGCTTGTCCAGCGATTCGGCCGCTGCGAAGTCCGCATTTCTCCCCATTACGTGCCTCCTTTCGGAGTTTCCACCTCTCCAGAATAGCTCAATCGCGGCATATGCTCCAGAAATTCTCACCTAGCACTCTTTGATGACATATTTCCATTTTTTAGAGGTTGACGGGAGACTTCTTGACACATGGAGCCGGATGTTCGGCGGGACAGGTCGTGACACGTTGTTGACGTGCCGCCAGGCATAACCGCAAAAACTCTGGCGATACTGTCGTCAAGCCTTCCGAAGGACACCGATGAATGTCGACATATCCGGTATCGACAAACAAGATATTCGCATCGCCGTCGTCATGAGCGGCGGCGTCAGCCTGGCCATCTGGATCAGCGGTGTGACGCTGGAGCTGCACCACGTGGCCCAGCCCGCGAAGCGCACCCCGGAATACCGCCAGATCCTCGACAAGCTGCTCAACGCGAACGCCCGCATCGACGTGATCGCCGGGACCTCGGCAGGCGGGCTCAACGGCACGTTCCTCGCGCTCGGGCTGGCCGCGCCGCGCGACCTGGGACAGATGCGCGACCTGTGGAAAGAGCACGGCGACCTGCGACGGCTGCTGCGCCATCCGCTGGCAAAGAACCCGCCATCGCTGCTCCAGGGTGACGACTACTTCATCAAGAAGGTCGAGGACGCCCTCGCCACGATCTACCACGCCACCGAGCCCGCGAAGGAGCCCCCGTCACCCGTCGAGCTCATCCTCACCGGCACGCTGTGGGAAGGCCGCCTGTCCACGTTCACGGACGACATGGGAGCGAACATCGTCGAGCAGGACTACGACGCCACGTTCCGCTTCACGAACGACGACGGCTCGGCCGCGGTCAACGGGAACCTCGATCACGAGAGCGTCATCGGGCAGCTCGCCAAGGCGGCCCGGTGCACCTCCTCGTTCCCTGGCGCGTTCGAGCCGCATTGGGTCGAGGTGGCGCCGGCCGACGACATGCCCGACGGGCGGTGGCCGTCGTCGGCGGGCCGGGCCAACTTCTCCTGCTCGCAGTTCGTCGTGGACGGCGGCGTGCTGCTCAACAAGCCGCTGCGCCCCGCGCTGGAGGCCATCTACCGCCAGCCCGCCGAGCGGCAGGTACGCCGGGTCCTCGCGTACGTGTGCCCGACCCCCAGCGAGCCGAGCTCCGGGGCCGCCGGCGACCGGTCGAGCCAGGAGCAGGTCCCGAACGCCCGCGAGGTCGTGCTCGACGTGTTCACCCGGTTGCGTTCGACGGAGTCGGTCTCGCGGGAGCTGGAGGAGATCCGGTGCCGGAGCGAGCAGACCGGGTCGCGGCGCCGGGCCCGCGACCAGCTCGCCGGCGCGATGACCGAGCGGGCGGCCGATCTGGCCGAGGCCGCGTGGGACGGCTACCGGGAGGTCCGCGTCGATTACGCCGCGCGGACCATCGCCGATCTGATCTTCGCCGGTCAGACGACCACCGAGCAGCGCTGGAGCAAGCGGGAGCTCGTCGAGGCCATCCGCCGCGACGAGCAGAGCCTGTCCTTCGTCCCGCGGAGCGCCAGCATGCGGGAGGAACTGCACCTGCCCACGGCCGAATGGGGCTGGGGCCCGACCGCCGTCCAGCGGCTGGGCAACATGGGCCTGGACGTGATGAAACGCGCGGTGTGGCTGGCCCCGCTCAGCACGAGCGACTCGCGCGTACGCGAGGAGGTCGTGGCGGGCCTGCAGGCGTTGCACGATCGCATCCTGACCGGCGTCTACGAGGACCGGCGCGCTCTCGACGGCTACTGGTCGGCGGCCGCACGCGGCAACGTGCCGGGCATCAGCGCGATTCCCCGCCGGAGCGGGCCGGCGACCGGCCCGGCGCGGAACCAGGCGGAGCTCGACGGCTGGCTGGCCGGCGTCATCCCGCTCTGGAAGACCGTCACCGGGCCCTCCTCCGAGGTCCCGATCGCCCAGCGGCTGCACGAGCACGCGCTCGCGCTGGCCCGGCAGCTGCGCGCCAGCGCGGACGCGATCGAGAGCGTCTGCCGCGACCCCAACCGGCGCGTCGATCCGCACGGACACGAGACGGCCAGGCTCACCTCGTTGTACAGGTACCTGCTGGCCGAGGACCCGGACGACGAGGAGATCCTGAACCGGCTGCTCCGCCTCGACGTGGTCCAGCTGGCCTTCGGCGGGGCGACCGGCGAGGTCGAGCAACAGGTCGAGCTCGTGCAGGTCTCCTCACGCAATCCCGGCCACCTGACAGGCCTGCAGGCGCACCATTTCGGCGCGTTCTACCGTCCGTCCTGGCGGATGAACGACTGGATGCACGGCCGCCTGGACGGTGCCAGCCACATCGTCAGGATCCTGCTGTCACCCGAGCGGATCCGTCAGCTCGGCACCTCGCCGGCGGAGATGCTGGACGTGATCCGGGAGATCGCCGTCCCCGAGGTGGGCGACCGCGATCACGAGCTCCTCGCCCTCGAGTGGGAGAACGCGCGCGGCGACTGCCTGCGTGAGCTGACCGACGCCGCAGACCCGGGCAAGCCGCTGCCGAAGATGCTGGCCGCCTGCACCGACCGGATCGCCCGGCGGGTCCACACCCGCATACTCCGGGAGGATCTGCCGGGGCTCGCCGACGCCATCAGGAAGGAGACGGGGACTCCGCCCGCGGACAGCAGGACCTGGCTCAGCGCGTACGAGACCAAGACGCAGGGCGACCGCGTCCTCCCCACCGCCGAGCTCTGGAGCTGCTGGCACGACGCCGAGCGGATCGGCGACCAGCGCATTCACAACGAGGTCGGAGACGACACGCTCGCCCAGACGGCGACGCACACGGCCGCCGTCGCCTCCAGCGTGCTCGGGACCCGCTCGCGCAGCAAGATCGTCGGCACGCTGTTCCGCGTCTTCCGCGGATACACCCTGATCGTCTGGGCGATGGTCCTCGCGCTGACGGCGAAGGGCAACTTCGCGAAGAGGGCCATGGACATCACGATCGCCGCGGGCGGCACGCTGCTCGCCACGGTCGTCCTGCTGCCCAGCGTTCCCCTGGGCCTGATCCTGGCGGGCATCGTGCTCATTCTCGCCGGCGCCACCAGCGCCGCCCTCTGCGCACCGGACCACGGGGCGCGGAGGGTCGGCCTGCGGCTGCTGGCCGGCACGGTGATCGCCGTCCTGGCGGTCGGCCTCTACTCGTGGGCGACCTGGCATCGTCCCGGGGCCCAGGACTGGGAGCCGTTCGCGAAGTTCGGCGTCGCCATCCTGCTCATCGGCCTCGGCCTCTTCGTGGCGCGGACCGGGCCGCGGCGCTGACCCCGCGTCAGTCGAACTGGAAGGTGGCGACCACCGGGGCGTGGTCGGACTCGGGATATTTGCGGTCGATGGCGAACGCGGCCGACTCGTCGTGCAGGAGCTCGTTGTGGATCTCCGAGCTCCGGTAGTGCGCCAGCAGGTTCCGGGTGACGAGCATGTGGTCGAGCATGCTGCCCTGGCCCTGGTGGAACAGGGTGTAGCGGGCCGGGGCGGGGATGGTCTGCTCGATCGGCACGAGGACGCGGCCGGACAGCTCGCCGTTGCCGGTGTCCTCGACGTTGCCGCGGATGACCAGCACGGGCACCTCGTCGGGGGTGGCGTTGAAGTCGCCGGCCACCACGATGCGGGCGTCGGGGTCGGCGTCCAGGATCTGGTCCACGAGACGGCGGACCTCCACCGCCTGCCCCATCCGTTTCATCGAGGAGATGAACGAGCCCTCCGCCCAGGCGTCCGCCGAGCGCCACGTGAAGTCGTCGATCTTCTGCCCGGGGATCTCGGTGGGCAGCTTGGACTTGAGGTGCACATTGATCGCGTGCAGCACCCGGCCGCCGCCCTGGTCGAGCTGAACGTGCAGGATGGGCCGCTCGACAATGATCTCGATCGCCGCCGGGTCGGGCGGGATGGAGGTCAGCCGCTTGTACGTGGGGGTGGCGACCAGGTCGTTGTGCAGCTGCCGATACGCCAGGACGGGCAGATGGGTGGCCAGCACCAGGTTGCGCAGGTCGTAGACGTCGTCGCCGGACTCCTTGCTGCTGATCAGGGTCGCGCCCGCCAGATTGGTGCCGGCCAGCAGCTCCTCGAGCGCCAGCAGGGCACGTGGCCGGCCGGGACGCTCCTGGCCGTTGACCTCCTGGAAGAACGCGATGTCGGCACGCAGCCGGACGATCTGCGGCCTCATCAACGCGATTCGCTCGGCGAGTGACGGCCTTTCGCCGGGCGCGGTCTCGTCGAAGTTCTCCAGATTGAAAGTCGCTATTCGAAGTGTGCCCATTTACCCCGCCCCCAGCGTGCTCAACTGCCAGCACTGTAACCGGGGCCGGCCGGGCCGGAGCGCTCGAATTGTGCTGCGTCAGCGATATCGGCAGGCCATTGCCGGAATTTTGCCAGAGCACGGAGTCCGCCATGCTTCGCGGAAATTCTCGGAAAGAAAAGGACAAGGGTAAGGAACAACGGGATGGGCCACGGCGGAGATGGGGTATTGGCTTTCCAGCCGCATAGGCATCACTCTTTATCACGTTGGAGGAATCGCGCCGTGAGCGAGCCCGACCTTTCCGTTCCGCCCACCCGTGATCTGTGCGGCACCATGCCGGTCCACCGCAGGTTGCTCAACGAGAGCACGTCCTACCGGGCCCGCCGGTCGTCGATCGAGAACCAGGCGACGACGTACAAGCTCGGCATCCGCATGAGCAGCCGTACGGGTGTGATCAGCATCCCCGTCGTCGTGCACGTCGTCCACAATCCGGCCGCTCCCGAGCAAAACATCAGCGACGAGCAGATCCACAGCCAGATCGCGATACTCAACCAGGACTTCCGGGCCGCCAACCCCGACGTGTCCCAGGTGCCGGCCGTCTGGAAGGGCCTGGTGTCGGACGCGATGATCGAGTTCCACCTGGCGACCCGCGACCCGAACGGGCAGCAGACGTCCGGGATCGTACGCGTGCCGACCAACCGGCCGGACTTCTCGCACGACGACTCGGTGAAGTCCAGCGCCACCGGCGGAGCCGACGCCTGGCCTGCGGACCAGTACCTGAACATGTGGGTCTGCCAGCTGAGAGGCGGGCTGCTCGGCTACGCGCAGTTCCCCGGCGGGCCGCCGGACACGGACGGCGTCGTCATCCGGCACTCCGCCTTCGGCAACACGGGGACGGCGGCGGCGCCCTTCAACCTGGGCCGTACGGCGACGCACGAGATCGGCCACTGGCTGAACCTCTTCCACATCTGGGGGGATGACGGCGAGGGCTGCAGCGGTGACGACAAGGTCGACGACACCCCGAACCAGGGCGGCGGAAACACCGGAATGCCGAAATTTCCCCATATTTCATGCAACAACGCGCCCAACGGGGACATGTTCATGAACTACATGGACTACACCGACGACGCGGGCATGTTCATGTTCACCTCCGGCCAGTCGTTGCGCATGAACGCCTGCCTGGAGGGCCCGCGGGCGTCCCTGCTGGTCCCGCAGCTGGCCGCGCAGGCGATGGCGGCCGGGCCGGGAATGCCCGCCGCCGCC
>NZ_VCKX01000718.1 GCF_005889725.1 Nonomuraea zeae
TGGTGGGGGTGTGTCTGGATCGGGGTGCCGATCTGGTGGTGGCGGTGCTGGCGGTGTGGAAGGCCGGGGCGGCTTATTTGCCGATTGATCCGGGTCAGCCGGTGGAGCGGATCGCTTACATGCTGGGTGACAGTCGTGCGGTGTTGACGGTCACCAGTGCGGAGATCGCCGACGAACTGCCGGCGGGCCGGGGTCGGATGCTGGTGCTGGATGACGCTTTCACCGTGATGCGGTTGTCGATGGCCTCGACGGCTAGGCCGGAGCGGCGTCTGACTGGCGATCAGAGCGCGTATGTGATCTATACCTCGGGTTCGACGGGGCGGCCGAAGGGTGTGGTGGTGACTCAGGCGGCCCTGGCCAATTATGTGGGTTCGGTGCCGGGGCGGCTGGGCTTGGATGGTGGCCGGTTTGCGCTGGTGCAGGGTCAGGCTACGGATTTGGGTAACACGGTGGTGTTCGCCGCTCTCACCCTTGGCGGCGAGTTGCACATCGTGGCTGAGGGGGCGGCCACCGATCCTGAAGCGTTGCGTGCCGTGCTGGCTGGGCGTGGCATCGACTTCGTCAAGATGGTGCCTTCTCATCTGGCGGCGATGGGTCCGGGATTGTTGCCCGGGCGGTCGCTGGTGCTGGGCGGGGAGGCTGCCGCGTCTGACTGGCTGGAGCAGGTTCTCGCGAACGCTGATGTGCGCGGGTGTGCGGTGTTCAATCACTACGGTCCGACCGAGACCA
>NZ_VCKX01000719.1 GCF_005889725.1 Nonomuraea zeae
CCCCCGCCCCGGTCCCCGCGAGTGCGGCCGGTCCGCGGTGCAGCGGGTTGCGCACCTCGACCACCAGCTCGGCCCCTCTCGTGCCCGACACGAGCACGGTGACGGGCTGACCGGGCGCGTGCTTGCGCGCGTTCGTGAGCCCCTCCTGCACGATCCGGTACGCGGCTCGGCCTGCCGCCTCCGGCACCTCGGACCGGCGCACTTCATGGTCGAGCAGCTCGACCCGCATCCCGGCCTGCCGCGACTCCGCCACGAGCGCCCTGAGATCCACCTCACCGCCCGACGGCGGCCCCGGGTCCGACGACGGCGGTGGCGCCGGATCGCGCAGGACCGAGATGACGGTCCGCAGCTCCTCCAGCGCCAGGCGGGCGCTCGACCGGATCACCCCGGCCGCCTGCGCGACCTCGCCCGGCGCCGCGTCCGCGTTGAACTCCAGCGCCCCCGCGTGCACCGCCAGCAGCGACAACCGGTGCGCGAGCACGTCGTGCATCTCCCGGGCGATCACGAGCCGTTCGGCGCGGCGGGCCTCCTCGGCGCGCTGCCGCTGATCGGCCTCCGCCCGGCGCGCCCGCTCGGCCAGCGACAGCACCAGCTCCCGGCGGGTGCGCGCCAGCATCCCCCACCCGGTCACCGCCACCCCGAACAGCACCGCGACCAGCGCCCACACCGGATAGGGCGCCAGGCCGGGCGGCCGTAACACGAACCTGACCAGCGTCGCCCCCACCC
>NZ_VCKX01000720.1 GCF_005889725.1 Nonomuraea zeae
CCCCCACACCCACCAAGTCCGAGTCACCTTCAGCCACCCCCACGGCATCCGACTCCTCATCGCCCACGGAAACCGCCACAGCCTCCGAGTCGCCCTTCCCCACAGACACCGCCACGGCATCGGAGTCACCGTCCGCTCCGGCAACCGACGAAGCCGAGCCGGCCGCCACCTCCACTTCAGCGGCGGCGACGGCCCCGTCAACCTCGCCCACGCCGGACGCCACAGCCAACGAGGACACCACTGCCACGCCGGAGGTCGAAGCCGACGAAGGCACCGCTCCCGCGCCACCGGCATCCAGCACCACGTCTTCCAGCGCCGTCCCCGCACACCTCAACGCCGCGGTGTCCAGCGGGCATACGGGCTTGTCCACCGCCACCATGGTCACCTCGGCCGTGGTGCTCGTGGTCGCCCTGCTGGCCGTGCTCGCGGTGCTCATAGCCAGGTCCCGTCAGACTCGCCCGGCCACCGCCGGATACGACGAGCCCGCACCTGCAACTCCGACCCCCTACTACGGCCCCGCCGAACCTGGCGAGGCCAACCCGTGGACGCGGCAACTCCTCGAAGCCATCGCGACCGTCAGCGCCCTCGACGAACAGGACAGTGCCCCACCCGTCGCACCGCACGGCCCGGACCACCCCCTGTCACCTATACACATCTCCCAGCCCACGAGACCCTAAGACATA
>NZ_VCKX01000721.1 GCF_005889725.1 Nonomuraea zeae
GTGCGGGGGAGGGCGGGTGATCGGCGAGCTGTACGCGGAGTCGCTCGCCGGGGCCGAGGTCGACATCGAGTACGAGGACGGCCGCCGCGAGCCGCTCGCCGCCGTGCGGTGGCTGGAGCTCATCGACGGCGACGAAGCCATGCTGTCCCGGTGCGCCGGCCCCACCCTCGACGTCGGCTCGGGGCCGGGGCGGCTGACGGTCGGGCTGGCCCGGCGGGGTGTCGCCGTGCTCGGCATCGACGTCACCCCGCACGCCGTACGGCTGACGCGCCAGGCGGGCGGGCCGGCCCTGTGCGGGGATGTGTTCGGGCATGTCCCGGGCGCAGGCCAGTGGGCGACGGCGCTGCTGGCCGACGGGAACATCGGCATCGGCGGCGATCCGCCGGCCCTGCTGCGCAGGATGCGGGAGCTCGTCAGGCCGGGCGGCGAGCTGATCGCCGAGGTCGGGCCGCCCGGCGAGCCCAGTACGGCCGGGCGTGTCCGGTTGCGCCACGGTGATGTCACCGGAGCCTGGTTCCGATGGGCGGGAGTGTCGGTTTCCGACGTTCCGCCGCTCGCACGAGAGAGCGGGTTCACCGTCACGGACTGTCGTGAGGAGGCCGGCCGCTGGTTCGCGTACCTGCGCCAGGAGTGTCGAACCTCGGCGGACGGAGCTACGGAGGGTGACGGGAAGGGCGGCGACGGGGCGATTGAGGGGT
>NZ_VCKX01000076.1 GCF_005889725.1 Nonomuraea zeae
TGTCTTAGGGTCTCGTGGGCTCGGAGATGTATATAAGAGACAGATGGTGGCGCGGGCGGCGGCGCGGCCGAGCCAGAAGGCGGAGCCCTCGTCCCCGAGCTGCCACCCGAACCCATCGGCAGTCTCCACCGGCACATGGTCGATAATTTTTGCCGCGATGGCCCCCGTCCCCGAGATGAGCACCGTGCCCGACGGCGCGGCCGTGCCGGCGGCGAAGGCCGTCACGATGTCGCCGACCACCCCCACGGGGACGGCTTCGGGCAGCAGGTCGCGGAAGACGCGCCCGGCCAGCCCGGCGCACAGCTCCGGACTGCCCGCCAGCCCCACGACCACCCCCGCGACCTGGTAGGACCCGGCCAGGGCCGCGGTGACGGCGGCCGACAGGTTGGCGGCCGCCTGCTCCATCCCCAGCGCCCCCGGATTGGCGCCGCCCGCATGCCCGCGCCGCACCTCCGACCCCGCCGGCGTGAACAGCGCGGCGCGGGACGAGGTGCCCCCGGCGTCGACGCCCAGAACCACGTACATGTCAAAAATTATTGCCCAAACGCCTTGACCGCACCACTGGTTGAGCATAATTTTCATCGCGTGGAACTACTGAGCCGCATCAGAGCCGAGCAGCACGACATGCCGGAGGCGTTGCGCAAGGTCGCCGACGCGATACTCGGCGGCCCGGCCGAGGCCGCCCGGCTGACGATCGTGGACCTGGCCGAGCGGAGCGGGACCTCCACCGCGACCATCACCCGCTTCTGCCGCGCGCTCGGCTTCGCCGGATACGCGGAGCTGCGCGTGGCCATCGCCACCGAGACCGGCCGGGTGGCCCAGCAGACCTGGCAGACCGACATCGGCCAGGAGATCCTGCCCGACGACAGCCTCGACCGCGTGCTGAGCGTCGTCTCCGGCAACGACATCCGCCTGATCCAGGAGACCGGCGACCAGCTCGACCTGGCCGTGGTGGAGAAGGTGGCGCAGGCGGTGGCCAGGGCGGGCCGGGTGCTGCTGTTCGGGGTGTCGAGCAGCGCGGCCGTGGCCAGCGAGATGGAATACCGGCTGCAGCGCATGCGGGTGCCGACCTGGAGCAGGTCCGACGCCCACAGCGCGCTGACGGACGCGGCCCTGCTCGGGCAGGGCGACGTCGCGATCGGCATCTCGCACAGCGGCAGGACGCGCGAGGTCATCGAGGTGCTCGCCGAGGCGGGCAGCCACGGCGCGATCACCGTCGCCGTCACCTCGCAGCCGAAGTCGCCGCTCGCGGAGGTGGCCGAGCTGGTGCTGACCACGGCCAGCCGGGCGACGAGCTTCCGGTCCGAGGGGTTCGCGGCGATCCATTCGCAGCTGCTGGTGCTCGACGTCGTGTACGTGTCGGTCGCCCAGCGCACGTACGAGCGGACGAAACAAGCTTTCGACGTCACGGTTCGCGCCGTGGCCGGACATCGCCTACCCGAAGGGGACATATGACAAAAGATCCAGCCGTGGAGCCGCAAGCGTTCGCCGACCACGTCGCCCACCTCGTCCGGGTGATCCCGGGCGATCCGGAGATCACGCGGGCCGCCGATCTCTTCACGAAGGCGCTGACCGGCGGCGGGATCATCCAGGCGTTCGGCTCCGGCCACTCGGAGGCCGTCGCGATGGAGATCGCCGGCCGCGCCGGCGGGCTCGTCCCCACCAACAGGCTCGCGCTCAGAGACATCGTCCGGTACGGCGACGCCCCCAGGTCCGAGCTCGACCGCTACGACCTCGAACGCGACCCGTCCGTCGCCCGCACCATCCTCGACCTGGCTCCGGTCCGGAAGGGCGACCTGTTCGTCATCATCTCCAACTCCGGCGTGAACGGTGTGGTCGTCGAGCTCGCCACGCTCGTCAAGGAGCGCGGTCATGACCTGATCGCGATCACCTCGTGCGCCCACAGCGATGCCGTCGCGTCCCGCCACCCCTCGGGCCGCAAGCTCGCCGACCTGGCCGACGTCGTCCTGGACAACCACGCACCTTACGGCGACGCCGTCCTGCCCCTGCCCGGTGGAGGCGCCACCGGGGCCGTCTCCACGATCACCTCCGCGCTGCTGGCCCAGCTCGTCGTGGCCCAGACGGTGCGGAACCTGCTCGAAGCCGGTGAAGTGCCGCCGGTCTACCTCTCGGCCAACGTCCCGGAGGGCGATGCGCACAACCTCCGGCTGGAGGCCCTGTACGCGGGCCGCATCCGTCGCGGCGCCTGACCGGGCCGCAAGACCCGCAAGCCGCCGTACGCCGCAACAACCCGCACAAACCAGCAAGCCGTACGCCATCGCACGCCGCACGCACCAGTAAGCCGTACGCCATCCCACGCCGCACGCACCAGTAAGCCGCATATGACCCCGAGCCGGGCCCGACGGCTCTGTTCGGCATGCACGACATTCGGGGGCCGCACAACCAAGGAGAACCCCTCCCATGTCACGAAATTTCGGAAAAGTCCTGCTCTCCTTAACCATCCCCATCGTCCTGGCGGCCGTGGCCCTCGTGGCCACCCCCGCGAACGCCGCCCAAGCCGTCCGCCTCCAGTACCGCACCAGCTCACCCGGCGCCACCACCGCCCAGGCCGAGCCCTGGCTCCAGCTCTTCAACGACGGCACCACCACCATCCCGCTCAACCAGGTCAAGATCCGCTACTACCTGACCGGCACGGAGACCTACCGCTTCGCCTGCTCCTGGGCCGTGGTGAGCTGCTCGACGGTGACGGGCCAGTTCGTCCGCCAATCGGGCTCAGGCCAGTACCTGGAGGTGGGCTTCACCTCCGGCAGCCTCGCCCCCGGCCAGACCACCAGCGACCTGCAGCTGCGCTTCTACCGCGCCGACTGGCAGACCTTCACCCAGAGCGACGACTACTCCTACGGCGCCCAGACCGCCTACGCGAACTGGGACAAGATCACCGTGTACGTCAACGGCCAGCTCGCCTGGGGCAGGCCGACGGGCAGCGAGCCCACGCCGACCCCCACCGTCACCCCGACCGTCCCGCCGGGCTCGGCGGGCGTGCTGTTCGACGACTTCAGCTACTCGGGATCGAACGACCCGCTGCTGGCCCAGCGCGGCTGGACGGTCCGCTCCTCCTCGGGCGGCCCGGGAGTGCCCGGCGCGACCTGGTCGCCGTCGGCCGTCTCGTTCCCGGGCGGTCTGCTGACGCTCGACAGCTCCACGAACGGCACCGCCGCGGGCACCGTACAGACCGAGTTGTCCACCGCGAGCCGCAAGTTCCACGAGGGCACCTACGCCGCCCGCGTCCGCTTCAGCGACGCGCCGAGCAGCGGACCCGACGGCGAGCACGTGGTGCAGACCTTCTTCACCATCACCCCGCTGCGCTACAACCTGGACCCCGACTACGGCGAGCTCGACTTCGAGTACCTGCCGAACGGCGGCTGGGGCGAGCCGGCCAACATCCTGTACGCCACGAGCTGGGAGACCTACCAGGGCGACCCCTGGCAGGCCGTGAACACCCACACCGAGGAGCGCGTCAGCTTCGCCGGCTGGCACGACCTCGTCATCCAGGTCTCCGGCGGCCGGATCAGGTACTACGTGGACGGCCGCCTGTTCGCCGACCACGGTGACATCTACTATCCCGAGACCCCGATGTGGATCATGTTCAACCAGTGGTTCATCGATCTCCAGGGGGCCACGGGGACGCGTACGTACCGGCAGCAGGCCGACTACCTCTACTACAGCAAGAACGAGGTCGTCGCGCCCGCCGACGTGCTGGGCCGGGTCGCCTCCCTGCGCGCCGCCGGCACCTCCTTCAAGGACACCGTCCCGAACCCGTGACCAAGCCCTGCGCCCGCCGCCGGCGGGCGCAGGCACCCCCCACCAGAAGGAACGCCATGAAGAACCGCATCCTGGCCCTGGCGGCCGTGTTCGCGCTCGGCGCGTGCGGCACCGCCGAGGAGCCCAAGGCGGCGGCGCCCGGCGCCCCCGCCAAGCTGACCGTCTGGATCATGGACGGCAGCGTCACGCAGGACCTGCTGAAGAAGTTCGAGACCGAGTACGAGGCCGCGCACAAGGGCGTCGACCTCGACATCCAGATCCAGGCGTGGGACGGCATCGGCGAGCGCGTCACCGCCGCCCTGGCCAGCACCGACGCCCCCGACGTGATCGAGGTGGGCAACACGCAGGTCGCCCAGTACTCGGCCAGCGGCGGCGTCACGGATCTGACGTCCAAGATCGCCGACCTCAAGGGCGAGGACTGGCTGCCCGGCCTGGCCCAGCCCGGGAACATCGACGGCAAGCAGTACGGAATCCCCTGGTACGCCGCCAACCGCGTGGTCGTCTACAACAAGGACCTGTTCGCCAAGGCCGGCATCAAGGAGCCGCCGAAGACGCGCGACGAATGGCTAAATATCACGACAAAGCTCAATAAGGGTGGCAACCAGGGCATCTATCTGACCGGCCAGACCTGGTACGCCCTCGCCGGCTTCGTCTGGGACGAGGGCGGCGACCTGGCCGTCCAGCAGGGCGGCAAGTGGGCAGGCGCGCTCGACACGCCGCAGGCCCTGGCCGGCATGGACTTCTACCGGCGCCTCCAGGCCCTCGGCAAGGGTCCCAAGGACGCCGACGAGGCGAACCCGCCGCAGCACGAGGTGTTCGCGCAGGGCAAGGCCGCCCAGATCATCGCCGTCCCCGGCATCGCCGCCCGGGTTCTGGAGGTGGACGCCAAGCTGAAGGACAAGATGGGCTTCTTCCCCATCCCGGGCAAGACGGCCGACAAGCCGGGCACGGTCTTCACCGGTGGCTCCGACCTGATCATCCCGGTCGCCGCCAAGCGCCAGGAGGAGGCGTACGAGCTGGTCAAGGCGCTGACCGGCGAGCAGTTCCAGACCGAGCTGGCCAAGGCGATGAGCTTCGTCCCGAACCGTACGTCGCTGGCCGGCGTGCTCTCCGGAGACGAGGGCACCGCCGCCATGGCGACGGCCGCCGCCAACGGCAGGGCCACCCCGAACACCCCCAACTGGGCCGCCGTCGAGGCCACCTCCGTGATCAAGCAGTACATGACCGCCGTGCTCACCGGCGGGGATCCGGCGGCGGAGGCGAAGAAGGTCTCCGAGTCGATCACCACGACCCTGAACAGCGGATCCTGATGTGGCGTAGGACCCACTCCTTCTGGCCCTACCTGCTCATCGCGCCCACGGTGGCAGGCGGGGCCTTCCTCCTGCTCTATCCGCTGCTCAAGGCGGCGGTGATCTCGTTGCAGCACTTCCGCATGGGCGAGCTGATCAGGGGCGGCGCGACCCTGGTCGGCCTGGAGAACTACGCCGAGCTCCTGTCCGACGCGGAGTTCTGGCAGGTGCTGCTGCGCACGCTCGTGTGGACCGCGATCAACGTGGTGCTCATCGTGGTCCTCTCGACGGGCGTGGCGCTGATGCTGCTCCGCCTGCGCCGCGGCCTGCGCCTGGCCCTGATGAGCGCCCTGGCGCTGGCCTGGGCCACGCCGATCATCGCGGCGACCACGGTGTTCCAGTGGCTGTTCCAGTCGGAGCTGGGCGTGGTCAACTGGCTGCTGGTCACGCTCGGCCTCGACTCCTTCCAGGGCTACACCTGGTTCGCGAACGGCACGGCCACGTTCGCCGTCCTGGTGATCCTGGTGGTGTGGCAGTCGGTCCCGTTCGCCGCGCTCACCCTGTACGCGGGCCTGACCACGATCCCGGCCGAGCTGTACGAGTCGGCCAGGATCGACGGGGGCACCGGCCCGCAGGTGTTCTGGAAGGTGACCGTGCCGATGCTCCGGCAACTGTTCGCCCTGGTCGCCTCGCTGGAGGTGATCTGGGTGGCCAAGTGCTTCCCGCAGATCTGGGTGCTCAGCCAGGGCGGCCCCGACGGGGCCACGACCACCCTGCCGGTGTACGCGTTCAAGATCGCCCGTGTCCTGCACCGCTACGACCTGGGCTCGGCGGTGGCCATGCTCACGGTCGTCATCCTCGCCGTCGCCCTGGTCAGCAACCTGCGCCGAATGGTCCGCCAATGACGCTCCCGAAGCCCCGCCGCGCGCTCCCGACGCCGCGCCGCTCGCTGCCGAAGTCGCGCCGACCCCTCATGAGGCGGCTCGCGCTCAACGCCGCGGCGATCGCCGTACTGGTGGTCATGATCTTCCCGGTCTACTGGATGTTCCTGACCGCGTTCAAGCCGACCAGGGACATCCAGGCGGCCACGCCGACGTTCTGGCCCGCCCATCCGACGATCGAGCACTTCGTCACCGCGATCAACGCGCCCGGTTTCTGGACCTACTGGCGCAACAGCCTTCTGGTGACCGTGGCAGCGGTGGCGTTCGCGCTGGTGGTGTCGCTGCTGGCGGCGTTCGCGGTGGCCAGGATGCGCTGGCGGGGGAAGTCCGCGTTCGTGGTGGCGGTGTTCGCGGCGCAGATGGCGCCGTGGGAGGCGCTGCTGGTGCCGGTGTTCATCATCGCCAGGGACAACGAGCTGCTGGACTCGCTGGCCATGCTGACCGGCGTCTACTTCATGATCACGCTGCCGTTCACGCTCGTGACGCTGCGCGGGTTCCTGGCCGCCATCCCCCTGGAGCTGGAGGAGGCGGCGCAGGTGGACGGCTGCAGCCGGATCGTGGCCTTCCGGCGGGTGGTCTTCCCGCTGCTGGCGCCCGGCCTGATGGCGACCTCGCTGTTCGGCTTCATCACCGCGTGGAACGAGTTCGCGTTCGTGAACGTGCTCATCATCAAGGACCAGGGCAAACGGACGCTGCCGGTGTGGCTGTCGTCCTTCCGCGACGTCTTCGGCACGGACTGGGGGGCCACGATGGCGGCGGCCAGCCTGTTCGCGCTGCCCGCGCTGCTGCTGTTCCTGTTCCTGCAACGCCGCGTGGGCACGGGGATGACGGCGGGGGCGGTGAAGGGCTAGCCGGCGAGGGGCGGCGGGCCGCCCGCTGCCGTCATGGCCTCGCCCGTGCCGGTCTCCCCGGGCCAGTCCGCCGGATCGGACACGAAGGTGCCGCGGTGCGGCACCGAGTAGACCCATCGCTGCTCCCGCAGGAGCGCGACGGCCTGCCGGGCGGTGACCTTGGCGACGCCGAAGTGCCGCATCAACGCCTTCTCGCTGGGTATCGCCCGGTTCGGCCGGAGCTCGCCGCGTCTGATCCGGGCGGCGACCTCCGCGGCGATGATCGTGTAGATCGCCTTCGGCGGCTTCGCGCGTGGCACGCCGAGCGGCCCGACGAAGGTGCCCTCGCCCTGGACGGTATGGACGAGCCGGCGCCGGCGAAGCTCGCGGGCCACGTTGCGCGCGGTGGTCCGGGCGATGCCGAACTCCTCCTCCATGGCCGCCTCGCTCGGCACGGCGTCGCCGACCCGGAGCTGCCCGCCGGAGATCCGCTCGTGGATCAGCTCGGCGACTTGTACGTAGAGCGGGACGGGGCCGTCACGGTCGAGCATGCTCAAATCGTAGACGTTTGGATACAAGCAAGTAGGCAGAGTCAGGCCGAAGGCCACGACTCCTTCGGGGAGACGTAACTGCCGCGCTGGGGGACGGTGTAGATCCACCCCTGCTCCCGGAGGAGCGCCATGGCCCGCCGCACCGTCTCCCGTGCCACGCTGTGCTGCTCCACCAGCTTCGCCTCACCCGGTATCGGGCGTCGAGGAGCGAATTGCCCCGCCTTTATCTGGTCGGCGATTTCTGTGGCGATCTGCTGGTAGAGGGGTACTTTGCGCTTCTTGCGTGGTGCTCCTTCGGCCGGCCCGACGAAGGCGCCCTCTCCTTGGACGGTGTAGATGAGCCCTTCTTCGCGCAGGACGTGGATGGCCCGTCTGGCGGTGGTTCTGGCGACCCCGAACTCGTACTGGATGTCCGCCTCGCTCGGCACCGGGTGTCCCGACGAGAGCCCGGAGAGCCGGTGCCGCAGGATGTCGGCGATCTGGATGTAGACGTGGGTGTCCCCTTCGTAATCGAGCACGTAGGCAACATAGGCCAAGACGGGAGAGAGCTCTCATATCGCGCTGTCTGTTTAGACAGAAGTTCCTGTACAAGCAGACAAGCGCAGACGACCGGACTTATGGTTAGCGCGTGATCAGCTCTTCAGCACCGGTCCCAGAAGATGACCGGTTCCACTCGCCCCATGTGCCGGCGCCCCGCCCCGACTGCATCACGCTCATGTGGGAGCCCCTGCACCCGACCAGCGGGCAGATCCGAGTCCGGGATTACACCTGCGACTGCGAAGCGACGTCCTACGAGCTGTGCCAGTCCGGCGGGCTCTACTTCATCCGCAGGACCCGCCGGGTCAACGGAGTGGAACTGATCGACGAGTGCGCCCGCAGCCGCCTGTCCAAGACGTTGATCGTCTGGGGCCAGCTGCTGCTGGGGTCCGCCAGATAGAGGGACCGCGGAGTCGTCCTCGGGTTGGGCCGGGCCGCTCGCGACGGCCACCCCTGACCGGTAGGCGCCGTCGCCGCCCGCATCCACCACGCTGATGCACCCCGCTGGTCACCGTGACAGCCAGGCCCGACACGCCATCACCTGCCTCCTGCACGAGGGCGATCGGCATCGAGAACCTGAACTTCTCGCAGGAGCAGCCGCAAACCCCTTTAACCTGCCCGGCCCTGCTCACGTGTTGAGGAACGGTGCCCCTTTTCCCGACGTCCGCAGCGCGGAAGCCTGTGGGATCGACGGTGGAGCGTCCGGGGAAGCCGTGCGCTCCTGCGGGTCACGACGCAGGAGCGAACGCGGGGCGCTCCATCAAGCGCCGGCGGTGAACGCGGCGTGCCGGGCCCTGGCGTCGGGCCCGGTGCCGGTCTCCGGCAGGTAGTCGCGTGCCGCCAGCCAGGCCGCCGCGCCGGCCGCGTCGCCGGCCGTGCTGACCTGCTCGCCCGCCAGCAGCTCGATCACGGCCTGACGCACCGGGCCGGCGCTGGTCAGCACGCTTCCGGCGAGCACCACCGGGCCGGACACGTGCACTCTCCTGAGCGTGGCGGCCAGGTGGTCGGCGGCGGCATGCGCGATCTTCACCGCTTCGGGGTCGCCTGCCGCGGCGGCCTGGCTGACCGGCGCGGCCAGGGCGGCCAGGCGCATGTGGTCGGCCTGCGCCAGCCGGACGATGCGGTCGGCGGCGGCCCGCGGCGTGGCGGGCCGCTCGCCGCCGAGGAAGTGCTCCCCGACAAGCGCGGCCAGCAAGCCACCGCCCGAGCCGCCCGAGCCGCCCGAGCCGCCTGATCCGCCCGAGCCGCCCGAGCCTCCGGAACCGCTCGCGCCGCCGCCCGAGCCGCCCGCAGCGTCGACCGTGCGCTCCGGGCTGCTCGCGGTGAGTGCTTCGACGGGGAGGAGGTCGCGGTCCAGGGCCTCGATGACCGCCTTGGTGGCCGCGCGGCCGATCCAGAAGCCGGATCCCGCGTCGCCCAGCAGCCACCCCAGCCCGTCGGCGAGCGCGTCGAGCTCGTGGCCCACGATCCTGGCCGCCACCGCGCCCGTACCGGACAGCAGGAGGGAGCCGTCCGGCTCCGGCGACCCCGCCGCGTACGCGATCGGCACGTCGCCCACGTACCGCGGCCCCTCGGCGATCCCGTGAGAGGCCCAGACCTTCGCCAGCTCCGGCACCATCTCCGCGACGTGCCCGGCGACCCCGGCCAGCGACCCGACCACGCGCGGCCCGCCGCCGGACGGGAGCGCCGCTTCCAGAGCGGCCGCGATCGCCGTGACCGCCTTGGTCAGCCCGTGGGCGCTCGGATTGCCGGCGCCCGCCCGCGCGTAGCCGACGCGGGTCCCGTCGAGCGCGTGGACGGCCACGCGGGTGGAGGTGGCACCGGCATCGACGCCGACCACTAGCGATTGAGTCACGGTCTGATCCTGGGGGTTGACGCCACCCTGAAGCAAGAATAATTTTCGCCAGAAGACCGAGTATTCGGAAGGAATATTCGTGACTTCAGGAGCCCTCGGGCGCGTCGAAACAGAGCTACCCGGTTTGCCGGAGGCATTGCGCAGGGTCGGCGAGGTGATACTCGGCGATCCGGCCGAGGCCGCGCGGTCGACCATCATCGCGCTGGCCGAGCGGGCCGGCAGCTCGCCCGCCACCGTGACCAGGTTCTGCCGGGCGTTCGGCTTCTCCGGCTACGCCGAGCTGCGCGTCGCGCTGGCCACCGAGACCGGGCGGGCCGCGCAGGCGGGCTGGGGCGCGGGCGTGGGCCACGAGATCGGTCCCGACGACCCGCTCGACGCGGCCATCGAGGTGATGGCGGCGGCCGACGCGCGACTCATCCAGGACACCGCCGCGCAGCTCGACCTCGACATCGTGGCCCAGGTCGCCGACGCCATCGTGGCCGCCCCACGGGTGCTCCTCGTCGGCGTCTCGACCAGCGGGAACGTCGCGACCATGTTCGAGGGGCGGCTGCGCCGCATCGGCATCCCGGGCTGGAGCGCGGGCGACGCGCACGTGGCGCTGTCGGAGGCGGCCCTGCTGAAGGCGGGCGACGTGGCCATCGGCATCAGCCACCGGGGCCGCACCCGCGAGGTCATGGAGGCGCTGGCGGAGGCCGGCAGCCACGGGGCCACGTCCGTCGCGGTCACCTCGTTCGCCCGCTCGCCGCTGGCGGACCTGGCCGATCTCGTGCTGACCACCGCCAGCAGGGAGACCACGTTCAGACTCGGCGGGCTGGCCGCCGTCCATTCGCAGCTGTTCGTGCTGGACGCCGTGTACGTGGCGGTGGCCCAGCGAACCTACGAACGCACGAACGAGGCGTTCGAGCGCACGATCAGCGCCGTGGAGAGTCATCGGGTGGAGAGAGGCTGAATGACGTACGCATCAAAGGTCCTCGATCTGGCACAACAGGTCGCGCAGAGCCAGGCGGACCGGGTCAGTGAGGCGTCGGCGCTGCTGGTGGGCTCGATCAGGGCGGACGGGGTGGTCAACGCGTTCGGCTCCGGGCACTCCGAGGCGATCGCCATGGAGATCGCCGGGCGGGCCGGCGGGCTCGTGCCGAGCAACCGCCTCTCCCCGCGGGACCTCGTGCTGTACGGCGGCCAGCCCCCGAGCGTGCTCACCCCGGAGCTGGAGCGGGATCCGGCCGTCGCCCACCAGATCTACGACCTGGCGCCGGTCGAGCCGCAGGACGTGTTCGTGCTGATCTCCAGCTCCGGCGTGAACGGCGCGGTCGTCGAGCTGGCCACGATCGTCAAGGAACGCGGCCACCCCCTGATCGCGCTGACCTCGGTCGAGCACAGCACCCGGATGACCTCGCGCCACCCGTCGGGCGGCAAGCTGCTCGACCTGGCCGACGTCGTCCTGGACAACGGCGCGCCGTACGGGGACGCCATCCTCGACCTGCCCGGCGGCGGCAGCTACGGTGCGGTTTCCACGATCACCTCCGCGCTGCTCGCGCAGATGGTGGTCACCGAGGCGGTCGACGCGCTCGTGGCGCTGGGCGAGACGCCTCCCATCTACCTGTCGGTCAACGTCACCGGCGGCGACGAGCACAACAAGGCGCTGGAGAGCCGCTACACCGGGCGCATCCGGCGCGGATCATGAATAGTCAGGAGTAGTCATCATGCCGAACACCCCCCATATCACCAGACGAGAGCTCCTTCGCGGTGCCGCGCTCGTACCCGTGGCGGGCGCGCTCGCCGCGTGTGCCACGCCGGCGGCCAAGCCGGCCGCCAGCTCCTCGGCCGCGCCGGTGGCGACCAGCGCGGCCAACCCCTTCGGCGTGGCGGCCGACAAGCCGCTGGAGGTGTGGATCTTCGACGGCGGCTTCGGCCAGGACTACGCCAAGAACATCCACCAGCCGCTGTTCAAGACCAAGTACCCGAAGGTCGAGATCAAGCACAACGCCACCAAGGAGATCACCAAGGTCCTCCAGCCGCGCTTCGCCGGCGGCAACCCGCCCGAGGTGATCGACAACTCCGGCGCCAACTTCATGGACTTCGGCGCGCTCGCGCAGGACAGCCAGATGCAGGACCTGACGCCGCTGCTCGACGCGCCCTCGTGGGACGACCCGGCCACCAAGGTCAGGGACACCATCGACCAGTCGGTCATCGACATCGGCACCTACGACGGCAAGTTCAGCGTCCTCGGGTACGTCAACTACATCCACGGCATCTGGTACTCGCAGAAGGTGTTCAGGGACAACGGCTGGGAGATCCCGAAGACCTGGGACGAGTTCCTCAAGCTCTGCGAGACCATCAAGAAGTCCGGCAAGATGGCGCCCTTCACGTATGCCGGGAAGTTCCCGCAGTACCTCTATGAGCCGCTGCTGACCATGGCCGCGAAGATCGGCGGCAGCGAGGTCCTGGTCAACATCGACAACCTCGAGGACGGCGCCTGGACCAGCGAGGCCATGAAGACCGCGGCCACGGCCTGGGCGGAGGTGGGCGCCAAATATCTGATGGAGGGCACCACCGGCCTCGACCACGTGCAGACCCAGACCGCCCAGAACAAGTACAAGGTGGCCATGCTGCCCTCCGGCTCCTGGCTGGAGAACGAGCAGAAGACCACCACCCCGGCCGACTTCGAGTACGGCATGTTCCCGATCCCCGACTTCACCAGCTCGGACAAGATGCCCTACGGCACCCTGCACACCCAGCCGGGCGAGAACTTCATCGTCTCCGCCAAGAGCGCCAACCCCCAGGCGGGCATGGAGTACCTGCGGGCCATGCTGTCGAAGAAGGCGGCCGGCGACTTCAGCGAGCTGGTGCGTACCGTGACCGTGGTCAAGGGCGCGAGCGAGGGCCGCCAGAACTCGCCGGGCGTCGCGAGCGCCTCCAAGGCGGTCGCCGACGCGGGCGCGAACGCCCTCTACTACCGCTGGCAGACCTGGTACGGCCCGCTCAAGGACGAGGGCATCGCCGCGACCGGCGAGCTGATGTCCGGTGGCCTGACGCCGGACAAGTACCTGGAGCGGATGCAGAAGAAGGCCGACGAGATCAAGAACGACTCCTCGATCAAGAAGTACAAGCGCTGATGATGTTCAACAGGTATCGCCGTGGGCTGTTCATCACCTCGTTCCTGGCAGCCCCGGTGATTCTCTACCTGGTTTACGTGATCTCCCCGTACATCCAGGCGTTCTACATCGCGATGACGGACTGGCGCGGCGTGACGGCCACGCCCACCTTCATCGGCCTGGACAACTTCCAGCGGCTCTTCGGCGACGGGACCTTCTGGAAGGCGGTCACGCACAACGGCGCGTTGCTCGTGCTGCTGCCGCTGATCACGATCGTCATCGCCCTGTTCTTCGCCTTCCTGCTGAACGTGGGCGGGGCGCAGGGCGTGACGGGGATCCGCGGGTCGAAGTTCTACCGCGTGGTGTTCTTCTTCCCGCAGGTCCTGGCCGTCGCGGTGGTGGCGGTGCTGTTCCAGCAGGTGTTCAGGCCCGACGGCAGCGGCATGCTGAACGGGCCGCTGATGGCACTCGGCCTGGACCCGGTCGGCTTCCTGTCCAACCGGAACGTGGCGTTCTGGTCGGTGCTGGGCGTCATGGTGTGGCAGGCGGTCGGCTTCTACGTCGTGCTGTTCTCCGCTGGCCTGGCCTCCATCCCCAGGGACATGTTCGAGGCCGCGCAGATCGACGGGGCGAGCCGGCTCAGCCTGTTCTTCCGCATCACGCTCCCGCTGCTGTGGGACACCGTCCAGGTGGCCTGGGTCTATCTGGGCATCCTGGCGCTGGACGTGTTCGCGATCGTGTGGGTCATGACCGACCAGCACGGCGGTCCCGACTGGTCGACCACGGTCATGGCCGCCGAGATCTACCGCAACGCCTTCCAATACTTCCGCTTCGGCTATGCCTCCGCCCTGGGCGTGGTGATGTTCTTCTTCACCGTCGGCTTCGCGGTCCTCTCGCTGCGGCTCTCGCGGCGCGAACGAATCGAGTACTGATGACAACGATGATCTCCTGGACGGCGGCGAACTCGCGCAAGATCGCCCGACAGGAGCGCAAGCGCCGGCTCGGCCCGCTCGGCATCCTGACGCACCTCGCGTTGCTGGTGTGGACGCTGCTGGTGATGGTGCCGATCCTGTGGACGTTCCTGGCCTCGGTGAAGAGCGAGGACGAGATCTTCGGCGACGCCTGGTCGCTGCCCGCCTCGCTGCGCTGGGACAACTTCGCCCGAGCCTGGGAGCAGGCGCACATCGGTCAGTACATGCTCAACAGCGTCATCGTGGTGACCTTCAGCACGTTCGGGACGATGCTCATCGGGTCGATGGCCGCGTACGTCCTGGCCCGGTATCCCTTCCGCGGCAACCGGGCGGTCTACCTGCTGTTCGTGTCGGGGCTGGCCTTCCCGGTCTACCTGGCGCTGACGCCGCTGTTCTTCGTCGTGCAGAACATGGGGAACGTGCCGCTGCTCGGCCCGTTCATCGGCCTGAACACGCATGCGGGGCTCGTGCTGGTCTACATCGCGTACTCGATGCCGTTCACTGTCTTCTTCCTGTCGGCCTTCTTCCGCACGCTGCCGACGGCGGTGGGGGAGGCGGCGATGGTGGACGGGGCCTCGCACACGCGGGTGTTCTTCCAGATCATGCTGCCGATGGCCAGGCCGGGCATCATCAGCATCACGATCTTCAACATCCTGGGCCAGTGGAACCAGTACCAGCTCCCGCTGGTGCTGCTCCAGGAACGCGACAAGTGGGTGCTCACCCAGGGCATAGCCGACATCTCCACCGCCGCCGGATACGACCAGGACTGGTCGGCCCTGTTCGCCGCCCTGACCCTGGCCATCCTGCCCATGCTCGTCGTCTACACGGTCTTCCAGCGCCAGATCCAGTCCGGCCTCACCTCGGGGGCGCTCAAATAGCTCGCATGCCCGGCATGCCGGGCTTAGGCTGCGGGATGTGACTGGCGACATCCGCGCGTTGCTGTCGCGCCATCTCCCCGACTACCGGGTGCGCTCCCTCCGCCGGCTCGGCCGCGGCCTCGACAACGTGGTGTACGAGGTCAACGACGAGCTGCTGGTGCGGACGAACAAGGCGGCCGACCCCCAGGCGACCCGGCAGGAGGTCGCCCGGCTGGCGGCCGTCAGGGAGCTGTCCCCGCTGCCGGTCCCTGAAGTGGTCTTCGCCGACGAGGAGTCGGGCGTGATCGCGTACCGCAAGCTGGCCGGCGAGCCGCTCAACCAGCAGCCCGTGGACGACCCCGAGCGGCTGGCCGAGCCGCTCGGGGGCTTCCTCAGCGCCCTGCACGGGATCTCGCCGGGCCGGATGCGCGAGCTGGCGCCCCTGGACGTCTACCCGGCGCACACCCTCCTGCAGGACGCCGAGCTCGACTATCGGGACGTCGAGCAGCACGTCCCGGAGGCGCAGCGGCCCTTGGTGGAGCGGTTCCTCCGGGACGCCCCGCCGGACGAGCCGCGCACCCTGCGCTTCTGCCACAACGACCTGGGGGCCGAGCACCTGCTGGTGGACGCCAGAACCAGCTCGATCACCGGCGTCATCGACTGGACGGACGCGGCCGTCACGGACCCGGCCCACGACTTCGCCCTGATCTACCGCGACCTGGGCCCGGAGATCTTCGAGCTCACGGTGTCGCACTACGAGTTCGACCTGGACGATGAGGACCGGGCGCGGGTGCTCTTCTACGCCCGCTGCGCCCTGATAGAGGACCTCGCTTACGGCCTCAGCACCGGCCCCGCCCACTACGCCGACGCCGCCTTGTCCCACCTGTCCTGGACGTTCTCCTAGCCGAAGCCGGCACGGACCCTCGACGACCGCGACATCGCCCGACGCGGGAAAACGGCTCGCCTCAGGCCCGTATGTCCTGCTTTGCTGCCTGCATGACCTCTGTATGGGTGGGCGAGCGGGTGCGCCTGCGGGCCAAGGAGCCCGACGACTGGGAGGCGTTCCACTCCTTCGAGGAAGACTCCGACGCGGTCAGGAACGGCTGGCGCCTGCACCCGCCCAGCTCGGCCGCCTACGCGAAGAAGCGGACCGCCGAGGAGGCCGAGCAGCGGCCCGACCTCGACGACCCCGACCTGGTGATCGCCACCAGGGACGGCAACGTCCCCGTCGGGTCGATCGGCGCCCACCACAGCGACCGTGACCACGGCACCTTCGCCTACGGGATCAGCGTCGGCACCCCCTACCACCGCAAGGGCTACGCCAGCGAGGCCATCGTCCTGCTGCTGCGCTACATGTTCTTCGAGCGCCGCTTCCAGAAGGCCGAGGCGTGGGTCTACAGCTCCAACGACGCCTCGCTGGCCCTGCACCGGCGGCTGGGCTTCGTGGAGGAGGGCCGCCGGCGCAGGAGCCATTACGCCAACGGCCGCTACGACGACGAGGTCCTCTTCGGCATGACGATCGAGGAGTTCACCGCGCTGCACACCTGACCGGTCAGGCGCCCAACTCCGCGCGCAGCCGCCGGGTGGCGGTGACGACGTTCGCCAGCGACGCCTCCACCTGCTCGTACGTCCGCGTCTTCAGCCCGCAGTCCGGGTTGACCCACACCCGTTCCACCGGCAGCACCGCCAGCGTCCGCCGCAGCAGCTCCTCGACCTCCGCGGCGCCGGGCACCCGGGGCGAGTGGATGTCGTAGACGCCCGGCCCGAGCCCGCGCCCGAACGTCTCCACCGCCCCCAGGATCCGCGCCCCGGACCGGGCGGACTCGATCGTGGTCACGTCCGCGTCCAGCCCGTCGATGGCGGCCAGGATCTGGTCGGCGTCCGAATAGCACAGGTGGGTGTGGATCTGGGTCCGGTCCCCGGCCCCCGAGGTGGCCCGCCGGTACGCCGCCACCGCCCACTCCAGGTAGTCCTCCTGCGCGGCCCGCCGCAGCGGCAGCAGCTCGCGCAGGGCGGGCTCGTCCACCTGGATGATCGAGACTCCGGCCGCCTCCAGGTCGCGCACCTCGTCCCTGACGGCGTCCGCCACCTGGAACACCACGTCACGCAGCGGCAGGTCGTCCCGTACGAACGACCAGGCCACGATCGTGACGGGCCCGGTGAGCATGCCCTTGACCGGCTTGTCCGTCAGCGACTGGGCATGGGTGGCCCACCGCACGGTGATCGGCTCGGGCCGGCTGACGTCGCCATGCAGGATCGGCGGCCTGGTGCAGCGCGAGCCGTACGACTGGACCCACCCGGCCGCGGTGACGGCGAACCCGTCGAGGTGCTCGGCGAAGTACTGGACCATGTCGTTGCGCTCGGGCTCCCCGTGGACGAGCACGTCGAGCCCGAGCCGCTCCTGCACCCTGATGACCCGCTCGATCTCGGCCTCGACCTGCCGCTCGTAGGCGGCCTGAGACAGCGTGCCCGCGGTCACGGCGGCCCTGGCCGCGCGCAGCTCCCCGGTCTGCGGGAACGACCCGATCGTGGTGATCGGCAGCGCGGGCAGCCGCAGGTGCTCGGCCTGGGCCGCGGCCCGCACCGCGTACGGGCTGCGCGACTCGGGCACGACCGGCCCCGGCAGCGCCACGGAGGGCCCGGCCGGCGCCGAGCCGTGGAACCCGGTCCGCGCCAGCGCCGCCACCTCGGCCACCTTCTGCTCCGCGAACGCCAGCCGCGCCTTCAACGCGGGCTCCAGCGCCGTTTCCGCGCTCACGTCGTAAGGCACGTGCAGCAGCGAGCACGAGGTGCTCACCACCACGTCGCCGGACGGTACGGCGGCCAGCGCGGCCAGCGCCCGCTCCGGCGAGGTACGCCACACGTCGCGCCCGGACACCACGCCCGCCACCACGGTCTTCCCCGACAGGTCGACGACCGGGACGCCGCCGCGCACCAGGTCCACCCCGATGGCCTCCACCGGCGTGCCGGCCAGCACCGGCAGCGCCTCGCCGAGATCGCCGAAGTAGGAGGCCACGAACAGGCCGGGCCGGGCGCTCAGCGCGCCCAGCCGGTCGTAGGCGGACCTCAGCGCGGCCAGCTCCTCCGGCGTACGGTCGCCCACCAGCGCCGGCTCGTCGAGCTGCACCCACTGGACCCCCTCGGCGGCCAGCGCGGCGAGCAGCTCCTCGTAGCACCCCAGCACCTCGTCCAGCCGCTCCAGCGCCGACCCCAGCAGCAGGAACGTCACCGGCCCCACCACGACCGGCCGCGTCTCGAAGCCCAGCGCCCGCGCCTCCCGCACCTCGGCCAGCGGCTTGGCCGGGTCCAGCTTGAACACGGTCTCCGGCCCGATCTCCGGCACGATGTAGTGGTAGTTCGTGTCGAACCACTTCGTCATCCGCAGCGGCGCCAGCCCTTCGGTGCCCCTGGCCATCGCGAAATAGGGGTCGGCGGCGTCGCGGTAGCGCGAGGGCACCGCGCCGAGCAGCACCGCCGTGTCGAGCACCTGGTCATACAGCGAGAACGTGTTCGACGGCAGCCCCTCCAGCCCCAGCTCGGCCAGCCGCCGCCAGGTCCGCTCCCTGATCTCGGCGCCCGCCCGGTCGAGCTCGGCCCGGCTCGTCCGCCCGTCCCAGTACGCCTCCAGCGCCCGCTTCAGCTCCCTGCGCGGCCCGATGCGCGGGTATCCGAGCACGGTGGACCTGGGGAATGGGGACATGATCGTCAGCTCCTCGATGTCGTTCGGTAGATCGCTGCATCCTGCCGAGCACTCCGAACCTCGTGCATCATGTATTGGTGCTGCTTATGCATAAGGAGATGCACTGCTTCGCCGCGGTCGCCGGCCGGCTCAGCTTCTCCAAGGCCGCCGCCGACCTGGGGATGTCCCAGCCGGCCATGAGCCAGGCCATCACCAGGCTCGAACGCGCCGCCGGGGTCAGGCTCTTCGAGCGGACCGCCCGCGAGGTGCGGCTCACGGCCGAGGGGAAGGGGCTGCTGCCGTACGCGGAGCAGGTGATCGAGGCGGCCCGCGCGTTCGCCGCGGAAGCGGCCAGATTGGCCCGGCCGACCATTCACCTGGCTTATCCACCGTTGGTCGGCGCGCTGGCGGCGCGGATCGCGCGGCGGCTGGCGGGACGCAGCCCGGCGATCGGGGTGGAGCTGCGGGCGGCGGGGCGCGGCGCGGCCGCGCAGGCGCTGGCGAACGGCGAGATCTCGGCCGCGATCCTGGCGACCCCGGCGCCGGCGCAGTTCGTCACGGCGGCCAGATTCCACGTCACCGTCGATCACCTGGCCGTCCCCGCCGGGCACCGGCTGGAGTCCTGGCCCAGGGTCGGCGGGGCGGAGCTGGGCGGCGAGGTGCTGCTGTCGCCGGGCAGCCGGCCGTGGGCGGGGCTGCCGGGCCGCTCGCGCATGGTGGCCGACGACGACTTCGCCGCCGCGCTCGACCTGGTGGCGGCCGGCGCGGGCCTGCTGCCGATCCCGCAGCTCCTGGCGCGGACGATCAGGCGGGAGGACGTCCGCTTCGTGCCGCTGGACGCGGGGGACCTGCGCATCACGTATGCGCTGGCCTGGTCGAAGGAGCGCGTCACGCCGGAGCTGATGGCTCTGGTCCAGGCCGTGCAGGACGCTTTGTGGACCCGCTGAGGGGGCTTAGACGACGGGCAGGTTCTTCAGCGCCTCGCGTCGGCTCAGGCCCGTGATCCCCTTCGCCTTGACGTAGCGGATCACCTCGGCCGGGTTGGTCTTGGCGTATTCGCGTAACGCCCACCCGATGGCCTTGCGGGCGAAGAAGTCGTTGTCCGACAGGCTCGGATCGATGCACGCGAACAGCAGGGCGGTGTCGGTGCGCTGCTTGAACCGGTTCTGGCAGAGGATCGCGGTGCGCCGCTTCCACAGGTCGTCGTGGTGCGCCCACTCCAGCATGAGCGGGCGCATCGAGTCGGGGTAGGAGGTGAGCAGGGCGCCCATCCGGTGCGTGGCCAGCTCGTCCACCAGGTCCCACCAGGCCCCTGTGACGATCATCTCCTCGTACATCGGGACCGTGTAGAGGGTCTGGAACTCCCGGTAGAGGTGATAGCCGGACAGCTCGATCGCGGCGTAGCGCTCCTCACGGTATTCGGCCTCGCGCCACAGCGACAGCACCGCCCGCCGCCACTCGGGCGCGCTGTCGAGCCGGTGGTCGGCGAACACCCGCTTGAGCGCCGTGCGCCGCGGCACCGCCTGGACGCCCAGGAACGGCATCGCCGACTTCATGTAGGCGCGCATCGCCTCGGCCTTGCCGGGCTCGGCCACCGCCTGCAGTGCCAGCCGCACCGCCTTGCCGAGGCTCATCCCTTTTGCGTGGTGCGCTCGCCAGTGGCGAGCCCGTCGAAGAGCACGGTGATGTAGTGCTCGGCCAGGCCGCTGGTGTTGAGCCGGCCGCCCGGGCGGAACCAGCGCACCGCGACCCAGATCGTGTCGCGGATCATCCGGTAGGTGAGCTTGGGGTCGACGTCGGACCTGAACAGCCCGGCCGCCTGCCCGGCCTTGATCTGCGACACCCAGATCTGCTCGACCTCGTCCTCGGCCTTGACCAGGTAGTTGAACCGCTCGAACTGCCGCAGGTAGTTCCAGTCGTTCTGCATCACCGTGATCGCGGCCCGATGGGGCTCAAGGGTGCCGAACCCGATGCGCACCATCTCCGACAGCACCGTGCGCGCGTCGGCGCTGGTGTCGAGGGCGGCGCGGTAGCGGGCGATGAGGTCCTCGAGGAAGGTGGACAGGACCTCGTCGACGATCGTCTCTTTGGAGTCGAAGTGGTGGTAGAGACTTCCGGAGAGGATGCCCGCCTCGTCGGCGATCTCGCGTACTGTCGTGGCCTGGAAGCCCTTGCGCGCGAAGAGCTCCGCGGCGAGCTTGACGAGGTGGTCTCGGCGCTCGGACGCCGACCCCGATGAGGTCGCGCGCTGGCGCTTCGCCGGGGTGGTGGCTGTGCCGGAGTTCTTTCGCGTGGTCACGTCACCATTATGAGCCCTCAGACAATCGCTTGTTCACCTAACTGCCCCAGCTCATACGCCGTTCCGTTGTAGACCAAGCGCTTGCTACGATGCCAGGATGAGTGAGGCCTACATCGTCGGCGCCGTCCGCACCCCCATCGGGCGAAAGAACGGCGGCCTGGCCCCGGCCCACCCCGCCGACCTCGGCGCGCACGTGCTCAAGGAGCTGATGGAACGGGCGGACGCCGATCCGTCGGCCGTCGAGGACGTGATCTTCGGTTGCGTGGACACCATCGGGCCGCAGGCCGGGGACGTCGCCCGCACGTGCTGGCTGGCGGCCGGGTTCCCCGAGGAGGTCCCCGGCGTCACCATCGACCGCCAGTGCGGCTCCTCGCAGCAGGCGCTGCACTTCGCCGCCCAGGCCGTGCTCTCCGGCACGAACGACCTGGTGGTGGCGGGCGGCGTGCAGAACATGAGCATGATCCCCATCTCCTCCGCGATGCTGGCGGGCCGCCCGCTCGGCCACGAGACGCCGTTCTCCGGCTCCAAGGGCTGGACCGAGAGGTACGGCACGCAGGAGGTCTCCCAGTTCGCCGGCGCGGAGCGGATCGCCGCCACCTGGGACGTCTCGCGCGAGGAGATGGAGCGGTACGCGTACGAGTCGCACACCCGCGCCCTGCACGCCATCGACGCCGGATATTTCCGGCGCGAGATCGCCCCCTACGAAGGTGTCACCACCGACGAGGGCCCCCGCAGGGACACCACCCTCGCGAAGATGGCCGGGCTCAAGCCCCTGACGGGCGGCGGCCGGCTCACCGCGGCCCTGGCCTCGCAGATCTCCGACGGCGCCGCGGCCCTGCTGGTCGCCTCGCCCAGGGCCGTGCAGGAGCACGGCCTGACCCCGCGCGCCCGCGTGCACCACCTGTCGGTACGCGGCGCCGACCCGATCACGATGCTCTCCGCCCCGATCCCGGCCACCGTCCACGCGCTCGGCATGACCGGCATGTCGATCGGCGACTTCGACGTGATCGAGATCAACGAGGCGTTCGCGTCCGTCGTGCTGGCCTGGATCAAGGAGACGGGCGCCGACCCCGCCAGGGTCAACCCGAACGGCGGCGCGATCGCGCTCGGCCACCCGCTGGGCGCGACCGGCGCCGTGCTGGCCGTCAAGCTGCTGCACGAGCTGGAGCGCACGGGCGGGAGGTACGGGCTGCAGACCATGTGCGAGGGCGGAGGACAGGCCAACGTCACCGTCATCGAACGTCTCGGTCCGGCCGACCCTGGGTCACCATGAGGATATGGCCAACCCCTTCACCCTGGGCGTCGCATCAGGAGAGCCGCTGCCCGACGGCGTGATGCTCTGGACCCGATTAGCCGTGGACCCCCTGCACGCCGATCCGAGGCGGCCGGGCGGCATGTCCCCGAGGGCCGTGGACGTGCGCTGGCAGCTCGCCGAGGACGAGCGCTTCACCAGGGGCCTGCGGCAGGGGCAGATCCAGGCGTTGCCGCTCTCGGCGCACAGCGTCCACGTCAGGGTCGACGGGCTCAGGGCGGGGGCCGACTACTACTACCGGTTCAGGGCGGGCGGCCAGCAGAGCCCCGTCGGGCGCACCAGGACCGCCGACGACCCGGCCTCCACCCGGACCGTGCGCTTCGCGGTCGCCGACTGCCAGCGCTACGAGCACGGCTACTACACCGCCTACCAGCATCTCGCCGCCGAGCGGCCGGACGTCGTCTTCCACGTCGGCGACTACGTCTACGAGTCGCGGCAGTCGGCCCGCGTGGTGCGCCCGCTCGGGCCGGTGCCCGGCGAGATCGCCAAGCTGCACGAATATCGCCAGCGCTACGCGCGCTACAAGACCGACCCCGACCTGCAGGCCGCGCACGCCGCCGCGCCCTGGGTGACGACCTGGGACGACCACGAGGTGCTGGACAACTACCGGGGCAGGGGCGACGGCTCCGAGGCGTTCCTGAAGCGCAGGGCCGCCGCCTACCAGGCCTACTACGAGCACCAGCCGCTGCGGGTGCGCCCGCAGAACGGCAACCTGCAGATGTATCGCCGGCGGACCTACGGCGTGATCGCCGATTTCATGGTGCTCGACGTGCGCCAGCACCGGAACGCCGCCACCATGCTCGGCTCGGCCCAGGAGCAGTGGCTGATCTCCCGCCTGCACACCAGCCCGGTCCGGTGGCGGGTGCTGGTCCAGCCGCTGTTCTTCGCCCGCCGCTTCGTCCCGGGGCCGCCGCCGAACCTGCGTCCCGACTCCTGGGACGGCCACCAGGACCAGCGCGCGCGGATCCTGGCGGCGCGGGCGACCGGGCTGGTGGTGTTCAGCGGGGACGTGCACAACGCCTGGGCGGGCGAGCTGAAGGCCGACTTCCTGGATCCGGGCTCGGCCACGGTCGGGGTCGAGTTCGTGGCCAGCGCGATCAGCAGCATGCCGCCGGAGACCGACGGCGAGGCCGTGCTCGCGGCCAACCCGCATCTGAAGTTCTTCGACGCCCGCCGTGGTTACCTGGCGTGCTCGGCCGGTCCCGAAGAGCTGCGGGTGGCGTACCGGGCGGTGGACTTCGTGGACAAGAGAGGGGCTCCGGTGCGTACAGTGGCGGAGTTCGTCACTGACGGGAGCGGGCTGACGTTAGAAAATAGCTCTAGCAAATAGGAAACTTTCCTATTAGATTTCGGGTCATGCCCCTGAGCGGTGACCTGCTTCGCCTCGCCGACGCCGTCCTTTTCCCCGGTTTCGCGGGACACACGCCCCCCGACTGGCTCCGCCGCCGACTCGGCGAGGGCCTGGCCGGTGTGGTGCTGTTCTCGCGCAACATCGCCGACCCGGCCCAAGTGGCCCGGCTGACCGCCGCCCTGCGTGCGGAGAACCCCTCGGTGCTCGTCGGCACGGACGAGGAGTCGGGCGAGGTCACCCGGCTGGAGGTGGCCACCGGCAGCAGCCGCCCGGGCGGGTACGCGCTGGGCGTCGTGGACGACGTCGGCCTGACCGAGGACCTGGCCAGGCACCTCGGCGGGGATCTGGCGGCGGCGGGCATCACGATCGACTTCGCGCCCTCCGCCGACGTGAACTCCAACCCGGACAACCCCGTCATCGGCCTGCGGGCCTTCGGCGCGGACCCGGTGCTCGTCTCCCGGCACACCAGGGCGTTCGTACGGGGCCTGCAGTCGGCGGGCGTGGCCGCCTGCGCCAAGCACTTCCCCGGGCACGGCGACACCTCGGTCGACTCCCACCACGGCGTGCCCGTCGTGGCCGAGGGCGGGATCGAGGACGCGTTGCTCCCTTTCCGCGAGGCGATCAAGGAGGGGGTCAGGGCCGTCATGACCGGCCACCTCCTCGTGCCCTCATACGACGCCGAGCTGCCCGCCACGCTCAGCCCCAAGGTGCTCACCGGGCTGCTGCGCGAGGAGCTCGGATTCCAAGGAATGATCATCACTGACGGCATCGAGATGGCCGCGGTGTCGGGGGCGTACGGGATCGGGGGCGCCTCCGCCCGCGCCATCGCCGCGGGAGCCGACGCGATCTGCGTCGGCGGCGAGCGCGCCGACGAGGCGACCGCCGCCGGGATCCGCGACGCGATCGCCGCCGCGGTGACCGAAGGACTGCTGCCCGAGGAGCGGCTGGCCGACGCCGCTCGCAGGGTCCGCGAGCTGGCCGACTGGACCGCCTCTTCGGGCAGCCCCGTACCGCAGGACGGCTACATCGGCCTCACCGCGGCCCGGCGCGCGGTCCGGATCACCCGCAGGTCCACCGCGCCCGTGCTGCCGCTGACCACCCCTGCGCACGTGGTCGAGCTGGCCCCGGAGATGAACCTGGCCATCGACAAGGGCACCCCGTGGGGCGTCGGCGAGCCGCTCGGCAGGCTGCTGCCGGGCACCGCGGTCACCCGCCTCGCGGCGGGGGAGGCGACGGGTCCCGAGCTGGAGCGCCTGATCGCCGCGGCGGCCGGCCGGCCCCTGGTGGTCGTGGTCCGCGACGCGCACCGCTACGCCTGGCAGGGCGAGGCGCTGCGGCACCTGCTCAGCGCCCGTCCCGACGCGGTGGTGGTGGAGATGGGCCTGCCCGCCAGGTCCGATCTGGGCGCCGTGCACATCGCCACGTACGGCTCCGCCAGGGTCTGCGGGCAGGCGGCGGCGGAGGCGCTCACCGGTACCCTTTGACCCCATGGAATTCGACGGCGAGGACCTCTCACACAAGGCGCTGACCGACCGGCTCCCGCAGGACGAGACGCACGTCTTCCGCAACTGCGACCTCACGGAGACGGATTTCTGGGGGGCCTCGCTGGCCGGGGCGCGATTCGAGTCGTGCGTGCTGGAGCAGACCGACTTCCGCAAGGCGGACCTGGACGGCGCCGCCTTCTCCGGGGGCGGCGGGATGCGGATCAGGTTCAGCGACGCTGACCTCATCGACGTGTCCTTCACCAACGTGGACCTGTCCTCGGCCCAGTTCGGGGGCGCGCTGGTCACCGACGTGTCGTTCACGGGCTGCCGCATGATCGGCGCCTCGCTCACGGGCTCGCGCGGCACCGGCTTCCGGGTCGCCAGCTCCAACCTGACGCTGGCCAACCTGGGCGGCTGCTCGCTGCGCGGTGAGCATATCGAGGGCGTGCGCTTCGACGACGCCGACCTGTCGGGCTGCGACTTCACGGAGGCCACGTTCAGCGACTGCCGGTTGATCGGGGCGCGGCTGCTGCTGACGAAGTTCGCCAAGGCCGATCTGCGCGGGGCGGACCTCGGTCAGCCCGACGACGACCGGCTGCGCGCGTTCGCAGGGGCCGTCATCAACCAGACGCAGGCCAACGCCATCCTCGCGGCCCGCGGCATCACTGTGCTCTGAGCCCGGCCAGGGCGGCCCGAGCCTCCGCCATGACGCGGTCGATCAGCTCCTGGCACGACGGCAGGTCGTCGATCACCCCGACCACCTGCCCGGAGGCCATCACCCCGAGGTCGGCCCGCCCGTCCACCATGGCGGCCCGCAGCAGCACGGGCGTGTTGGCCGCCTGGAGGACCTGCGCCCAGGTCAGCTCGCGCCCACGTTTCATCCGCCGCCCCTCGCGGAGCATCTCGGCCCACGACAGCCCGGACAGCCGCTTGAACCTGGCCCCGTTCACCACCGCCCTGACCAGCCGCGAGCGTTCGAGCGAGGTCACGAACGGGGTGCTCAGCACCCGATGGGGGACCCCGTCCACCCTGGTCGTCACCACCGTCTCCCGCGCCGCCAGATAGACCTTCTTGACCTCCTCCGGCACGGTCGAGTCGCTCGTGAGCAGGAACCTCGTCCCCATGGCGATCCCGCAGGCCCCGTAGGCCAGCGCCGCGACCAGCCCGCGCCCGTCGAAGAAGCCGCCCGCCGCGATCACCGGGATGTCTACCGCGTCCACGACCTGCGGCAACAGCAGCGTGGTCGCCACGGGCCCGGTGTGCCCGCCGCCCTCGCCGCCCTGCACGATCACGGCGTCCACGCCCCACGCCGCGACCTTCTCGGCGTGCCGGCGCGCGCCCACCGACGGGATCGTCACCACGCCGGCGTCCTTGAGCCGGGCGATCAGCTCCCTCCTGGGCGCCATCGCGAACGACGCCACCCGCACGCCCTCCCTGACCATCACCTCCACCCGCTCGGCCGCGTCGTCGGCGTCGGAGCGGATGTTCACCCCGAACGGCGCGTCCGTCCGCTCCTTGACCCGCCTGATGGCCTCGGTCATCTCGGCCACGGACATGGTCGCCGCCCCGATCACGCCCAGGCCGCCCGCCTTGGAGGTGGCCGCCGCCAGCCGCGCGCCGGCGACGTACCCCATCCCGGTCTGCACGATCGGATACCGGCAGCCGGTGAGCGCGGTCAGCGCGGTCCTCAAGCCGCCACCTCGCGCTCGCGCGCCCGGCCGGGGTCGAGGTGGTCCAGGACGCGCAGCTCCTCGCCGGTCGGCTGCCGGGTCTCCCCGACGTCGCCGGACACGTCAAGCTCGAAGCCGGTCGCCGCCACCACGTCGTCCACCCGCACGCCGGGGTGCACCGACACCAGCCGCATCGACCCGTCAGGCGTGCGGAAGTCCAGCACGGCCAGGTTCGTCACCACGCGCCGCAGGTCGTGGGCGCCCCGGTCGGTCCCGAGCCCGCTCACCATGTCCACCGCCGGCACGAACACCCTGGGGGAGTGCCGGGGGATCCAGTAGCTCGTGGGGTCGCACCGCGTGTTGCCCGGCGCGCCCCGCACGCCGAGCAGCTGCGCCTTGGGCCTGGCCCAGTCGCCGATGCAGGAGATGTTCGTGTTGCCGTGCCGGTCGATCTGGGAGGCGCCGAGCATGACGTGCCTGCGGCCGTTCAGCACCAGCCACAGGTGCTCGCGGAACGGCAGCCACCCCTCCACCACCTCCGGCTCCCGGCCCAGCGCGGGCACGTCGCCGGTGAGCAGGCAGACGCCGTCGTGGGTGATCAGCTCCGGCTCGAACGTCAGCCGCGCCAGCCGTGCCGCCAGCACGGTGACGGCCCCGCCGATCCCGGCCGCCAGGATCTCCCCGTCGCCCCTGAACGCCTCCGCGCACGCCACCACGCACACGTCAGCCCTGCTGGTCATCGAACTCCTCCCACGGCGTCTCGACGTAACGCCGCTGCTCGGCCTCGTCCCGCCCGTAGTCGGGCTCGCACGAGGTGAACCCGGCGCCGCCGGGCGCCTCCACCACGCCGGCCACCATCGACCGGCTGATCAGCAGCGACTGCACCGGCCCCTCCTTCAGCAGGTCGGCCGCATCCACCACGCGCTCGCACGAGACGTAGCACCGGCCGGCCGCCTTCGCGTAGAGGTCGTCGAAGTACGGGTCGGGCCCGAGATACTGGGCGTTGCCGCGGGGGTCGGCCCGGTTCAGGTGCACCAGCGCCACGTCCATCCGCAGCGCGGGCACCGCGACCAGCTCCTCCCCGTCCTCGTACGGCGAGCGCACCGTCCTCAGCCCCGGGTTGACCCGCAGCACGTCGGACCCCATTCCCGCCCGCGTCGGCAGGAACGGCAACCGGTGCGCCGCCGCGAGCAGCCCGAACATGAACATGCCCTCGTCGTACTCCACGAACTCGATCGCCCCTTCCTGCCGGGCCCGCCGGAAATGGGGCTCCAGGGGGATGGAGTCAAGCGTGACGAAGGGGGCCACGACCCTGCGCACCTTCCCGGCCGCGCACAGCATGCCGACGTCCGGGCCGCCGTACGAGATGATCGTGAGGTCGCCCACGCCGGTGCGCAGGACGGCGCGGACCAGGGCCATCGGCTTGCGGCGCGAGCCCCAGCCGCCGATCCCGATCGTCATCCCGCTCTCCAGCGAGCCGGCGACCTGCTCGGCCGACATGAGCTTCGTCCTGGCAGGGGATGGGGTCACGTGCCCTCCACGAAGCGGTCGCGGTGCCTGTCGCCCGCGCCCATCAGGTTCAGCTCGAAGGTGAAGCCCTGCTCGAAGCGGTAGCTGCGCCTGACGTCCACCGGGTCGATGCCGTTGAGCGACTCCTTGGCGCGGCGGATCACGTACGGGTCCTTGGCCGCGATCTGCTCGGCGACCTCTATGGCGGCGGCGCGCAGCTTGTCGCGCGGCACGACCTCCAGCACCGAGCCGAAGGCGTGCAGCTCGGCGGCCGTGACGTTGCGGCACGTGTAGACCATGGCCCGCATGAGGTGCTGCGGCACCAGCCTGGCCAGGTGCGTGGCCGCGCCCAGCGCGCCCCTGTCCACCTCGGGCAGCCCGAAGTAGGCGTCGTCGGCGGCCACCACGATGTCGGCGTTGCCCGCCAGGCCCACGCCGCCGCCCAGGCAGTGGCCGTGCACGGCCGCGATCACCGGGACCGCGCACTCGTAGACGGCCGCGAACGCCGCGTAGCACGCCCGGTTGGCGCCGACCAGCGCGGCGTGCCCCTCGGTGGCCTGCATCTCCTTGATGTCGACTCCGGCGTTGAACCCGCGTCCTTCCGCGCGCAGCACGACGACCCTGGTCCCCGGCTCGTCCCCGGCCGTCAGCACGGCCTCGGCCAGCTCCTCCCAGGCCCGCACGGTCAGCGCGTTCACCGGTGGCACGTCCACGACGACCTCGGCGACCGGCCCGGCCCGCAGCGTGATCCCCATCCCGCTCCCTGGTTGCACCTAACGCTTGCTTGGTACGGTAGCACCCGTGACGGTGACTTACGACTACACGGGCAAGTCCGTCCTGGTGACCGGCGGCACCAAGGGCATCGGCGCGGGCATCGCCCGAGCCTTCCGCGAAGCGGGGGCCGACGTCACCGTCTGCGCCCGCACGCCCGCCCCGTCCGGCGGGATGCGGTTCGTACGGGCCGACGTGCGGGCGGCGGACGACGTCGAGCGGCTCATCGCCGGGTTCGAGCGCCTCGACGTGGTGGTCAACAACGCGGGCGGCACGCCGCACGCCCCGCTGGCCGGCACCTCGCCACGCCTGCACGCCCGCGTCATCGAGCTCAACCTGACGGCCCCGCTGCTGGTCTCCCAGTACGCCTACCCGCTGCTCGCCGAGTCCGGGGGCGCGATCGTGATGATCGGCAGCGCCAGCGGCGCCCGGCCCTCACCCGGCACCTCCGCCTACGGCGCCGCCAAGGCCGGGCTGCACCACCTGGCCCGCTGCCTGGCCGCCGAGTGGGCCCCGCTGGTCCGGGTCAACACGGTGATCGTCGGCCTGGCCGACACCGGCGCCGAGACCGGGGAGGCCGCGGACCACTACGGCGGGCACGGGGACGAGCGGATCGGGGCCGCCGTCCCCGCAGGCCGGATGGCGACGCCCGCCGACGTGGCCCAGGCGTGCCTGTGGCTGGCGGCCCCCGGCTACGTCACCGGCGCGCAGGTACGGGTGGACGGCGGCGGCGAGATCCCCGCCTGGAGCTACCTGGCCCGCCGACCAGACCTGGCTTCTGACGACATTTCCTGATATCTCTGCTTGATCCTTCTGGGAGGTCTGTGTGGGAATCTGTGCCGGCCGAGTGGTGATCGTGACGGGCGCCGGCCGCGGCATCGGCAGGGAGCACGCCCTGGAGTTCGCCCGGCAGGGCGCCCGCGTCGTGGCGAACGACCTCGGCACCGGCCCTGACGGGGACGGCAGGTCCGGCGGTCCCGCGCTGTCGGTCGTCGCGGAGATCGAGGAGCTCGGCGGCCAGGCGGTGGCCAGCAGCGACGACGTCTCGGACTGGGACGGCGCGGCCCGGCTGGTCAAGACCGCGATCAGCGCCTACGGCCGGCTGGACGTGCTGGTGAACAACGCCGGCTTCCTGCGCGACAGGATGCTGGTCTCGATGACCGAGCAGGACTGGGACGACGTCGTACGCGTCCATCTCAAGGGCCACTTCCTGCCGCTGCGGCACGCGGCGGCGTACTGGCGGGAGAGGTCCAAGGCCGGCGACCAGGTCGCCGGCCGGGTGATCAACACCTCGTCGGGCGCGGGCCTGATGGGCAGCCTCGGCCAGGGCAACTACGCCGCGGCCAAGGCCGGGATCGCCGCGCTGACGCAGGTCGCCGCCGCGGAGCTGGCCAGGTACGGCGTGACGGTGAACGCCATCGCCCCGGCCGCCCGCACCCGGATGACGGAGGAGGTGTTCGCCACGGCCATGGCCAGGCCGGAGACGGGCTTCGACCCCATGCACCCGGCGAACGTCGCCCCGCTCGTCGTCTGGCTCGGCTCGCCGGAGTCGGCCCACGTGACGGGGCGGGTGTTCGAGGTGGAGGGCGGCGCGATCTCGCTGGCCACCGGCTGGCGTCACGGCCCGCGCGTGGACCGCGGCGCCCGCTGGGACCCGGCGGAGGTCGGCGCCGCGATCACCACCCTCCTGGACTCCGCCCCGCCGCCCGAGCCGGTCTACGGGACGTGAGCCCCGGCCCTCGCCCTCGCCAGAGCCCTGGCCTGTGCCCGGGTCACTGCACCAGCCCCGGCACCACGTACTTCCCGTCCCGCAGCGCGAACTGCTCGCGGGCCTGCCCCGTCCGCACGTCCACGGCGTAGACCATCGGCGGATGGGAGACGCGCCCCGACTCGGGCACCGCGAGCAGCGTGACCTCGTTCGCGTTCAGCCAGCCGCCCAGCCGGGACAGGGCGAGCCCTTCGGGGACACCGGAGATCGGGACCCGCCGCTCGGCGCCCCCGCGCACGGGGTCGAACGTGACGATCGTGCCGTCCCCCTGGATCATCGGCCGCCGGTCGCGGTCGAAGTCCTGGCCCAGTCGGGCCAGCGTCAGCCCGTCGGGCGACAGGGCGCTGAAGTCGTAGGTGAACTCGTCGATGGTGATCGGGTCGTGCCCGAGCACCTGCACCTGAGTGCTGTTCTCGTACGGCTTGACCAGCACCACGGGCCCGTCGCCGTCGGTCACGCCGATCGGGTACCAGCCGCGCGGCAGCTCGGTCACCGTGTCCCGCTCGATGTCCACCAGCTTGTTCGGCTGGCGGCGGCCGCCCCAGCCCGAGACGATGAACCGCAGCCCGCTCGGCGACAGCCGCAGGGCGAACTCGACGTCGAAGTCCTCCTTCGGCTGCTTCAGCGGCGACTTCCAGACCTTCCCCTCGCCCAGGTCCCGCACGAGGATGCTCTGTCGTTCGGCGCTGTAGTAGGCGATCCTGCGCCCGTCCACGGTCACCGCGATCGGTCCCGGGCCGGGGGCGAACGCGTAGGTGCCGCCGTCGCGGGTGACGATCCGCCACTCGTCCTGCTCGCACGGGTTCGTCCCGGGGCGCAGGCAGGACGGCTGGTAGACGTGCTCCACCGGCCCGACCCCCTTCTCGGGCAGCGGCAGCGCCTTCGTCTCCGGCGGGGTGAGCACGATCGGCGGCTGGGGCGGGCGTACCTGCTGGATCACCAGGGCGGTGCCGGCCGTGATCAGGCAGACGGCGGAGACGGCGACCGCGGTCAGCCGGGCCGCGCGCCTCCTTCGCGCGCGCCCGACGGCGCGATCGGCCAGATCGACGCCGGGCGCCTGCGCCGCCAGCGCCCGCAGATCCTCGCGCAGCGTTCTCATCGGTACGCCTCCTCAGGGGTGAGCGCGCGCAGTTTCGACAGCGCGTAATGCGTCTGGCTCTTCACCGTGCCGAGGGAGACGCCCATGAGCTGCGCCGTCTCATGCTCGGTGCGGTCCTCGTAGAAGCGCAGCACGATCACCGCCCGCTGCTTGGGCGTGAGCTGGGCGAGCGCCTGCTCCAGGGCGAGCCGGCGCACGGTGGCCTCGTCGTGCGACCGCCCGACCTCGGGCAACGGGACCCCGGGCAGCTCGACCCGCTTGCGCCGGCGCCAGGAGATGGTCTGGTTCACCAGGGCCTTGCGGGCGTACGCCTCGGGGTTGCCGCCCTTGGAGAGCTTGGCCCAGTGGGTGGCGACGCGGGCGAGAACCGTCTGTAACAGATCCTCGGCGAGGTGGGCGTCTCCGACGAGCAGGTACGCCGTCCGCATCAGCGATTGCTGGCGGGCACGCACGAACTCGTGGAACCCCTCATAACGGTCCATGTACCGAAACAACTCCGCTGAGGGGTGGAAAGGTTGGAATCAGCGTAGCGACGATCGAGCCGTGGGCCGCAGCCTGAGGCGTTCCGGCGGGGCGGTGAGCCGCTCGTCGAGCTTCGGCAGGTCCACCTCCCGCTCCTCCTCCGGGGTGTCGAAGCGGGCGAACCACACGAACACGTTCTCCCCGGTCCACACCGGCAGGCGCGGGAAGTCGTTCGCCGAGTGCTCGGTCTCCAGGCAGGCGACCGGCGGCACCCCCGCCTCGGCCAGGACCGGCGCGACCTGCCTGACGAAGAACTCGGAGAAGCCGGCCTCGACGTGGTAGACGGTGGCGACGTAGAGGGACGGCGGCGGCTCGCCCGCGCCGACCGGTGGCCGGTCCCCGGCGGGGAGCTCCGGCCCGACGGAGTGGAGCAGGAGCACGTCGTCGGAGTCGATCATCGTGGCGTTGGCCGCGTCGCGGTTGGCCAGCCAGACGGGCCCGGTGTAGAAGGCGTCCAGCGACTCCCGGCGGGTGCGCGGCCCGGGGAAGGCCCGCAGCCACGGGAACGTGTCGGGCGCGTCGGGGTCGCGGAAGGTCCCGGCGACCCGCATCCCGGTCGCCTCCTGAGACTCGACGAACTCGCGCTCGAACAGCGTGATCAGCTCGTCCCGCCGTCCCGGGTGAAGGGTGTACCGCCGCAATTCGTAGATCATGCGCGGACGCTATGCCCGGGTCACTGACGTCTCCTGTCAGCGTATGCGCCGAATAATATTCTGATCACTCAGAGCTACTTTTCGTCAACGCACAGTTATATGCTCGCACTGACCTTGATCTTCTGAGGTCAAAGAAGGTCAAGCGGACGGTGGTGTGTCCTGGGCCCGGGGTGCCCCGCCGTTCAGTGGCCTTCACCGCTGGCAAAGGAGCAGAAAGTGATCAAAAGGGTGTGCGCAGTCGCGGCCGTGGTGACAGCGGTCGCCGGCGGCGCCCTGCCGGCCGTCCCCGCTCACGCTGACGATGACTGGCTCGGCCCCGGCAGCACCTGGTCCTGGAACCGGAGTGGCAACAGCGACTCGGCCCAGTCAGGAAACAACTTCGGCAACGTCTCCGCCGGCAATCACGGCGAAGGCGCGTCGACCAACGTCAACAACGTCAACGGGGTCGCCTCCACCGCCACCAACGGCAGCATCACGGTGACCTACATCTTTTACTGACCGGCTGACGTCCCCAGCAAGATCCTCATACGGAAGGACATCCTCATGATGAAGAAGCTCTGCGTGACCGGCCTCATCGCCGCCGCCGCGGCCGGCGTGACCCTGCTGTCGGCCCCCGCCTACGCCGACACCAACGCCGGCAACTCCAGCGCCAACGACGACTCCTCCCAGTCGGGCAACAACTTCGGCAACGTCTACAACGCCAACGTGAACGGCTACGGCGCGACCGGCGTCAACAACGTCAACGGCAACGCTGTGACCGGCACCAACGGCAGTGACATCGCGGTCGACGACGTCGTCGACTGATCAGGCAGGTCGCGCCGCGGTCCGGGATAGCGCGGCGCGACCGTGACGCGGACGGGCCGGTCCGTTTTGGACCGGCTCGCACCGTATTAGCATTTTTGGGTGACTATTTGTGCCTACGCCACGTTCGATGACGCCGATTCCGACGACGAGCTCCAGCCGGTCCTGGCGGCCTGGCGGGAGGCCGGCATCGAGGGGCGCGCCGAGCGCTGGGACGACCCCGCGGCCGACTGGAGCGCCTACGACGCCGTGATCGTCCGCTCGGTGTGGGACTACATCTTCCGCCGGGAGGAGTTCCTCGCCTGGGCGCGCCGGGTCGAGTCCGTGACGCGGCTGCTCAACCCCCATGCCGTGCTCGAGGCCAACACCGACAAGACCTACCTGCGGGACCTGGGCGTGCCGGTCGTGCCGACCCACTGGTCGTCGGACGGGCTGCCGGACTGGCCCGAATACGTCGTCAAGCCCACGGTCTCCGGCGGCGCCCGCGACACCACCAGGACGGCCGACCGGGAGGAGGCCAGGGTGCTGGCCGCGGCGCTGGAGGCCGCGGGACGCACGCCGATGGTGCAGCCGTACCTCGACATGGTCGAGTCGGAGGGCGAGACCTCGCTGCTGTACTTCAACGGCCGATTCAGCCATGCCGTCCGCCGCAATCCGATGCTCGCCCCGGGGATGACCATGGCGGACAACGCGCGGGCGCACCTGCGCCCACCGGCCCCGGACCAGGTCGAACTTGCCGAGAAGGTGCTCGCCGCCGTTCCCCATGCCCTTCTCTACGCCAGGATCGACCTGGTCCGGCTTCCCGACGGCGCGCCCGTGGTCATGGAGGTGGAGCTGACGGAGCCGTACCTCTTCCTGGGCCACGACCAGGGCGCGGCGGCGCGCTTCGCCGGGGCGCTGCGCGAGCTGCTCTGATCAGCAGGAGATCCCGCCGTCCACCGGGATGACCGTGCCCGTCAGGTACGCCCCCGCCCGCGAGGCCAGGTAGATGGCCGCGCCCGCCATGTCGTCGGGGCGGCCGATGCGGCCCAGGGGGACGTTCGAGGCGATGGTCTCCCGGGTGGCGGGGTCGTCCAGCGCGAAGGCCATCATCTTGGACTCGAACGGGCCCGGCGCGATGGCATTGACCGTGATGTGCTCCTTCGCCAGGTGCTTGGCCAGGTGCCTGGTGAGCATGTGGACGGCGGACTTCGTCGAGGAGTAGGCGTAGCTCGGCAGCGCGGGGACCTTGATCCCGTCGATCGAGCCCACGTTGATCACGCGTGCCGGGTCGTCCGCGCTCGCCGCCTGCCTGAGCCGGGGCAGGAACTGCTGGGTCAGGAAGAAGACGCCTTTGACGTTGATGTTCCAGAGCTTGTCGAAGGCGCTCTCCGGATACTCCTCCAGGGGCGCGCCCCAGGTGGCGCCCGCGTTGTTCACCAGCACGTGCAGCGGGCCGTCCACCGCCGACACCAGCGTCTCCAGCCCTTCGGGCGTGGACAGGTCGGCCGGCACCGCGACGCAACCCAGCTCGGCGGCCGTCTTCTCGACCTCGGCCGTCTTGCGGGCGGATATGTAGACGCTCGCGCCCGCATCGACGAACCCCGCGGCGATCATCCGCCCGATGCCGCGCGAACCACCAGTGATGACGACCGTCTTGCCTTCCACCGAGAACAGAGTCATGTTCCGGAAGCATGCCATACCGACCGGTCGGTTGCTAGAAGCCGTTGTCCTTCGCCCAGAGTCGCAGCAGGCCGCGGAAGTGCTCGACGAACCGGTCGCGCTCGTGCTCCGGGTACGTGGCGGTCACGGTGTCCACGAGCAGCCGGTCGAACTCCGGCCCGGCCACCCAGTCCAGGACGATCTCGTCGAGGTGCCCCAGATGGGTCCGGCAGAACTCCTCGTAGCGCTCGGTCTCGAAATAGGCGTCCGCCAGCCGCCGGTACTCGGCCAGCCGCTCCTCGTACGTGCCGGTGACGGCGAAGAAGTCGTGCGTCTCCAGGTCGATCCGCGGCCTGCGCCGGGTGGCCACGCAGAACACGCTCCACTTCACCAGTGCCTTGATCGCCCAGGGGAAGTAGTAGTGCAGGCTGGTCAGCGCCACGTCGGGACAGGCGTTGGCGTAGTCGATGGGGTGCACGTCCGAGCCCTTGATCAAGGTCTCGCACGAGTTGAACTCCCACCGGAAGAACGCGTTGACCAGCTTCCCGATCGTGACCACCTCCTCGCCGGCCGACGGCGACAGGAACGCGTGGTCCACCACGTAGCGGTCGTGCATCGGCTCCTCGGGCCGGAACCGCATCACCATCGTCTCCGCCCCGATCGACAGCGACCTGGCGAACGCGTCGTAGCCCTCGACGGCCTGCTGGAGATGCATGAGCATCTCGCCGCTCTCGTCATAGGCCCGGTGCAGCTCCTCCTCGTCGCGCACCTTGGACACCCCGCGCCAGGCCCCGCCGTCGTACGGCTTCATGAACAGCGGATAGCCGATCTGCCCCGCCACCTCGTCCAGGTCGAAGGGCCGGTTGTAGCGGGCCGCCGTGTAGGGGTAGCGGTCGTTGTCCGGCGGGTTCTTGTACGGCACCAGCACCGTCTCCGGCACCTTCAGCCCGAGCCGGATCATCGCGCAGTACGCGGTGTGCTTCTCCATCGACTGGAAGGTGAACGGGCTGTTCAGCAGGTAGACGTCGTCCATCATGGAGATCTTCTTGAGCCACTCGCGCGGGTGGTAGTACCAGTACGCCAGCCGGTCGATCACCAGCTCGTGGCGCGGCTTGGCCCGCAGGTTGAAGGGCTCGATCGTGAGCCGCTCCACGCCGAACTCGCCCACCCCGTCGATCGGCCCGAGCCGCCGCAGCACGGTCTCGAACGCCGTCGGCCAGTCCTCCTCCGTCCCCAGTAACAGCCCGATCAGATGGCGCACGACGTTCCTCCTGCCTGGCGACCGGCCGCGTGCGGGCGCCGGGCTCGTACGCCGGCCCGAGAAGCGCGGCTCATACGCCGGGCAGGCGCCCGTTGCGGAACAGGTCGACGAACCTTCGATGGTCTTCACGGGCCTGTGCCCCGTACCGATGGGAAAACTCCACCAACATCCCGATAAATCCGGATGTGTCGTTGCCGATCACCGCCACGATCGCCTCCTCCGTCGAGAAGTCCACGAGATCGTGACTGGACTCGTCGTCGGCCACCGAGTGCATGCGCGCCACCGCCCGCCCCAGGTCCTGCACGATCGAGCGCAGCTCCGCCGGCTCGTTCACGTCGTCCCAGTCCAGGTCGGCCGAGTACGGCGAGACCTCGGCCACGAGCTGCCCCACGCCGTTGAGCGTGGTGTAGCCGAGCCAGGGGTCGGCGTAGGCCTGCAGCGCCCGCTGCGACTCCGCCGTGCGGTGCCCCTGGTGCAGGAAGTAGGAGGCCACCTTCTCGTCGACGACGTGCCGCGCGACCGCCGGCACCGCGGCCTGCTTCATGTAGAGGATGACGTCGTTCTCCAGCGCCTGCGAGCGCCCTTCCAGCAGCAGGTTGTACGACGGCAGCCCCGCCGACCCGATGCCCACGCCCTTGCGCAGCGCCACGTCCTTGATCACGTGCTCGACCGGGTTGACCTGCGCCGGCAGCGAGCCCAGGTAGTCCTCGAAGGCGGACAGCACGGCCTGCCTGGTCGCCGCGTCCACGCTCTCCCTGCCCTCCATCAGCGCGAAGCGCCGGTCGTAGTCGTCGATCACGGTCTCGACGTCCAGCAGGGCCACCCGCGTGCTGAGCCGCGCGGTCTGCAGCACCCGGTGCAGCACGCCGCTGGTGGTGTCCAGGGTGAGCGAGCCGATCGCGTCGTCCCCGCCGCCCGCGATCGCGGTCAGCTCCACCAGGTACGCCCCGGCGAAGTCGGTCACCAGCATGCTGATCGAGTCGTCCGACAACGCCTTGGCGTAACCGAGCAGGGCCACGCTGGCGGCGAACCGCTTGAGATCCCAGACGTACGGGCCCACGTACGCCTCGTCGAAGTCGTTGACGTTGAAGACGAGGACGCCGGAGGCGTTCATGTACGTGCCGAAGTTCTCCGCGTGCAGGTCGCCGTGGATCCACACCCTGCTGGTCGGCTCGTCGAGGTAGGACCGGTCGGCGTACGACTGCGTCATGTCCGCGTAGAACAGGCAGGCGCTGCCCCGGTAGAAGGCGAAGGGAGAGGCGGCCATCTTCCGGAACTTGCGCCGGAAGGCGGCCGGGTCTTGCTTGATCGACTGGCCGAACTCCGTCATCAGGACGTCGAGCAGGAAGGAGGAGCGTGTGCCCATACTCCGGACAGTAGATCTCGGCGGGCCTGCCGACCACCCCGATCTTTCCCTGACATGCCCAGGTCAGGGTAGGGGCGCCGGCCGCGTCACGGCCGTGAGGACCTTTCGCGGCCGTCAGGGATGCTGCGAGGAGACCGAGACGATCTCGCCGGTCATGTACGAGGAGTAGTCGCTGGCCAGGAAGACGATCACGTTCGCGACCTCCCACGGCTCCGCCGAGCGCCCGAACGCCTCCTTGGCCGCCAGCTCCGCCAGCAGCTCCTCGCTGGTCACCTTCGCCAGGAACGGGTGCACCGCGAGCGAGGGCGCCACGGCGTTGACGCGTACGCCGTGCTCGGCCGCCTCCAGCGCGACGCATCTCGTCAGCGCCATCACCCCGGCCTTGGCCGCCGCGTAGTGCGACTGCCCGTGCTGGGCCCGCCAGCCGATCACCGAGGCGTTGTTCACGATGACGCCGGAGCCCTGCGCGATCATCTGCCGGAGCGCGGCCCTGGTGCAGCGCATGGTGCCGGTCAGGGTGACGGCGACCACCGCGTCCCACTGGTCGTCGGACATCTCGGCGAGCGGGGCCGTACCGCCGAGCCCGGCGTTGTTGACCACCACGTCGAGCCGGCCGTGCGCCTCCACCACCGCGTCGAACAGCGCCAGGACCTGCGCCTCCGACGTCACGTCGCACGGGACCGCCAGCGGTTTGACGCCGGTGAGCTCGGTCAGCGCGTCGGCGGCGGCGGCCAGGCGGCGCTCGTGCCGGTCGGAGAGCACGATCGTGGCGCCCTCCTCGGCGCAGCGCCGGGCCGTGGCGTAGCCGATGCCCGCGCCCGCGGCCGCCGTGACCAGCGTGACCTTGCCGTCGAGCAGGCCGTGTGCCTTGGGGTAGGGCGGCGTGTGCTGCTGCGGCATGCGTGCTCCAATCAGCGGGGGAGTCCCAGCGTGCGCTCGGCGATGATGTTGCGCTGGATCTCGCTCGAACCGGCATAGATCGTGTCCGCCCGGCTGAACAGGTAGAGCCGCTGCAGATCGTTGAGCCCGCCGTCTTCGAGCGGCTCGCCCGTGATCGGTTCGCCCCCGACCGGCTCGCCCGTGGGCGGCTCGCCCCCGACCGGCCCGTTCGCGGTCGGCTCGTCCCCGGGCTGCCCGCTCGTGGTGGGCCCGGTCGCGACCAGCCCCGAGCGGCCCTGCACGGCCTGGGCCAGCTCGCCGAGGCGGCGATGCCACTCCGACCAGTACAGCTTGGCGATCGACACCTCGGGACCAGGGTCGGGGCCGAGCATCCTGAGCGCGTTGAGCCGCATGATCTCCAGCTCCAGCCAGGACCTGACGAGCCGGTCGCGCAGCACGGGATCGCGGGCCGCGCCGGTCCGCCGGGCGGTCTCGATCACCTTGGCCAGCTCCCGCCGGAAGCCGATCTGCTGGCCGAGCGTGGACGCGCCGCGCTCGTAGCCCAGCGTGGCCATCGCGACCCGCCAGCCGTCGCCCGGCGCGCCGAGCACGTTGCCCGCGGCCGCCCTGGCGCCGTCGAAGAACACCTCGTTGAACTCGGAGGTCCCGGTCAGCTGCACGATCGGCCGGACCTCGACGCCGGGCTGGTCCATGGGGACCAGCAGGTACGACAGCCCGCGGTGCCGCTGCGAGCCCGGCTCCGTACGGCACAGGACGAAGCACCAGTCGGCCACGTGGGCCAGCGAGGTCCACACCTTCTGCCCGTCGATCACCCACTCGCCGCCCTCCAGCCGCGCCCTGGTCTGGACGCCGGCCAGGTCGGAGCCGGCCTCGGGCTCGGAGTAGCCCTGGCACCACAGCTCGTCGCCGCGCTGGATCGGGGGCAGGAAGCGGTCCTTCTGCTCTTCGGTGCCGAACTCCAGGATGGTCGGGCCGATCAGGCCCTCGCCGATGAGGCCGACCCGGGCGGGGGCGTCGGCCCTGGCGTACTCCTCGTGGAAGGCGACCTGGTCCTCCAGGGAGGCGGCGCGGCCGCCGTACCGCTCGGGCCAGGCCAGGCAGGTCCAGCCGGCCTTGCCGAGGTGGCGCTCCCACGCCTGGCGCGGCTCGTGGCCCTCGTGCTCGCGTCCCGGCCCGCCGAGCCCTCTGACGTGCGCGAACTCGCCGCTCAGGCTCTCCTCCAGCCAGGCCCGCGCCTCCGCGCGCAGCCCGCTCCCGCCACCGTCCGGTTCGTGGAGGTCCGGGAACGCCTCGCCACCTGCCTGGTCAGGCAGGCTCAACGAAGCCTCCGTACCCGCCGCGGAAGAACACCAGCGGGCCGCCGTCCGCGTACGTGTCGAGCTGCAGCACCCGCGCGACCACGATCACGTGGTCGCCGGCCAGGTGCTCGTTCTCGACCACGCAGTCGATCCAGGCCAGGGCCCCTTCGAGCACGGGGTTGCCGCCGGGGGAGCCGGTCCACTCCAGTCCGGCGAACTTGTCCCCGCCCTTGGCCGCCATCTGGGCGCACACGGCCTGCTGGTTCTCGGCCAGCACGTTCACGGTGACGACCTTGGCGCCACGCACCCGGGGCCAGCTCGTGCTCGTGTGCGCCACGCAGAACGCCACGAGCGGGGGGTCGAGCGAGACCGAGGTGAAGGAGTTGGCCGCCAGGCCGCACGGCCGGCCGTCTTCGGCATCGAGGGCGGTGATCGCCACCACGCCGGTCGCGAACCTGCCGAGCACCTGCCGGAAGCGGTGGCTTTCGAGGTGGCCGTTCGGGCTGTGAGATGAAGGGCCCGTCGGCATGGCGGCTCCGTTGCGAATCCTGCGCTGATGGGGCGTCGGAAGGCCGCGACAGCCGTCCGGCGCGATGAGCCGGGCAGCGTGTGTGCTCATGGTCCGCCTCCTCGTCACCGACAGCGCTATCTTACCAAGCGCTTGCTTGGACGGTAGGGGGAATCCGGAGAACGTGTCAAGTGAATGCCGGGTGGCGGTGGGCAGTGCGTTGACATGGGGGAAATTTCCGGCCTACCGTGACATTTGTGGCCAAGCGCTTGCTTGATTTTCGGGACCGCACCGCCATCGCCGGAGTCGGCTACACCCCCTTCACCAAGAACTCGGGCGTGAGCACGCTGACGCTGGCCTGCCGCGCCGTGCTGGCCGCGCTGGAGGACGCCGGCCTGACACCGGACGACGTGGACGGCCTGGCCACGCACCGGGTCGGCGACTCGGCCCCGCCCACCCTGGTCGGCCCGGCCCTGGGGCTGACGGACCTGTCCTGGCACCTGGACCAGTTCGGCGGCGGCAGCGTCTCCCATGCCGTGGTCGGACAGGCCGCGCTCGCTGTGGCGACGGGCATGGCCGAGACCGTGGTCTGTTACCGGGCCATCAACGCCCGCTCCGAGTTCCGCATGGGCGGCACCGGCCGGGGCGTGCCGGTGAGCCCGGAGGTGCAGTACCAGGCGCCGTACGGGTTCTTCGCGCCGCCGCAGCAGTACGCCATGTTCGCGCAGGCCCACATGCTGAAATACGGCACCAGGGCCGAGCATTTCGGGCAGCTGGCGGTCACCCAGCGCTCCAACGCCGCCAAGAACCCCAGAGCGCTCATGCGCACGCCGATCACGCTGGACGACTACCTGGCGAGCAGGTGGATCGCGGAGCCGTTCCGCCTCCTGGACTGCTGCCTGGAGACGGACGGGGCCTGCGCCGTCGTCGTCACCACGGCCGAGCGCGCCCGCGCGCTGCGCCGCCCGCCGGTCCTGGTCTCGGCCGCGGCCTGGGGCGGGGGCACCTCGCACCTCTCGGGCGCCGCCGCCGACCCCACGGTGACGGCCGCCGCCGCGCTGGCACCGCGCCTGTACGCGCAGGCGGGGCTCGGGCCCGGCGACATCGACGTGGCGCAGCTGTACGACTGCTTCACGTACTCGGTGATCGTCCAGCTGGAGGACTACGGCTTCTGCGCCAAGGGGGAGGGCGGCCCGTACGTGGCCTCCGGGGCCACCTCCCTGGGCGGCGCGCTCCCGGTCAACACCCACGGCGGCTTCCTGTCGGAGGGCTACGTGCACGGCATGAACCACATAGCGGAGGCGGTGTCCCAGCTCAGGGGCGACGCCGGGGACCGCCAGGCGCCGCGCGCCGAGGTGGCGCTCTCGACCGCCCAGCCCGGCTACATCCTCCCCGCCACCTCGGCGCTGATCCTCCGGAGGGCGTGATGGCGGCCTACCCGCCGGAGCCGGACCGGGACTCCGCGGAGTGGTGGGAGCGGGTGGGGAGGCACGAGTTCGCCGTCCAGGAGTGCGACACGTGCGGGCTGGCGCGCTTTCCCGCCAGGGCGTTCTGCGCGGCGTGCCGGACGGAGGCGTGGCACTGGCGCGAGGTGGAGCCCGAGGGGTCGGTCGAGAGCTGGATCGTCAACCACCAGCCGTTCATGCCGGGGCTCCCGGTGCCCTATCTGGTGGTGATGATCAGGCTCGCGGCGGTGCCGGACTGCCTCGTGTACGGCGGGTGGCGCGGCCCGCGGCCCCCGGAGCGGGGGGAGCGGGTACGCGCGACCTACACCGCGACCTGCACCGCGGCCGGCGACCGGCTGACGCTGGTGGATTGGGGGCCGGAGTCCGGATCCCGGTGACGGGCGCCGGGGACGCGGATGGGTATCCGGTCGAGCGGAAATCCTCCCGCCGGGCGGCCTCGTCCCGAAATTGGATTGGTACCGGAAAACCCCACCAGTCCCACCATCCCGAAGCTGCCCCCAGGTTAGGCGTCGAGGGTTGATGATGAAGGGAGCAGGCGTCAACGCGGACGGCTCCGGGCATGGTGGCTGACGTGAGTGGTTGGGACTGGATGGCGGGTGTGGCCATGCGGCCATGGCGCTCCGTCCTGCCTGCCCGGTGGTTACCGGGCCGCCCACCCAGCCGGCCGTGTCCGCACGTCACGGCGCCCGGCTCGCGACCGCAGACGGCGAGACGGATCGGCCCGCCACCGCAGATGACCAGACGGGCCGGCTCGCGACCGCAGACGCGAGCGGCGAGAAGCGGGAGCCGGGCGGCGCGGGCGCCGCCCCGGAAAACCGAAAACCCCCGAGAAGACCCGAGAAACCCGCCCGGAGCAAGACACGGGCGGAGAGTCCCTCATCGGGGGGAGGCGTTGGTGTGGTCCCTGCCTGCTTCGCGGACTTTCGGAGAGATCCGGAGCTGTCGGAGGAAGGCGCGCCCTGGCGGGCGTGGGGGACCCGCCAGGACGCGCTTCCTGCCCCGTGTGCGGCGGCGCCAGGACTCCGGCGAGGGATGGAGTCCTAGACCGTTGGTTCGCACACGGAGTCGATGGGAGAGCTCGAAGGCTCATGCTGCCGGCAACGTGCGGCGATGCGTTGAGCTGCAGCAACCGGGTCATCAATGCGGTGCGTGACGGGGGCGCCACCCTCCTTGATCGCGACAAAGGATCCGTCTTCGCGCCGCACGGTCAGCTCAGCTAACGCCGGTTGCACGGAGATGCCGATGCCATTGCTCTGGTAGGTGTGGGTGAACCCCTGGCGACGCAACCCGTAACGCAGTAAACGTGTTGCTTCACGAGGGTCATGCCAGGGCAGGTATGGCGTACCCGTGCGGACTGGCAACATTGGCCTTCACCCCCTCACCGGCCTTTAGATGGATTTGTACCAACGAATGGATGATGGGCCGGTCATGGGGGTTCGGTCAAGGGGTTGTGGCCTGCTAGAACCAGATCGTCTAAATTGTTGGAACAAAAGGGGTGAAAGTGGCAAGGTCGGTGCTGTATCAGCAGGTGGCTTCGGAGTTGCGACGGGCCATCTACTCGGGTGTCCTCGGCCCCGGGGCACAGCTGCCGACCGAGGCGCAGCTCATGGAAGACCATGGGGTGAGCAGGAACACCGTAAGGCTGGCCCTTGGTGAGCTTGTCAACGAAGGGCTCGTTACGCGTACGCCGCGACGCGGAACGGTGGTCAGAGACCGCAGACCGCTGCTCATCTACCCGCAGCGAGAGTTGGAGCCGCAACCCACCGGGGAGCTGCGGGAAGCCTTCGCCTATGCCGTGGCGCAGGAAGGCCGCGCACCGAGCCAGTACATCGAGGTGCTGACGGTGTCTCCCGTAGAGGAGATCGCCAGCAGGCTGGAACTGGCGGATGGGGAACTGGCGGTGGTGAGACGCCGTCTGCGTTTCGTGGACGGACAGCCGTACAACACCAACGATTCCTACTTCCCCCGTGATCTGGTCGCGGATTCTGAGATTGCCAGGCCCGGTGACATCGCGCGAGGGGCGAACCGGGTACTGGAAGAGCTCGGCCACGCGCAAGCACGCGTCGTGGACGACATTTGGGCGCGCATGCCCAACCAGGAGGAAGCCGAACGCCTCCAGCTCGAGCTCGGCACGCCAGTCATGGTGTACGTCCGAGTCGGATACGACGGGGCCGACATGCCGGTGCGTGTCGCGGTGTCGGTGTTGCCCGCCGACAAACATTTGATCAGATACGAGCTCGATCGCCGCTGACGAGCTCGAGATGAAGGGGTGATTTCGCCGGCCGGGTGCAGCGAGAAAAGCCGCCTCGCTGGCCTAGGGGAGTCGTGCATACTCCCCTAAATCGCCATTTATCCATATATATCGGGTTATGGCCCCATTTCGCCCCCGCGCACCATTGCATCATCACGCTCTGTGCAGGCGCGGGAACCCAACGCAACGGGAGTTGTATTATGCACACGAACACTCTTCTTCACCCACTCGCCCTCCGCAGAGCGGAACCTGCGGACCTTCCCGGCGTCATCACGCTGCTCGCCGACACCGCTGAGTGGCTCTATGCGCAGGGAGTGCGGCAGTGGCCCCGCGGGGGGTTCGGCCCCGAGCGGATCGAACCGCTCATTGAGGAGCGGGTGCTCTTCCTGCTCGATGACGAGCTCAGGTATCTCGACCCGGACGAATCGGCGCCGCCGGTAGCCACGATAGCCCTGGACGACCACGCCGACCCGGAGTTCTGGACTCCGGGCGACAATCCGGGTGCGGCTCTCTACATCCACAAGCTGGCCGTCGCCCGGCCGTGGTCCGGCAGCGGGCTCGGCGACGCGCTCCTGGACTGGGCCGGCACCTCGGCCCACGCCGCGGGGCTGCCCTGGCTGCGTCTCGACTGCGCGAAGGGGAACCCCCGGCTGCAGAGCTACTACCGCAGCCGCGGGTTCAGGCACGTACGCACAGTGGATCTGCCCCACCGCTCCTCGGGGGCGCTCTTCGAGCGGCCCTCGGAGGACATGCTCACCACGGCCTTCCGTGACCTCACGATCGCCGAGCTGATCAGCGCCTGACGGCGCACCCCACCCCCCAACGGCCCGGCCCCGGACTGTCCGGGTCCGGGC
>NZ_VCKX01000722.1 GCF_005889725.1 Nonomuraea zeae
GGGGAGGAGACGGATGGGGGCGCGGGCCAGGAGCAGCAGCGGGTCCAGGTAGCGGGTGTTGCGGAGGAGACCCCAGTGCAGGCACGACTCCTGGCAATGGGTCGCTGAGGCTTCTATGACTCCTAGCTCGGCCCCTTCGGCAACTGGTTGGCCTCGGTGTACGGACGGTGCGACCGGCAGGTAGGTCGTGCGGAGGCCGTCTGGGTGGTCGATGGTCACCACTCCTTTGCCTCCCACGGGGCCGGCGAAGCGGACTGTGCCCTGGCCTGCTGCCAGGACTCTGGTGGCGACGGGGGCGGCCAGATCGATGCCTCGGTGACCGGCGAGCCAGGGCTCCGGCGGTGGGGCGAAGCGGCGCAGGACGCGGGGCTGCCCGTCCAGTGGCCAGCGCCAGGTGGAGGGTGAGGCCCTCGCGTGGGGTGTGGGGATGGCGAGGATCAGAACGGTGACCGCCAAGAGTGTGAAGAGGTGCATGGCGGGAGTTTGGCCAGGGCGGTGTGGGGTCCGTGCTGGTGAACGGGATTCTGTGGACGAGGGCGGAGCCGCGCGGATGGCCTGTGGATAAGTGGTTCGGCGATGGCGCGAGCGGGAGATCTGGTCCGGGATGATGGAGCTGCGGATCGCTCGGCTTGCTCTGCATCTTGTTCGGGTCGGTGATGCTGGGGTGGGTCTGTCTCTTATACCCCTCTAACGTTT
>NZ_VCKX01000723.1 GCF_005889725.1 Nonomuraea zeae
AGGGTGTAGAGGTCGGCGTAGAGGCCGTCGAGTGCCATGAGGGTGGCGTGGTCGCCCTGTTCGGTGATCTTGCCGTGGTCGAGGACGTAGATGCGGTCGGCGTAGCGGACGCTGGCCAGGCGGTGGGTGATGAGCAGGACGGTGCGGCCGTCGGAGTGGTTGCGGATGCGTTCGAAGAGGGCGTGTTCGGCGCGGGCGTCGAGGGCGGCGGTGGGTTCGTCGCAGATGAGCAGGTCGGCGTCGCGGTGGAAGCCGCGGGCGACGGCGATGCGCTGCCATTGGCCGCCGGACAGCTCGTGGCCGTCTTTGAAGCGGCGATCGAGCAGGGTGCGGTAGCCGTGGGGCAGGTCGGCGATGACTTCGTCGGCGCCGGCCACGGCGGCGGCGGCGTGCAGGGCGGGCTCGCCCTTGTCGGTGCCCATGGTGATGTTGTAGCGGGCGGTGAGCGGCCAGCGGGTGTGGTCCTGGGCGATGACGGCGGTGCGCAGGCGCAGGTCGTCGGGGCTGACGGTGGTCAGGTCGGTGTCGTCCCAGCGGACGGTGCCGCTGTCGGGTTCGTACAGGCCGGACAGGATCTTGGCCAGGGTGGTCTTGCCCGAGCCGTTCTCGCCGACGAACGCGATCACCTCGCCCTGCCGGATCTCGATCGACACGTCACGCAGCGCGGGCTCCTCGGCGCCGGGGTAGGTGAA
>NZ_VCKX01000724.1 GCF_005889725.1 Nonomuraea zeae
TGGCCTTCCCCTCATAGCGTGGAGACCGAACCGGGAAAGGTTTGGTCGTGGCAGCAGTTACGCGGCGGCGCTTTGATCCGGAGTTCTGGGCCGGGGCGCTTGCGTATCGTCAAGGAGACCGGCAAGCCCGTGGCTCAGGTGGCGCGGGATCTGGGGATCAGCTCGTACACGTTGCACCATTGGGTGCAGATGGATCGGCTCGCCGAGCAGTACAACGGCGACGGCGACGGGAGCGGAACGCTGAAGGAGTCCGAGCGGGAGGAACTGGCCCGGCTGCGGCGGGAGAAGGCCGAGCTGACCAAGCAGCACGCCCAGGACAAGGCGGCCTGGGAGAAGGAACGCGCTGAGTTGGAAGACGAGCGTGACGTGCTCAAGCGCTCGGTGGTCTTGTGGGTCAAGGAGGCGATGGGCGGATAAGCGTGGCGGCCTTCATCAGCTCCCAGAAGACCGAGCACAACATCGACCACACCATCTCCTGCCGGGCGCTGGGCGTCTCAGTCCTGGTTCTGCAAATGGAAGAACCGCATCGGCGATGACGCGCCGACCGCCCGCCAGCGCCGACCGCCCGCCAGCGCCGGCGGGCCGACCTCGATGCGGAGATCACCCGCCTGTTCGAGGCCTCAGGCGGCACCTATGGGTCGCCTCGCGTCACCCAGGATCTGCATGAGGCGGGCTGGCGGGTGTCGCAGA
>NZ_VCKX01000725.1 GCF_005889725.1 Nonomuraea zeae
CCCCACCTCCCACACAGGCCCGGCGCCCTTCACCCCTCCTCGGCCAGGCGCTCCGCAAGCCGGTCACGGATCCTCGTCGCAGCCGCGATCCGCTCGTCCAGGACAGCCAGCCGCGCCCGCGCCCTCTCCAGCGCCAGACGGCAGATCGGGCTGCCCGGCCGGGAGAAGACGGCCGGCACCTCCCGATCCAGCAGATCCACGAACGCCCGCACATCGATGAGAGTGAAACCGAGATCGAGCAACTCGCGAATACGGCGCACCCGCTCCACCGCGCGCTCGTCATAATCCCGGTACCCGGCGGGGGAGCGCCCCGGCTCCAGCAGACCGTGCTGCTGATACCAGCGCAACGCCCGCGGAGTGGTGCCCGCCGCACGAGCGGCCTCTGCGATCCGCATACCCCCCATGCTCACACGCCAACGATCACAGCACCCACAAACCCCCCGGCCAGCAGATCGACCAGCGCCCGCGACGCGCCGTCCAGCCCGTCCACCACCGTGTACGGCTCACGCAGCCCCAGCTCCCGCCACTCCTCCCGCAGCTGCGGATGGTCGGCCGCGGTGAACCCCCGCAGCGTCACACGCCTGCCGATCAGCTCCATCAGATCCAGCTCCACACCCGCCGGCTCACCACCCACCTGATGAGCCAGCGCCCCGCACAACGCCACCCTTCCCCCCGGCCTGACC
>NZ_VCKX01000077.1 GCF_005889725.1 Nonomuraea zeae
TCCTGATCATGGTAGGCGTCGGCCTGGACACGGTTAAGCAGATCGAGAGCCAGCTGCAGCAGCGTAACTACGAAGGTTTCCTGCGGTAGTGCGTCTCGTTCTGGTCGGGCCCCCCGGAGCGGGTAAGAGGACACAGGTGCGATACCTGGTCGGGGCGGTAAGCTGAACGATCCGACCACGCCCATGCAGAACACGATCTGCGGGTCGCCGTCGCCAGGCACGGGTTTGCCATCAGCGATGTCGTAGCGCTCGAGCACCTGGCTCTTTCGGTGCGCTGTGGGAAAGACACCGCTTCGAGGGATCGCTATGACCTGGAGGTATGGCCTGTGCTTGCCCTCCGACGGCGCCGGCGGCCTGTGGGTGGACGCATCTGACGGCGCGAATGGTCACCTTCGCCGCCGCTCCGCCGAGGGGCGTCAGGTCCGCAACGAGCTGCCGGAGTCGCTCTGCATACTCCTGGTGACGGTCCGCTGGTCGCAGGAAGAGGAAGCGGCCCAGCCGCTGGAGCATGGTGATGACGTGAGCGAACGGCGAAGGTTGAGCGGCGGTGATCTCGTTCACCGGGCGTTCCCCTCTGGGCCTGTGGGCCGGGGGTGACCTTCGTCTGCCAGGGCACCCCGGGCAGCGGAACGCGGCAGTCTTCGGGCACTACCTGGTGAATCGCATGCCAGGTAGCGCTTGTGGCCGCCAGGCCAGGCGGCGTTTCGCGTGGTGACGCTAGGGAGCTATGCGTCCTGCTTGAGCTGGATGATCTGGAGATAGTTTCCATCAGGGTCTGCGAACGTCCCGAAGCGGCCGCCGGGGCGATCCTCGGCGGGAACGAGCCAATCCACGCCCGCTGCCTGCAGCTGCGCCTCGACGGCGTCGAAGTCGTCGACGTGGAAGTTGAGGATCATTCGGCCCGGCTCGTTGTTCTTCGTGCCGACGTCGTCGCGCTGTTCGATGACCAGCCAGAAGCCGCCGAGATCGATTGGCCCTTCGTCCGTCTGCCCGGGTGCGAGCGCCTTGCGATACCAGTCACGCAGTTTCGCGGGCTGAGTGGTGCCCAGCAGGATGCTGCCGGGCTTCGGAGTGAGCATCTCGGTGTCCTTGTCGTTGTTTCATTGAGACGGCCGCGAGAATGGGAGCGCTGTTATCGACGTAGGTGGGCGATCCTGCGCCTTCCGACGGCGTGATAGAGGTCTGCACTGGCGCGGCGCAGAATCGATGTCAGCGCGTTTTCCCTCCACGGGCATCGGCGCGCGTGTCGGCTGCGGGCACGTGACGCGATCGCCTGGCTGTAGCGATCGTGCGCGGTGGGAGCGGCACCCCCTGGTTGAACGTCGTTCCGTGGCCGAGATCGTGTCGTTACTGGAAGGGATTGGCGTCAGCGGCGAGGGCGGGCAGGAGCGTGGTTTCAAGCATGCTGTACAGGTGCCGTTGAAACATGGGTCCGAAGGTGATCCTGGCGACTCCAAGGGAGGCGAGTTCGGCCAGGGAATGGGCGCCGCGGCCGTAGGCCACGTTGATGGGGCCGGGGATGCCTTCGGTGAGGGTCCTGATCACGGTGGGGTCGCCCACCCCGATCGGATAGACGCAGTCGACGCCCGCCTCGAGGTAGCGCACGCCGCGCTCCAGGGCGGTGGCCAGCTGCTCCTCCGGGGTACCCGCGCGGCGCAGGAACGCGTCCGTGCGCGCGTTGATGACCAGGTCCACATTCGAGGACTGCGCCGCCTGGCGGACGGCGGCCAGGAAATCCGCCTGCTCGCCGACGCTCAGCAGTTTCCCGCTCGCCGGGTCTGAATCCTCCAGGTTCAGGCCTACCGCTCCGGTCGCGGCGAACCGCTCGACCAGCTCTGCCGGTGCCAGCCCGTATCCGCGCTCGAAGTCCACGGTCACAGGCAACCGCACCGCCTGCACGATCCGCCGTGTCGCGTCCAGGACCTCCTGTACTGGAGTCGCCTCCCCGTCCTCGAATCCGAGGATCTGGGAGGTTGCGGCGCTGCTCGTGGCCACGGCGGCGAAGCCGGCGGCCTCCACCATCCGTGCCGAGGCCGCGTCCCACGCGTTGGGGAGTACCACGGGGGCACCCGCGACGTGCAGTGCTCGCAACACCGCGCTCTTCTCCGGCTTCGGCGTGGTCACACCGAGCGCGGCGGCGGTTGCGGTGACGCTGGAGGCATCGTCGGCGGTGGTGTTCCTGCTGGGTGAGTCACTCATCTTGATCTTCCTCTTCTGGGTGGGTGTATGGAGGTCGGCGGCTGGGGCGAAAGCGCTGTGCCGGACGGGGAACACGTCCTCCGGCCAGCCGCAGTGTGCGACGGAAAGTGCGACCGAACCGGCAAAGGCTAAGGCCGGGCAGGCACAGCGGCACTGCGATGGCCGCGATGATCGGTGTGCGGGCAGCGACGCATTCTTGTAGCCGGCGGACCCGCCGCTGCGAGCTCTCCTAGAATGAGCAGGGTGATCACACCGATCGACGGCCGGCAGGGCATAAGCGGTCAGGAGCGTTCCTGTCCGCAAGGAGGGGGATCTGGCGGTCAGCGGCGATCACGTTCGCCGTGCCGACTGCGGGCAGCTCCGCACCGCCCATCACGAATGGCATCGCTAGGCCTCGGGTCAGTGACGCCTGTTGGCTGCTCATGGGGTGCGTCCTTGTCATGTGGTACGGAGTCGTCGGCGACGGCCATGCGGCCGGGCCGGTGTCACCCTCCCTCGAACGAGCTGGTAGCGTGATGCTAGCTAGAGTGCTTTCATCATGCAAGAAACGGGGAGATGCATGCTGGGCCGGATGTACGAAGGCGAGGATTGCGCGGCAGCCCGGGCGCTGGAGCTGGTCGGCGAACGCTGGAGCCTGCTGATCCTGCGCGACGCGCTCTTTCGACACTTCACCCGGTACTCCCAGTTTCAGAGCAGTCTGGCCATTGCGCCGAACATTCTGGCCAAACGCCTCAACACCCTGGTCGAGGCTGGAATATTCCGTACACATGCTCTTGAGACCAGGCCGGGCCATCAGGAGTACCTGCTGACTGAGATGGGCCAGTCGCTCAAGCCGGTCATCATCGCGCTGACGCGATGGGGTGATCAATGGGTCGGCCCGGGACCGGTGGAGTTCGTGCACCACCAGTGCGACACGGAGGTCGAGCACGAGATCCGGTGCACCGTCTGCGGGGATGACGTTGCCTTGGCGGACGTTCAGGTCCGGCTGCGAGCAGTCCGGCCGGTGGGGTAGCGGCCCGATGCCAGCCGATGTTCGACGACGACGGCGCGCCCGGACTCAAGGGCGTCGTCGTGCATTCGCTCGCTCGGGTCTTCGCTACGCCTTGTCGAGGGTGATCCCCAGCTCGACCATGGCGGGGGAGGGGGGACCGCCTTCCGAACGTTCGGTCTTCCTGCCAGGCACGCGCGGCGCCAGGGTGCGGGGATCGACCGCTTCGACGGGGGCCCCCGTGCTGTAGAAGCCCTGCGGCTGCTGATCGCGATCATGCGGTGCGAGCCAGAACACACGTCGCAGAAAGGTTCCCGAGACAGGCGAGCCCTTGGCGCTCGAGCCCAGGATGGCATAGCCCACCATCCGGCCGTTGCGGTAGTAAGCGGGCTTGCGGCCGCGCGTCGGCAGCCGGTCGAGGCATTGGCGGACGTAGTCGAGGTCCTGGATGTCCTCGAGCCATACCAGCTCGGTTTCGTGCGTGAGGTTGTCGGGTGTGATCGAAGCGCTCACCGCTGCAGCTCCTCACCGTCAAGATCGGAGATCAAGCCTAGCCCTGGATAGAACTTGCGAGAGTTCGACAGAAGCATCTCTTTCGGAGAGGCCATTCCCAGGGTGTCGCGTACGCGGGCTGCGAAGGCGCGAGCCGAGACGGGGGTTGCTCCTTCGTGACCACACCAACGAGTGTAAGCGCTGTAGAGGCTCGCTTGCTCGGCCCGCAGGGTCGGATCGAGCTTGCACGCCTCGACGACGAACCGGCCGACGACATCTTCCGTCGCCTCGTAGGCGTCGGTAGCCAGCTGGACGCGGGGCGGTCCGGACAGGTCCTTCTCACCCTTCAGGTAGCGGCCGGCGCCTTCGATCAGCCAGGCCAGGATGCCCGATCCCTCTTCCTGGACGAGGATGCGGGCAAGGTTGTCGATCTTGCGGTCTTCGGCGACGACTCGCTCGAACGGGATCAGCCGGAGCCTGCGCCAGAAGGCGAATCCACCGGTCATCACCTCGGGACGATGGTTGCCGAGCAACCAGAGGTGGTGGGTGGGGTCGAAGCTGAAGAAGTCCTGGCGCATCCGGCGGGCCTTGATCTTGTCTCCGCCCGTGAGGAGCTTGACACGCGCCTCGTCGAAGCGGTCGCCGGGCTTGAGCTCCGAGCACACGATGATGCGTCGGCCGCGCAGCTCGGCCAGCTCGGTCGGGTGCCCGTCGAAGGTCTTGGCCATCAGGAAGCCGGGAGGTGCCGCATCGGCGTAATCGCCCAGCAGTTGCAGCATCACCTCGACCAGAACGGACTTGCCGTTCTTGCCCTGACCGTACAGGAACGGCATGACCTGGGCGCCGACGTCGCCGGTGATCGAGTAGCCGAGCAGGACGTGGAGGAAGTCGATCGTCTGTTGTCCTTCGTCGTCGCTTCCGAAGGTGTCCTCAAGGAAGCGCCGCCACCGGGGCGTGGCCGAGGGCTGAGGGGAGACGGTGGTGGAACGCGAGTGTGGCTGCTTCCGGGGATCGGGGGCCGAGATGACGCCACTGCGTAGATCCACGACCCCCGCCGGAGTGCACAGCGCATAGGGGTCGGCGTCGAGCAGCGACGGCGCCAGGACCATGCCCGGAGCCGCCTTCGCCTGAGCCAGGAGGGCGTGCATCCCCGTGGTGGACAGCGCGCGCCGCCGATGCCGTCGCAACTCGGCGGAGCTGTGGCGGCCCCGGGGGTCGAAGGTCGCGAGTTGCTCCGCCATCTCGCCCGCGGCCCACATGACGGCATCGCTCTCGTCGAGCACCCACCGATGATGGGCCCAGCGGAACCAGCCCATGCCGGGGACGTGCCGGAAGTCGCGGCCATGGAGGCGCACGAACAGTTTGGCGTTGCCCCGGTCGGTCAGGCTGTCGGGCAGGAGACCCTCACTGGCGATCGGGGTGGGCTGTTCCTGGCGGTTCGGCGGCAACTTGGGGCCCGCGGCCTCGGACAGGTCGAGGATCTGCTGGGCGGCGGCGATCGGGTCGAATTCGTCTCGGTCTTTGGACGGGTTCACGGCCGTTCCTGGGGATGGAACGGGCGGCGCTGCCCAGCGGCCAGGCCGGAGTCGATGATGCGCTCGAACCGTCGTTCCTGGCCGGGGCGGGCGTGCTGTGCGGCCCGGGTCAGGATGGCGTGGGCGATGCCGTGCGTGAGATAGCCGGCGGCGACGAGGCCGCCGGCGGTGTAGGCGGCCCGGTTGAGCTTCGCGCTGAACCCGGCTCCTTCCGGCACCAGGCGGCAGGCCTCCACGTCCGCGACGAGGCGTCGTAACGTGCGGTCGCCCACGGTGTCCGAGCCGCCGCCGGCCTCCAGCACGGCCAGACGGGCGCGCGGCGGAACCGCGGGCGTCTTGGGCGCCGTCTCCTGGGAGACCAGGTGGCCCGTCCTGATCAGCTCATGGCGCAGCCACGAGGGCAGGAGTGCGGGCTGTCTGCACTCACCGACGGCGATGTAAGCACCGTCCTTCGTCCGTGTCCCCGGCGCGATGATGTACCCGCCGGTGGCGCGCACATCGACCTGCCAGGCCAGCGCACGGCCGGGGCCCGACCCGGTGGAGCACAGGTACATTTCGCCAGGAGCCGCCCGGTACCACACATGCAGGCCTCCTGAGGGGGTGCGTACACGCAGGGTGGATTCGTCGTCGGCGGGACTCGGCTCGCCGCGCAGCGCGGCGAGGAGGGCGATGGTGTGGAAACCGTTGGCCAGCCCTGACAGGTCGACCCGGGGATCGATGGTGATGCCGGGCAGGAGACGTCCGCGGTCGGGGACCGGGGTGGGATGGGCGTCGACGTCGATCACCACCAGTCCGGCCGGACCGCAAGCCACCCCCACCCCGAAGCGCGGGGTATGTCTCCACCAGGAGGTGATGAGGTCCTCATCGAGCGTGGCGGCGAGGAACCCATGACACCAGCGGCCTTGCGTCAGACAGGGGCATCCCCGTGTCGTGTGGCCCCGCTCGCTGCACGTCGCGCAGTTTCCCGCAGGGGTCTTCGCGCCCGGCCGCAGCGGGTGCACCGGCCACGCCTGACCGGCGCACCACTGGGCGATGGCCAGAGGCCGGGGGAGGGCGAACGCCGCGTGCTGACTGTGGTGATCGGAGTGCAGCGTCACGTCGTCCCTCCCTGTCGCTGGTTGGATGTCGGCTGAGTCGCTGCCCTGTGAGAACGTCGCCCTGATGGCGGGTGTGCCTCGCTGCGAAAGTGACCGGAGCGACTGAAGCGACTGAAGTTTTGGTCTGGCGTTAAAAGCCTAGCCGACGGCTCACCTCGGAGGGGCGTTTGCCGATGATGACCTGTGGAAGCGACTCGGCACACCTTTCGCCGCGGAGCGCTCGCCGGGTGGTCGCCTTCGCCCGAGAGGTCAGTCCCAGCTCAAAGGCCATTCTGCCGCATCGCGAGCGACTGAAGCGACCAAGGCTGACCACCTATGAGATCGGGGAGGCGGCGGTTCGGGGTTGTTCTGAGGTCGCGTCGCTTCGGTCGCTCTGGAGGCTCCTTTCAGACGCTGACCTGTGGTTTCGGCTGCGACTCAACGACAGCGACTTGATGGGGCAAGGTCGGGCTGTCGCTGCTTGACCCTCAGGCAAGGCGCGATGCCGTTGACGGCTGGGAGGAAGCGCAGCTCACCGAGCCCTGCTCGACTCGAACAGCGACTGAAGCGACTGAAATCCGGGATCGACTCAGCGGTCGCATGCCGAGGGCGCGACTGGCGCATCCTGTTGGCGATTTGAGTCGCTTCAGTCGCTGCGCCGTCGCGTACGCGACGATCGAGTGCTGTTGCCGGCCCTTCCCAAGTCAAGGGGACGGGCGGTACCGGCGTCAGCCGGGTGGAGGGTCTATGCGCTCATCGTCTTCCCTCCGGCGGGGACGATTCACGTCGTCGCGGATCACGGAGCCAACGTCGATGATCGCCTCGCCGCCGGCGGCACTGGCGTGATCGTGGATCGCTGTTGCGTGCGGTCATTCATCCCTTTGCGAACGTCGATTAGCGGCGGCCTCACAGATAGGGACCGGACCCGGAGCGGAAAGGAATCGGTCGCGTGACCAACGTGTCTCATTGGGGTGAGGCCCGGGGTGAGGCCTCCTTGCCCGGCAGGCCGCGACCGGCCCGTGGCCGCACCGATTTCAGGGCTGCTCGCCGTCCACCGACCGTCGGGGGGCGAACGCCGGCTTCGGTGACCGCTCGCCTCACAGATGCCGAGTACGTCATCCGATGCTTTTCGGGCCCCGTGCGGGTCTTCTCTAGTGAAGGCCGCACCGGAAATGCCAGCCCGTCGATATCTGCCGCAGGACCCAGGGCTTGCGAGGAGATCGTGCCGGCTGAGGCGACGACGTGTGACTCTGCCGGCACAACGGATCCGTTCCAGGGAGCTCTGAATCGCCCCGGGTTCGGTGGAGACTTGATCTCTTGAGAGGATCGAGTCCATGCCTGGTAAGTCTCCCTATCCCGCTGAACTGCGTCGCCGAGCGGTGCGGATGGTCGCCGAGGTGCGGCCGGATTACCCGACCGAGTGGGCCACGATCAACGCGGTGGCGACCAAGCTCGGCATCGGCACCGCGGAGACACTGCGCACCTGGGTCCGCCAGGCCCAGATCGACGAGGGCAACCGGCCCGGCCGCAGCACGGAGGAGGCGGCCGAGCTGAAGCGGCTGCGCCGGGAGAACGCCGAACTCCGGCGCGCCAACGAGATCCTGAAGGCCGCGTCGGCTTTCTTCGCGGCCGAGCTCGACCGGCCACACACGCACTCGTGACCTTCATCGACCAGCACGCCGGCGTGTTCGGTGTCGAGCCGATCTGCCGTGTCCTGACCGAACACGGCTGCCCCATCTCCACCAGCACCTACTACGCCGCCAAGAACCGCCCGCCCTCGACGCGGGCGGTGCGCGACGCCGAACTGGACGAACACATCCAGCGCATCCACGCCGCCAACTACGGCGTCTACGGCGCCCGCAAGGTCTGGCAGCACCTGCTGCGGGAGGGGCATCGGGTGGCCCGCTGCACCGTCGAGCGGCGTATGCGCGCGCTCGGCCTGCAGGGCGCGCGCCGGGGCAAGAAGATCCGCACCACGACGCCCGATCCAGGACATGAGCGGGCGGCCGACCGGCTGCGACGCGACTTCACCGCCGAGCGGCCGAACGCCACCTGGGTGGCCGACTTCACCCACGTGACGGCCTGGTGCGGGGTGGTCTACGTAGCGTTCGTCGTCGACATCTACTCCCGGGCGATCGTCGGCTGGGCCGCCTCGCTGACCAAGCACACCACCCTCGTGCTGGACGCCCTGGACATGGCCTTGTGGCGGCGCGAGCGCACCGGACACCCGGTCGGGCCGGGACTGATTCATCACTCGGACGCGGGCAGTCAATACACGTCTTTCCGGTTCACCACCCATCTGCTGGCGGCCGGCATCGACGCCTCCATCGGCACGGTCGGCGACGCGCTCGACAACGCCCTGATGGAATCGCAGATCGGCCTGTTCAAGACCGAGCTGATCAAGCCCCGAGGCCCTTGGCGCAGCCTGGCCGACGTGGAACTGGCCACCGCTGAATGGGTGGCTTGGTTCAACACCACCCGCCTGCACTCAGCCATCGGGCACCTCCCGCCCGAGGAGTTCGAGGCGATCTACTACGCTCAACACCACCCCCACGAAGCCCTGGCAATCAACCGCTGAGGTCTCCATCAAAGCCGGGGCGGTTCACTCGACGACCTGTGACCGCCGGGCTTTCCCAGTCAGCACCGTGGCAAGGAGCGACAAGATGATTGACAAGGACGTGTCCTGGCTGCTGCCGCCCGCCATCGAATACGCGCTTGAATGTGTTTCTCACATCACGCAAGAGTCGCTGACACATCAGACTCCCTGTGCCGAATGGAATCTCGCGGAGCTTCTTTCCCACGTCAATGATTCCCTCGCCATCCTGCATGAAGGGGCCGTCCTGGGTTTCATCGCCGGTGACCCGATGGCCGTGCCCGGCGACTTGCCGGCGGACAACCTCGTACAGACGTTCACCGGCAGGGCCCGGCAGTTCCTCGCCGCGGTCACACCCGCAAGTGGCGACGAGAGTTCCGTCGCCATCGCGGACCGCGTCCTGTCACGCGACATCATGATCGCCGTCGGCGTGGTCGAGGTCGCCATCCACGGGTGGGACATCGCGTGTTCCTGCAACGTCCGCAAGCCGATCCCGGCGGCGCTCGCCTCGGGCATCATGGAAATCGTCCCGATGCTGGTCACGGACGATGCCCGGGCAGGCGATTTCGGGCGTCCGGTTCTTGTGTCGCCCCTGGCCGGCCCCAGCGACCGACTCCTGGCATTCCTTGGGCGGGAAGGCAGCGCCCAGCAGTTTGTCAACTGACTTGGACGCGGCGGACGGGCGCAGCCGTCCCGCCGTCTCGGGGCGGCGGCGGCGCTTTCCGGAGATGGCGCCGGGCCGGCAGGTATGCGCGTCGCCCAGCGCGGGACGGCCGTCGCGCAGCACGCACGGGACGTCCCCAGCGGAGGCTCCTGCACGGTGCCGTGTTGGTGAGCCGGCTCAGCTTCCCGGTATGACCACGGTGCTGCAGGCATCGCAGCGCAGCGCGTCGACGCTCCGGTAGCCGAATCCACGCGTCAGCCGCACGCCACCGATGTCACCCAGCATGCTCATCTGCTTCTTGAACTTGACTCCAGGTGACCTGCCGACCACAATCCCCGCCTCCATCACGTTCGCGCACAGGGGGCAGGGCAGCGCAGTGTCCGTCATGACCACGAGCCTGCGTAGCGGACGGCCTTGCCGGGCTGCCGGTGTGGTTCTGGTCGGGGGACCGCTTCCGGTCATGGGCAACGATCGGCGTGCTCGAGTAGTGGATGCGGGCGACGATCACCGAGGCCGCCAACCCGTGGGCAGGTCGACCTTGACTTGGTCGGTGTGGATTCCGCCACGGCCCGCGCTCACCGCCATGCCGCTGAGATGGCCTTGGACGGTGAGCCGGTCGCAGTGCTGGAATGCGAGCACAGTCACGACTCGCGTCAGGTCGGTCTCTATCCCGGCATCCGAATCCTGGGGCGCGGCCCTCCGCGGCGTCAGGTGAGGCTTGCGGTGGTGTTCACCTCGTTCGGCAGATCGGGTCAAGGCTCGTTGAGTCGGTCCCCGGCCCGCATCGAGTGGCCGAGATCGGCGGGCTGGGCGCCGGGGAGGTGGTCGTGGAGCCGGTGCCGACGCTCGCCTGATCGCCCGGACGGTCCCGCCAGGGGGGAGGGGCGAACCGTGGTGGCCGCGAGAGGAGCCGCTGGTCGCGATTGCCGATCTGGTCACCGCACTCGCTATGCGACGCGAAGCGGTGACCAGATCGGCGGGCACACGCCACTCCCAACCGGCGGCCCCAGGCAAGCTGGTACCGCCGGCGTCGGAGATGAATGCTCCTTCTGGAGTGTGATGTCTGCGGGATCCAGAAAGGCGCCTGCTTATGATCCACTGTGTGGAAACAGCTCAGCAAGGGAGCGTCCTGCCAACCTTCGCCTGAATACTGACTCTGCAGGTCGCTGAGGTGGTCCGGGAGCTGTTCGGGGTGTTGTACGCGCTGTGGGTCTGCGGGCCGGATTTGAGCGGGCGGTGTTCGCCCGCCGGGCGGCCGGGTGCTACGAATAAGGCGGTCATCGGCACCGGACGGCTACGATATGCCGCCGTCCACGACGATCTCCTGGCCCGTGACGTAGGAGGCGTCACTGGAAGCGAGGAATGCGACGACGCCGGCTACTTCCGCGGGTGTGCCGAGCCGGTTCATGGGTGCCGCGGCGGCCATCTGGCGCATCCGCTCGGCCGTCTCCGCCTGTGGGAGAAGGGCGGGGCCGGATACGTCGATCGGGCCGGGGCTCACGACGTTCACCCGGATCCGCCGCGGTGCGAGTTCGGCCGCCGCGCTACGGGCGAATGACCGCAGGGCGGCCTTGGACGCGGTGTAGACGCTGGTTCCGGGCCGGCGCCACGCCGGATCGACCGGAGCCAGACCGCACAGGACGACGGCGCCTCCGTCGTTGAGATGCGGGATCGCCTTCTGCAGAGTGAAGAACGCGCCTTTGGCGTTGACATCGAAGGCTTCGTCGAAGAAGCTTTCCGTCGCATCCTGAAGCGGCTGGAACCCTTTGAAGCCGGCATTGACGAAGAGCACGTCGATCTGGCCGAGTTCGCGCGTGACAGTGGAGAGCAGCAGGTCGATCTCCTCCAGCAGGCTGATGTCGGCTGTGACGGTGAGGACGTTGCCGCCGATCGAGGTAGCGGCTTGGCGGAGCCGCTGCCGGTCCCGTCCGGCGATGGCGACGCGGGCGCCCTCCTGGTGGAACCGTTTCGCCGTTGCCAGGCCGCTGCCGCCACCCGTCACAACAGCGACCAGGCCGTCAATCTGCCCATCGCCGCGGATTCTCCCTGCATTCACCTAACTTGCTTGCATGAAGCTAGTAATGTAGGGGGGTAGGTAGCATCATGCAAGCGTCCCTGGGGAGGTCTCAGAGATGCTGGCCCGGACTTACGACGATCAGGACTGCTCGGCGCGTGAGGTCAGGGTCGCCGGCGAGCTCGAAGGCGGCTCTAAGTAAATCGGCGATGGGCGAACGAGCCCGCTCCCATCCGATCGGCGCCGCTTTCGTATTTTCCGGCGGCCTGACCCCCGGCACCGCAAGGGCAGGCCGGAGACAGGGTCACCTCGACCTGTGCAAAAGGGGAAACCGAACAGTGTCAAGCGACGACTCCACCCTTGACTTCGTCAGCAGCACCGATCCCTACCGGCGCGAGTTACTCGCCCACTGCTACCGCATGCTGGGATCGCTGGAGGAGGCCGAGGACCTGGTGCAGGAGACGTATCTGCGTGCCTGGCGGGCGTTCGGGCGGTTCGAGGGCAGGTCGTCGGTGCGCACTTGGCTCTATCGCATCGCCACCAACGCGTGCCTGACCGCTCTGGAGCACGCCAGCCGCAAGGTGCTGCCGTCGGGGCTCATGCACCCTGGTGACGATCCGTACGCGCCGTCGCCCGCCGCCGACCCAGACGTCCCATGGATCCAGCCGATTCTGGACGCGCTCGTGGAACCGGAGTCGCAGGATCCGGCCGCCATCGTCACGGCGCGGGAAAGTCTGCGCCTGGCGCTGATCGTCACCCTGCGTCATCTGCCCGCGCGGCAACGGGTCGTGCTCATCCTCCGGGAAGTCCTGGCGTTCCCCGCCGCCGAAGTCGCGCGCATGCTGGGCACGAGTGTCCCGGCCGTCAAAAGCCTGCTCCAGCGGGCCCGCGCCACGCTGGAGCAGGACGCCCCGACCACGGATCACGTCATAGAGCCCTCCGATCCGCGGGCGCGCGAACTGCTGGCGAGATACATGGGGGCCTTCGAGAAGTCGGATGCGGCCGCCTTGCAGGCGATCCTTCGTGACGACGTCGCCCTGGAGGCGACGGCGGCCGGCACCTGGTTCGATGGCATGGCGACGTGTGTGCCGTTCCTGGCCACACCCGTGCTGGGATCCCCTGGCCGCCGGCGGCCGGTGCCGGCCGCGGCCAAGAGCCAGCCCGCCGCGGCCTGCTACGTCCGCAAGGACGAGGGCTACCACGCATACGGGCTCGCCGTCACGACAACCGGGACCAGCCGCATCACCATGTTCGGGGGCCCCTCCGTCATCGCCGCCAGTGGCCTGCCGCCCATCCTGGAGGAACAGGGGCAGTGAGCACGACCCTCCGCCGCCGGCGGGCTGCCGCGTGACGCCGGCCGGCGAGGTCCGGCTCCGGTGACGCGGATGGCGGCGTGTTCTCGCGTCGGAATCTGGCCGGAATGCAGCGGTGAATGGCGGCGATGACGGTGGACAGCTCCGTCCTTGATCGATGAGGCTCGCATGACGCGACCGCTTCAGTCGTCCGGTCTCAGCAGGAGGAGAGTCATGACCGTCCCGGCGTGGAAGCACCGGGGCTGGAGCGTGGGGCTGCTGGGGCTTTCGGTGGCTGTTCCGCCGGCGGTCAACCTGGCCGACGGGCTCACCTGGATCTGGACGCCATCACTTCCACCGCCGCTGTTCCAGCTGCTGGTGGAAGCGGGTGTCCTTGATGTGTGGCTGCTGCTGGATCTCCTCGCCGCCTCCGGCGTCCTGGGCGGGTTCGCAGTGAAAGCCGCGGCCGCGGGAGAAACAACGGCGGCCGCCTGGGCGCTCGCCGCAGTGTCGGTGACCAGCCTGGCCGCCGCCGTGACCGGCCCTCACCAGCTGCTGCCTGCCGGCTATGGCGTGGCGTACACGACGGCGCTCATGCTGGTCAGATCGTGCTCGCAAGCGCAGCGGGCGAGCACCGGCGGCCCTCCATGCGATCACGTGACGTAAGGGCCGAGGTAGCCGGCTTACCTGCGCACGGACACCTTCGTCCCTACGAGCCGTCCAGCAGATCAAGGACGGCTGGGGCATCGCCGCCCGCGAGCCGGTGCGCCTCTGGAGACGTTCATTCGCGCCACCACGTCTCGCGGCGCGGGCCGTTGCTCCCCTCCTCCTGTATGAGGAGGCGGACCTCGGCGGCCTCGGGGCTGCCGACCGCGGAGAACAGCGCGAGCGCCTCTCGCCAGTACGGCGCGGCGGCGCGCGTTCCGCCCTCTTCATGGAGCGCGTCGCCGAGCACCCGAAGGGCTTGGGCCTCACCGAGGCGGTGGCCTGTCTCGCGATGCAGGCGAATGGCCTCATTGACCTGGGTGATGGCATCGGCTCGCGCACCACGGGCGATGCCGGTCTCGGCGAGCGCGGTCAGGGCGAGACCCTCCAGCACGCGGAAGGAGCGGTCGTGGGCGATCGTGCGGGCTTGTTCGGCGTGTGCGGCGGCTTCCGTGAGGCGGCCGAGGCTCCTGGCGGCCCTGGCCAGGCCGATCAAGCTGGCTACTTCGGGGTGACGATTGTTGCCCTGTCTCGACGCGTCGAGCGCCTGCTGCCGATAGTCCAAGGCCTCGCGGTATCGACCGAGATGGTGATGGACTGCGCCCATGACGTTCAGAGCGCCCGCCTCCAGGAGACGGTCCTCGAGGTCCCGGCTCATCGCCAGCGCCTGAGCACTGAGATCGAGCGCCTCGGAGTAGTGCCCGAGATCGCGGTGAACGGCTGCCAGCAGGACCAGGCACTCCAGTTCCACGCCGCGGTCACCCGACTGGCGGCTGAGGGAGATGCCCTCGTTGAGGTACAGGGACGCCTTGTCGAGGCGTCCCAGGCCGTGCTCGACCTCCCCCATGTTGCAGACGTAGACGGCGGGGTTGTCATCGGCGAGGTTCAGGGCCTGATGGAGGTGATCGAGGGCGAGCTCCAGCTGCCCGAGCTGGTTGTAGGCGACCGCCAAATTGTTGAGATACGTATCCATGCCACGTTCGTGGTCCGTTCGCCGGGTGAGAGCCCTGTTGAGGTGTTCGACCGCCTGTTGCGGATATCCCAGGCGCAGATGGGCGTTGGCCAGCCCGTCAAGGGCGAAGGCCTGGCAGTCGAGCCAGCCGATCTCCTCCGCGAGCGACAAGGCGCGCGCATATGGCTCCATCGACCGTTCAGGCCGGTCTTGGAACGTCTGGACGTTGGCCAGACTCAGCTGAATCACGGCCTCGGCCGCCGGGTTGCCGGCTGCGACGGCGGCGGCAAGGGCGGCCTGGGCACAGGCGAGCCAGTCCTCCAGGCGTCTGCTCATCCAGAAGTGGCCGCGCAGTGCGTCGGTCAGCAGCCACACGCTCTCGCGCTGACCGCGCCGCGACGCGTCATGGATCATCGCCACCAGATTGGCGTGTTCGGTCTCCAACCAGGCCACGGCACGTTCCTGGGTGTCGAAGGTCGCAGGCTGCACGGTGCCCATGAGCGGCGGTGGCGGCAGCCGTACCCAATGGGGGTGGAGTAGCCGGGCGGCGGCCAGAACGCTGTGGAGGTGCCAATCGTAGAGGCGCTGCCTGGCCTCCGTCTGTTCGTCAGGGGTTTCGTCGGCGTGGGCGTGTTCGGCGGCGTAGAGGCGTAGCAGGTCATGGAAGGTATAGCGGCCGGGAGCGTGCGTCCGGATCAGGTGGAAGGAGGCGAGTAGGTCCAGACTGCGTCTCGTCTCGGCTGCCGAGCAGCCGGCCAGGGCATCTGTGGCCTCTGCGGTGAAATCCGCGCCCGGCATCAGCCCGAGCAGGCGAAAAAGCTTGCGCTGTGGCTCGGGCAGGGCCGTGTAGGACAGGTCCAAGGTGGCCCGCACGGCTGCTGCCTCGTCGCTTCCGGCCTCGAGGGCGGCCAATCGGTTGCCTTCGCGAAGCTCTTTTACGTAGGCGGCCAGGCTCAGGTGCGGGTTGGCGTCGAGATTGGCCGCCGCGATGCTGAGAGCCAAGGGGAGGCGGGAGCAAAGTTCGCCGAGCTCAGTCTCCGCCCGTGGTGCGGCACGGAGGCGGTCTTCGTCCAAAAGCGCGACCAGCAGGGAATGAGCTTCATCCGGCGAGAAGACGTCGAGGGTGACGCGGAACGCGCCTTCTCGGGCGATCAACCCGCGCAACTGATTGCGGCTCGTGATCACCACCTGCGATTCCCCGCCGGGAAGCAAAGGGCGTACCTGTGCCTCGTCGCGGGCGTTGTCGAGCAGTATCAGGGCCCGTCGCTGCGCCAGCAGAGTGCGCAGCATCGCCGACCGCGCGTCCAGCTCAGCCGGGAGCTGCTCCGCAACCACACCCAGTGCCCGCAGCAGCCGTTCCAGAGCGGTGGCGGGCTCAACTGGCGCACCGGGTCCGAAACCGCGGAGATCGAGGTACAGCTGGCCGTCTGGGAAGTGGCCGCGGGCCAGATGTGCCCAGCGGATGGCCAGCGTGGTCTTGCCCACTCCCGCGGTCCCGTCAAGGATGGCCGGCCGCGGCGCCGGGCCGCCGGACACGGGTAGCAATCTCTCCAGCATCGCCAGCTGCGCGAGGCGGCCAGTGAAGTGCGCTATGTCAGCGGGCAACTGCCGAGGAGGCGCGGCCGACGGAGCGGAGGCGAAGCCGCCGGTTCGCGATGGCTGGGCGGCCACGACGTTCAGCAGCTCGGGAACGACGGCCGTGTTGCTCGGCGTAGGAGGTATCAGCAGGCCACGATCGCCGGTGAGGATATCGTGATGCAGCTTCCGCAGCTCGTCGCTGGGATCGACGCCCAGCTCCTGCCGGAGCACATTGCCGACCGTGTGGTAGGCCTGCAGCGCCTCGGCCTGCAGACCTGATCGATAGAGCGCGAGCATGAGCTGGGCCCACAGGCGCTCGCGCAGCGGGTGCGCCGATGTGGCCGCTTTGAGCTTCACGACTATCTCATCATGCCGGCCCGACCGCAGCCCGAGCTCGAACCAGCGCTCCAGCACCTGCACCCGCTGTTCGTTCAGCACCACAACGTGATCGCGATACAGCGACTCCGAGGGCACGTCGACAAGAGCAGGGCCGCGCCACAAGGCCAGTGCTCGCTGGAGCAGATCGGCCTCACCCTCCTCATCGCCGGCCTGGCCCGCTCTCTTGGCCCGGCTGACGAGATCAAGGAAGACGGTGACGTCGAGGTCTTCCGCCGCGAGGTTGAGGACATACCCCTCCTCCCGGGTGTGGATCAGCTGCTGGTCGTCGCCACGGTCGAGCAGGGTGCGACGCAATCTGCCGATGTGTGTCTGAACGGCACCGCGGGCATCGTCTGGAGCCTCCGGCCCGTCCCACATCCGTTCGGCGAGCAGATCGAACGATACGTGCTGGTTGGCCTGCAAGAGCAGGGTGGCCAGGGCGATGCGCTGCTTGAGCGCTGGCACGGCTACCCGAAGCCCGTCGCGCACCACCTCAAGGTCGCCCAGCAAACCGAACCGCGTCGCCATGCGGGAACGATGCCACATTTAAGGGTGGAAAGCAGCTTGGCGACAGCGAAACGACGCCAGGAAGACACCGGATGGCAGAAATGTGGGGTGTCAGGGGGCTCATTGCGACGGACGGGAAGCATTTGACGCCTCTGACAGAACAAGTGTTTGAAGATTGAGGGTACTGATCGTGGAAGTGCACCGGTTACCAGCTCTTGCGGTGTATCGGCTCACATCGGCCGCATCAGGTGTATCGGACCCCGACAAGACGCCTCGCGACGCGTGCGGGAACGCCGGGCAGCTTCAGTGACGGCTTCGCCGCGTTCGACGCATGAGGTGAGGTAAACCTCAGGCGCCATGGACAGCCCGCCGGCCGCAACCTACTTCTGAGCCGACGCTGATCGCAGGCATCTGGCTCGTGCTCACGGCGCCTCCGCAGCATCGCTTTACGCATCCACAAGCCGAGCTGCCGCCGTACGCGCCGTGATCAGCAGGCTTCACCAGTGACCTCAGGCTCGTTTGGAAGGAGACTTCACGGTGCTTATAGGGGGACCACCATCGAGGCCATCTGTAAGCCGAGCCTGGCTACAGCGACAGCCGCATGAAGGCCGTCAGCCCCTTGAACTGTCCGTCAGGAAACCGCAGACTCCATTCCGCTCTGTGGTCGCCTATGCCCCTTCCGGGGTCAGCGCGTTCGGGCTGAGCGCGGTCAGCGGCCTCTTCGCGAACCGCAGTCACATGGGATTGCCGCGGTTCCGTTTCTCCGTCTGCGCCGACAGGGCGGGCACCCTGACCACGGACTTCGGCATGTGCATGCAGGTGAAGCACGGGCTTGAGGCGCTGGGCACCGCCGACCTGGTCATCGTGCTGCCCAGCGAGCTCCGGCCGCTCACCGTGTCCGCGGTCCTCAGCCAAGCGCTCCTCGACGCGTATCGCCGGGGAGCACTCATCGCGGCCTACTGCGCAGGCTCGTTTCTGCTGGCCGAAACCGGTCTGCTCGACGGCCTGCGTGCCACGACGAATCGGTCCTTGTCCGCCCATCTGGCCCTCCGCCATCCGTCGATCACCGTGGAGAGCGATGCCTTGTACGTTGACGAGGGACAGGTGGTCACCGGCGCCGGTGCGGCCGCCGGCATCGACATGTGCCTGCATCTCCTGCGTCGCGAACATGGCGCGGCCGTGTCCAACGCCGTGGCCAGGGAATGGATGGTCGCACCGCGCCGTGAAAGCGGGCAGACACAGTATGTTCCCAGCTCCTCGGAGATCGGCACCCGGTCGCTCGCCGACGACGAGGACGCGCGCCTGGCCGAGCTGCTCGTTTGGGCGCGTACCCGTTTGAGCCAGCCCTTGACGGTCAACGAGCTGGCCAAGCAGGCACTGATGAGCTCTCGTACCTTCGCCCGCCGTTTTCAGGCCGCGACCGGTACCACCCCCTACGCCTGGCTCACCGATCAGAGGCTCGACCTCGCAGAAGAACTGCTGGCGACCACCAACTTGTCGATTCGGGAGATCGCCGGACGAGTAGGGTTCCGTTCCAACGGTGTGTTACGCACCCAGTTCGTCAAGCGCCATGGCATCTCTCCGACCGACTACCGCCACCGCCAACGGCGCGCGAACGGGCACCGACCCCGTCAGTGAAACGTTTCCCTATCGGCGGGCAGCGATCGTGGCAGCCCGGACGATGGGAGCCCGCCGGTGAGGGCGAGGACGAACAAGCCGCTTCCACGGCGCACGCCGGTGGAGGCACGGAGGTAGGCGCCGAGCGTCGGCTGAGCGTTTGCCCGCGCAGGCAGGAGGTCAACCCTCCCTGCCCGAGCCTTCGGAGTGCCGGCGAGGTTGGCTCCACCAACCGCCACCTGTGCTTTCCTGCAGGTCAGCGAAATGCTCGAAGGTCCGCGGGCGGTGGGTGTGGTCTGGCGCTTCGATCAGCGCGTGCCGGCGGCGTGCTCGTGGGCGGACGCGAGTCGGCGTGCAGCTTCGATCAGCTCGGTGCGGTCGGCGGTGGCGGCGAAGCCGAGGCGTAGGTAGGCCGCCGGGAGTTCGGTGGCGAAGTAGCGGTTGCCGGCGCTGACGGCTACCCCGTGCTGACGGGCCGCGTCGGCGATCACGGCGTCGTCGGTGCCGTACGGCAGGCGGACCCACAGGTGCAGGCCGCCCGTGGGGATGCGGGTGAGGGTCCAGTGGGGAAGTTCGTGCGTGACGGCGGCCGCCAGCGCTCCGCACCGCTCCTGCAGGGCTGCGGCCAGAGAACGGACATGCCGTTCCCAGGCGGGGGAGCTGAGGAGTTCGAGAGCTGTTTCCTGGAGAGGGCGGGTGACAAAGAAGTCATCGACCAGACGGGTGGCGCGCAGGCGTTCCATCACCGGGCCTCGGGCCACCATAGCGCCGATGCGCAGGCTCGGCGCCGCCGGTTTGGTGAGCGAGGTCAGGTAGACCACGGTGCCATCGCGATCGTCGGCCAGCAAGGGCGGCGGCACCGGCATGCCGTGGCCAAGGTGTCGCGCGAAGTCGTCTTCGATCACGAATGCGCCTGCTGCCCTGGCCGCTTCGATGATCTGCTGGCGGCGTCGTGGTGCGAGCACGGTGCCGGTGGGGTTGTGATGGGCCGGCTGGCAGTACAGCAGGCGTGCGCGGGTCATGGCGAAAGCGTCAGCCAGCAGGTCGGGCTGCAGGCCGTCGGTATCCATCGGCACCGGTACCGGGCGCAGGCCGGCCGCCCTGGCGGCGGCTATCGCTCCCGGATAGGTGGGCGACTCCATCAGGATGGGGTCACCCGGCGCCGCGATGGCCCGGAACGCCATGGACAGGGCGCTCTGCCCCCCGGCCGTGACCAGGATGTCGTCCGCGCTCACACCGCCGCCGGCCATGGTGGCGAAGACACTGCGCAGGGCCGCCAGGCCGCTGGCGGGAGCGCGGTCCCAGGCGTCGTGGCGGCGTGCGGCGCGGACCAGCGCCGCGGCCAGGATCTGGGTGGGCTGAAGCGATCGATGCAGGTAGCCGCCGTCCAGCATGAGCGTACCCGCGGGCGGCGAACCGGCGGCGCCGGTGAGGATTCGGGTTTCCACGGTCCGGTCGGCGAGGGTCACGGTCTGCCAGGCGGTGTCGGCCACCGTGGCGCGCCGATGAGCGCGTGCTGCCACGTACGTGCCGCTGCCGGGACGGGTGACCACCAGGCCCTCGGCGGCGAGTGTGGCGATTGCCTGTGACACGGTGGCGGGGCCGACCTGGTAGCGCCGGATCAGCTCGCGGCTGCTGGGCAGACGGTCGCCCGGCGCCAGCCGGTCGATCATCGCGCGCATCCTGGTCGCCAGCCCCGCAGAACTGCTACTGTCTGACATGAGAAACAATAATAGCGCTTCCGAGATTTCCGCAGAATCGCTTCTGGACGTCGCAGCCCTGCGCGCGGACACCCCCGGTGCCGCCGACGTCGTGCACTTCAACAACGCCGGCTGCGGTCTGCTGGCCGCGCCGGTACTGGCCGCGATGGTCAACCACCTGCAGCTGGAGGCGAACATCGGCGGCTACGAGGCCTCGGCCGCCCGCGCCGAGCAAGTCCGCGAGTTCTACGCCGAGACCGCCGCCCTGATCAACTGCGCTCCCGAGAACATCGCGTTCGCCGGTAGCGCCACCCACGCGTTCTCCACCGCCCTGTCGGCGATCCCGTTCGATGCCGGCGATGTCATCCTCACGACCCGCAACGACTTCATCTCCAACCAGATCGCCTTCTTGTCGCTGAGCAAGAGGTTCGGCGTGCAGGTCGTGCACGCGCCTGACCTGCCTGAGGGCGGGGTGGACGTGGCGGCGATGGCTGCCCTGATGCGCGAGCACCGGCCCCGGCTGGTGGCCGCCACCCACATCCCCACCAACTCCGGGCTGGTCCAGCCGGTCGCTGAGATCGGCCGGCACTGCCGCGACCTGGATCTGCTGTACCTGGTCGACGCCTGCCAGTCCGTCGGCCAGTACCCGATCGACGTGGCCGAGATCGGCTGCGACCTGCTCACCGCCACCAGCCGCAAGTTCCTGCGCGGCCCCCGCGGCTCTGGATTCCTGTACGTGTCCGACCGCGTCCTGCGCGCCGGCTACGAGCCGCTGTTCATCGACATGTACGGCGCCCGCTGGATCGAGCCGGGCCGCTACGAGCCCGTCGAGACAGCAGCCAGATTCGAGGACTGGGAATTCCCCTACGCCATCCTCCTCGGCTGCGCAGCCGCCGCACGCTACGCCCGCCAGGTCGGTATGGACGCCATCTCACGCCGCACCCCCGCCCTGGCCGCAAGCCTGCGCGACAGGCTCGCCGACCTGCCCGGGATACGCGTACTCGACCACGGCCGGCAACTGGGCGCCCTGGTCACCTTCGCCATCGAGGGCTGGCAGCCGGAGCCGTTCAAGGCCGCCATGGACGCCCGCCGTATCAACTCGGCGCTGAGCTTCCGCCATTTCGCGCAGTTCGACTTCGGCGACAAGGACATCGACTGGTGCCTGCGCTTGTCGCCGCACTACTACAACACCGAGCAGGAAGTGGACCAGGTCGTCGCGGTGGTCGCCGAGCTCAGCGCGGCAGGCGGATCGTGACGATCGCTGAACCTGTCGCTGATCCAGATGCCTCCTCGAGGGAAGGGCTGTGGCGCAACGGCGACTTCCTGAAGTTCTGGCTCGGTGAGACCCTGTCGCTGCTCGGCACCCAGGTCACCAACCTTGCGCTGCCGCTGACCGCGATCTACGCGTTCCGTGCCACCGACGAGCAGGTCGGTCTCCTGCGGTTCCTGCAGCTCGCGCCCTACCTTGGGCTCGCTCTGCTGTTCGGGGTCTGGGTCGACCGGGTCAGGCGGCGGCCTGTCATGATGTGGGCCAACCTCACCCGGATGGTCCTGCTCGCACTGATCTCGGTGCTGTTCTGGCTGGACGTCCTCAGCATGGCACCGCTACTGGTCATCGCCTGCGTCATCGGCGTCGCGTCGGTGCTGTTCGATGTGAGCTGGATGTCCTTCGTGCCCACCCTCGTGAAGGACCCCAAGCACTACGTCGAGGCCAGCGCCAAAATGGGGATCAGCTCGTCGGCGGCTGACGTGGCCGGTCCCGGGCTCGCCGGCGCCTTGATCAGTGCGCTGACGGCGCCGGTGGCGTTGGTCGTCGACGCGTTCTCCTACCTGGTGTCACTGGCGTCCCTGCTGCTGATCCGCACGCCCGAGCCACGCCCAGACCCACCTGCGGTGAAAAGACGCCTGCTGGCCGAGCTGCGCGAGGGGCTGCGCTGGGTCTTCGGCAACTCGATCCTGCGAGCGCTGGCCCTCGTCGGGTTCTGCTGCAACTTCTCCATGGTCACCGTCTGGACCATGTTCCTGCTGTACGGCACCCGTGACCTGCAGCTGGACTCCACCACCCTGGGCGCAATCTTCGCGGCGGCCTCCGTGGGCGGTTTGATCGGCGCGGTGATCTCCCGGAAGATCATCGCGCGATTCCGGCTCGGGCTGGTCTATCTCGTGGCTCAGACGGCTCTCCTGCTGGGCCCAGCACTGATCGTCTTGGCGGGCGGCCCGAGGCCGGTGATGGTGGGGATGTTCGTCCTGTCCTTCTTCGCCACCTACCTGGGTCTCGGCGTCGCCAATGTCATCATCGTCAGCCTGCGCCAGACCAGCACCCCACAGGCGATGATGGGCCGCATGACCGCGGTCTTCCGCACCTTGCTGTTCGGCGGCGGCGCGCTCGGCGGTCTGTCCGCCGGCCTTCTCGCGGGTGCGGTCGGCGCCAAGGGCGCGCTCACGACGGCGGCCATCGGCTCGGCCACCGTCGTGATCGGGCTCGTCATCTCCCCGGTGAGCCGCCTTCGCACCCTGCCGTCGGCGCCCCCAGAACCCGCCGCTGCCGGAAACGGCTGAGCACGACCTGTCGTCGATGACAGGTCGTGGGTGACGGCCTCACGGCCGGGCGAGCTCCAGCCAAGAGAGTGCCGAGTTGCCGATAGCTCTCGGCACTTTCCTCGCACGCATGGGCGTGGCGGCCGACAGGGCGCCACCGCTTGTGAGCGTAGAAGAGAGATCGGCATCCCATGGCGCGCACCCTGGGCGAACGGAGCTGATCGAGCACTGGCTGCTGAGCGGCAAGGAGCCGGACCTGCTGACCGGTCGGACCGGCCCGTCCAAGCTGGCGCTGGCGGTATGGCTGAAGTATCTTCGCCCAGCACTGCCGCTTCCCCGAGGACGGCCCCGAATTGCCGGACGAGGCGGTCGACTTTGTCGCCGGCCAGGTGAAGGTCCCAGCCGCCGAGCTGGCCAGAACGCCCGAGAGCGCACACGAAAGAAGGCGGTCGCAGACTGATCCTGAGCCGTACTCGGCAGACAGATCCCGCCGCGATCCGGCGACGCGGAAATGCCGCATCACGGCGTGCAGCACCCGCCAATTGGGGATCGGCTCCCGCTCTCCCAAAGGGTGACGGATGCGCATGGACTTACACTGTTCTCTGACGACACGGCCGCGGAGGTGCGTAACCCCTATGGGAGGCGCTCGAAGCGGATGTCTAGGAATCATTCGATCGGTGCGAGCCTGGGCAGCGGGTTGCATCGTGCCGACGCGCACGAAACAGTCAGGATGCTCCGCCGGCGAGGGACAGGCCCGTGTGAGCGACGAAGGCGTGCAGCGAGTGGTTCGGTACCACATGCGCTTGAGTCGGCGGTGGATCAGTGGCGGAGACCCCGCGCATTATTGCGCGAGATCTCCTTGAAAACATTGGTTTCAGACCGGCGGAATGACGTCCGGCACGTGGGTTGCCCGGTGGGCTGGCCCGCCGTTGCACGGCGCTCCCGCGATCGGCTGCAACCCCTTACTAGCGATCGATGGAGTAAACCTGCGCGAGCAGCGCCGGATTCTCGCCGCCGATGTCCTCCCTCAAATTCTGCTGGGCGTGCATGACGTCACCTGACCACACGTTGTGCTCCAAGCCCAATACGTGGCCAAGTTCATGTGTGACAACGTGGTTCCGGGTCCACGTAGTGGGCGTATAATATTCGTTCAGATGGACGTCTGAAGCGAGCATTTCTCCGGTTCCGCCCCAGACATAGGTGAAGTATGTTTTCCCCGCCCAGCCGGAGTTGCCGTAATTTCCCGACCAGACGTTAACGCAACTCACGTTGATCTGGTTGCAGTTGTTCCAGGTGTACCAGCTGTCGATATTGGGCGTCTGATTCCACTTGTAGACGGCGTTGGTCGTCGGCCACGCTGCGCTCGAATGGTCGTTGAAAAGGACCACGGGATTGTGCCGGCCCAGGTTCGGCCACCAGGAGTTCGGACAGGTGAGCGTGCGCGCACTGCCGTAGGCGCAGTCCCCCGGCCCCATGGGCCGCACGTCGGACTCCGCAGACGACGTCGGAGCGTGCCGGACCACCCGGACGTTCTTCTCCCCCTGCTTGCGCAGCGACTCCGCGACCTCGTCGGGGTTCGCCTCCGGAACGAGGGTGTAGATGGACCTCTGCAGTCGGCCGTCGGGGAGGATCTCCTCGCTGATCAGTTCTGCGGAAGGCTCGGTCTCCTGAGGAGCGGCGGGCCTGCTTTTGCGTTCCTTGGCGACCTTCGCGGTGAGTTGATCAGAGGTCAGCTTCGGGTACTCGGCCAGGTTGACAAGTGCGTTGCCGGCCTTGCTGTCGGGATCGCCCGGCGCGGGCTTCGCCACGGCGGGCGACGCGGGGATGAGGCCCGCGCCGAACGCGGAAATCGCCACCAGCAAGATGGCGGCATTCTTCTTTCTACCGTACCTTTTGAATGTCACATAACGGAGTAAAGCGGGCGCAGATCTAGGATGTCAAATCTGCGTTTGTGGGCGGTTCGGTGGAGGAATTTTAATGGCAGAAATGCAACGAACTTTGGCAAGACAGAATGGTTCGGTCGGGTCGCTTTCCGATCGCCGGTGTAGGCAAGCTGCGAATTACTTCATCCCTGTCCGCCACGACCGCCGAGCCGCATCGGAGGGGTGGGCTTCAAGGCTTCATCCGGAAGTCGCACCTCGAGGGGAGTGGCTTGTCGGCGCCGAGGGCCCGCTGGCAATCGGCCCAGAGGTGGTGCAGGGAGTCCTCGCCTTCCCGCAGGTCCGGAACCTCCAGCCCCTCGTGCAGGATGGCGGCCGCGATCTCGGGCCTTCCTGCGGCGATGGGGCTTTGCAGCGCAGCAGCCGGATCCTGCCGTGGTTGCGGTGCGGCAGCCAGTTCGTCAGGGTCAGTGCTTCCTTCGGACGACCGGCCTTGGGCAGGACGGGCAGCCGGCCGCTATCCAAGAGGCGCAGCCATGGTTGCTGCTCGGTTCCGAGCGTCTCATCCCCGAAAGGCGTCGCGTCGTCATGGGGGAGCGCTGATGCCCGCCGTTGCAGAGCTCCCCAGCCTGAGAGGGCGTTCTGTGGGCTTCCGTCCGGTCTGACTTTGGGCAACAGCTTCTATGCGCCGTGACCCGGTTGGGGCAGCGTGAACAGGCCGGGTTCGGGTTCAACGAGGATGCGTCGGGCGACCATGCGTTTGAGTTTGGCGCGCAGGCTCTCGGTGTGGGTGTGTTCCACGCCGATATTCAGCAGCCGGCAGATGTCCTTGGCTCGCAGGCCGTCCGGCGCTTGCTCCACGATCGCCAGGATCTGCCGGTAGACGGGCGAAAGCGCCGGCGCGGCAGAGTTGCTCCCGGCCGACTCGCCGGTCATCTCCAGGATCGTCGCGCGGGTGACGCGCAGCCGGGACAGCACCTGCTCAACAGTGCTCAGCCGCTCCGACAGCTCGGCGATCTGCTCGCGCAGGTCGTCGGCTTCGGCCTGGGCGGCGGCCTCCCGCTCGGCCAGGCGCTCGAGGAACTCGCGCATCGGCGTCCCCGGCTCTGCTATGCCGCCACGGGGACGGGATCGCGCCAGGTCGACGTGGCCGTCCCGGTCAATCGGCGAACCATGTTGTCCGTCATCGACCAGTAGATCATCGACTCGGAACTGGCAGGTCGTGTCTCGTAGTCGCGAGCCAGCCGGCGGTGCAGCATCAGGGTGCCGTAGACCTGCTCGGCCATCCACCGCTTGGGTAGCGGCGCAAACCCGAGGGTGTGTGGGTTGCGCTGCACCACCTCCACGTCGATGCCCAGCCCGGCACCATGCTGCGCGACCGCGTTCTTGAACCCGGCATCGGTCCACGCCTTGGTCACGCTGGGGTTGGCGGCCGCGACCTTGTCCAGCAGCGCGATGCCGATGGCGTTGTCGTGCACGCTGGCTGCGGTCACCACGACCGCGATGACCAGGCCAAGCACGTCGGAGGCGATGCCGCGCTTGCGGCCCCTGCTCTTCTTACCCGGATCCAGCCCGGTGGTGTCGGCCGGCGCGTTGACGGAGGTGTGCACGGTCTGGGTGTCCAGCACCACCGCGCTGGGATCCTCAGCCCGGCCCGCCTGCTCACGCACCTGCCAGCGCAGCAGATCATGGATGGTCTGGTTGGTGCCGTCATCGCGCCACGCGCCGAAGTAGTAGTAGACCGCGGTGTAGGGCGGCAGGTCGTGCGGCAGATAGCGCCACTGGCAGCCGGTCCGGGCCTGATACAGGATCGCGTTCACGATCTCCCGCATCTCGTAGCGGCCCTCATGACCGCTGACGGAGGGGTGCTGACCCTTCCACGAAGTGATGACCGGCCGGATCAGTTCCCACCGCTCATCGGACAGATCGCTGGGGGTACGGCTTCCGCTCGCTCATAACTGTCAGTTGAGCGCACTCACACTGAACGTCAACCTATTTCACGAAAATCCCTACTCAACTGCAGGGACCAAAAGCCCATACCGTCACAGAACATCCTCTGAGGCTGCGTAGCGGATGTCGGACGGGGCGCGCCTGGACGTCCGGGCCAGCCACCGGTGCCGCGCCTCCAGCGTCGTCTCGGGCAGCAGGACGGCGACGGCCTTGTCCACCGCTTTCCTGGCCTGGTCCCATGGACCGTGGACGACGTCGGGGTCGGCGTGCACCAGTCCGTACGCCTCCGTCCACGACCAGGTGGTGCGGGCGAGTTCCGCCTGTACCTCCAGATAGCGCGCGTCCGGACCGTTCAGCCATTCCTGCCAGCGCTGCCCACCCCGGGAGCTGCCCCAGTGGAAGAGCTTGCGGCCGCTCAACCGGCGGGTGGAGGTATGGACGAGGCCGCTTCCCGTCTCATCGAGGGCGGCGATCCCGGGGCGTTCGGCGATGTCGAAGAAGAAGTCGGCTACCGCCGAGGCCCGAGTGGTGTAGCTCCGGTCGGTGCCCTTCCAGTCGGGGAAGGGCACGTGGTGCAGGGTCTCGGCGTAGTCGAAGTGATAGGCGTGATCGGCGGGCGCGATCACGCGCAGGCCGGGTGTCTCCGGTACGGCGATGTTCGACCACCAGTAGACGGGCACGTCCGTCGTGTGCGGGTTGTGCAGGCGTACATGCACCAAGAGCACGGGCGATCCCGGGGGGAGTCGCACGTCCAATTGCACGACCAGGCGGCGCATCCGCTCGTACTCCCACATCCGCAGGCCGTCGCCTACCCGGGCGGTGTGCAGGGGCGCGCAGGTCAACGGCCAGTGCCCGGTCGCGCCGAGGTTCCACTCGACGCCGACGGAGAACCACGCACCCCTCAGCGCCAGGTTGGCCGGCTGCAGGATCGGGTTGCGAAACAGCACCTCGCGGCCCGTCGGCCGGTACACCAGCGACCACAACCGCCCGCCGAAGCCGGGCAGGAACGTGGCGGTCAGCCACTCGTTCTCCAGAACGACGCTGTCCACCCGGCGCACCCGGCGATCTCGCCCGTAGTCGTCCTGCATGCCGTACGGCAGCAGGCTGAACGGCTGACCGTAGGCAATGCTGGCGGCCATGGCGGGATCGGCGGCGCTCGTGTCCGCGCGCACCCCGTTGTCCCGCAGGATCGGCAGCGGGCTGGCGGGGCCGGGCTCGGCGACGGGCAGTTCGAGACCTTCTCTTCTCACGCAGTGAGCTCCATGATCACTTTCCGGCGCCGAGCGTCATGCCCTCGATGATGCGCCGGCCGAGCCAGACGTAGAGCAGCAGCATGGGCAGCACGATGATGACCACGCCCGCGAACAGCACGCCATAGTCGGCGCCGCTGTACTGCTGCTTGGCCAGGAAGCCGAGCAGGGCGAGCGGCAGCGTCTGCTTGTCGGTGCTCTGCACGAAGACCAGCGCGAGGAACGCCTCGTTCCACAGCCCGATGGCGTTGAGGGTGAACGCGGTGATCAGTCCCGATCGCGCCAGCGGCAGCATGATCGTCCAGAACGTAGGCAGCCGCGACGCCCCGTCGATCGCCGCGGCCTCCTCCAGCTCACCGGGCAGCGAGGCGAAGTACCCGGTCAGCAGGAACACCGTGAACGGCAACGACACCGCCACATAGAGGAGGAACAGTCCGAACAGGCTGTTCACCGGGGACAACCGCTCCATGAGCACGAACAACTTCCTGCCGCTGACCACGAACGTCGACGACGACGGCACCCACGTCACCGTCACCATCGCCGGAGATCCGGCCATCACACTGGACCCCAGCGGGCGCCTGGTGTACTTCGCCAGGACGGCCGACGGCCGGGTGTTCCACAGCTGGCAGCGCCACCTCGACACGGGTCCCTGGGACGCCACGCTCATCCGGGCCTCCGGCCCGCCGATCACCGTCGCCGGTGACGGAGCGGCGGCCCAAGACGCCATCGGGCGGCTGCGCTACTTCGCCCGGACCGTCACCGGCACGCTGCGGCACGCCTGGCAGGACGCACCCGGTCTCGGTCCCTGGCACGCCGCCGAACTCGGCAGCGGCATCGCCACCTGACCTCCACCCCGCAGCCTCTCCGGGAGATGCGGCACCACGCCTCCCTCTGCACGAAGCCAGGAAAGAGAACCATGGACATCCCCTTGTTGAATCGTTTCACCGTCTTAGCCGGGCTGGCCTGTGTGCTCATCCCGCTGTTGCCCGCCGCCGTCCAGGCCGCGGTGCCCGTCGCGTGGGTGCACAACTTCGCCGATCACGTGTTCTCCACCAGCACCCCGCCCGCACACCCCGCGACCACGATCGCCCTGTACGCGGCGCGGGGAGAGTACGAGGCGGCGCAGGTCCTGTACCGGCCGGCCGCGGCTGTCACCGGCGTCTCGCTGAGCCCCACCGCGCTGAGCGGGCCCGGCGGGGCGAGCATCCCGGCAAGCGAGATCACCGTCAGGCGGCAGTACGACCACCCGAATGTGGTCATGCACGGCAAGAACATCTGGCTCAGCGAGTACGAGATCCCGCCCGCCGGCGGCACGCGCCACCGGAGGTCAGGAGAACTGGGCGGGGTTGATGGTCCGCAACCTCAGCGGAACCGAGATGGACACCGGCTACCTCGTCGCCCAGCGCAACAACGGCGAGGTCTTCATCGTCCGCAGTGAGACCATGCTGGCCAGGGCGAACGTCCCGGGCTATGTCCCCGGGCAGCGCTCCAGGCTACGCGTCGTCGCCAGAGGCGACACGATCACCGCGTACGTGGGCACGACGCCGCCCCGCTGCTGACCGTGACCGACAAGGCCTACCAGGCCGGCGACATCGCCCTGATCACCGGAGGCGCGGCCGCCCGCATCGACAACGTCAAGGTCAACCCGGAGACCAACCCGGCAGAAGGCCGCGCGATCACCGCGACCAGTTCGTACGACGGCGACGGCTGGAGCCCTCAGGGCGCCGTCGACGGCGAGCGCGGTTCGATCGCGGGCAGGATGGGCTGGAGCAGCCACTCCGACCTGACCACCGATCACACGTAGTCGATCACCGTGGACCTGGGCGCCACCAAGCCGATCAGCCGGGTGGACCTGTACCCGCGGGCCGACGCCGGCAGCGCCGGACAGGGCTTGCCGGTCGACTTCTCCGTCCAGGTGTCGGCCGACAAGTCCACCTGGACGACCGTGGCCACGCGTACCGGCTTCGCCACGCCCGGCGCGGGCGCGCAGACGTTCCCGTTCCCGACGATCGAGGTGCGCTACGTGAAGGTCGAGGGCACCAAACTGAGCCGAGACCCGCACAGCCACTACCGGCTGCAGTTCGCCGAGATCGAGGTGGCCGGCGGCAACCTCGCCGCGGGCAGGGCGGTCAGCACGAGCAGCTCCTACGAAGGCGACGGATGGTCCCGGACCGCCCTCACTGACGGCCAGACGCGCTCGGCGCTGGGCTACTCCATGGGCTGGAGCAGCCACGGCGCGTGTACCGCGCACGCCAAGGTGGATCTCGCCGGACCCACCCGCTCCGTACACCTTCAAGGCGAAGATCGCCGACTGCTGCAGCGAGGTGCGGGAGGGCCCCACGCCGCTGTTTCGCAATGGACGGACGTTCCTGACCTACTCCACCTGCGACACCGCCAAGCCCGACTACCAGCTGTGGGTGACGAGCATCGCCGACGGGGCCGACCCGATGCTGGCCGCGAGTTGGGTGCAGCATCCCGGGCCGGTGTTCTGGCGCGATGACGCCGCCGGCGTGTGGGGCGCCGGCCATCACTCCTTCTTCCGCTCACCCGACGGCACCGAGGACTGGATCGCCCACCACGGCAAGAACACCAGCGCCTACACTTACTCCTTCCGCACGACCCGGGTGCAGAAGTTCACCTGGAACGCCGACTGCACGCCGGACTTCGGCCGGCCCCTGCCCGCCGGGACCACCCAGCCGCTGCCCTCGGGCGATCCGGGCGCGCCGACCGCGGTGATCAACGACTTCGACCTGGGCGCCGGCCAGAACCAGGTCCAGTACGGCGGCACGTGGCAGTCGAGGTCGGGCTGCGGCAACCAGTGCTTCCAGGGCGACGACCATTGGAGCGGGCGCGCGGGAGCGACGGCGACGATCCGCTTCAGCGGCACGCAGGTGGCCCTGCTCAGGGTGCGCGACTGGGGCAACGGCATCGCCGCGATCTCCGTCGACGGCGGCCCTGAACAGCACCTGGACTACTACAGCGGCATCCGTGTCGGCGAGGAGCTCAACTACTGAGCCACGTCCTGCTGGCGGGGCCGCACACGCTGCGCGTACGGGTGACCGGCACCAGGAACCCCGCCTCCGGCAGCACCGTGATCAGTCTCGACCGCATCGAGGTGTACGGCGGATGACACCCCCGGCGCACGGACTCTCCTGCGCTCTCGGCCCAGCGCGGCAGACGCCGCCTCGCCCGGGAGGGGCTTCTGATGAGAATGGCAGAAATGCCGCGCTCGATGGCCGGAGTAAGACTTGGGTTTGGCGCGTACGTGCTGTGATCATTTGAGGAGCGGCGCCGGGCAGGGCGGACGCACGATGGGTCGGGTCCTCCACGTCGATCGGTGTGCCAGCCGGGCGATCTTCACGCCGGCGCGGTGGTCACTGGGACCCTCCACCCCGCGGCGCATCCGCCGACGCCAAATGAACAGGCCTCATGACAGGTGCCGCCGCGCCGTCACAGGAGGAGGTCAGGTGGCATACCGCCAGAAGAACGGGCAGCGAGACGGCCTCGTCGTCTCCTGCGTCGCGGGAATCCTCGCCCTGGTGGGGAGCGCAGGGGCCGCTGTGGTGCTCGTCGTCACCAACACGGCGGGAACAGCACACGAAACGCCGGGTGCCGCATCAGGGGAGAGGATTCGACTCGCGGAAGCCGTCGCTCCTGCTTCGTCGTTTACTCCGGCTCGGTCGCCTGCTCCTGTCCTGTCGCCTGCTCCTGCTTTGTCGACTACTCCGGGGACGTCTACTGTCGTGATCTCCCCTCCCATCACCCCATCAGCCTTCCCCCGCATTGAGACGAGCGCGCCGACTCCACACCCCAGTCCGACGTGGACCGGTAAGCCGGGGGCCGAGGTGTACTACGGCACCCTCAGCAAGGACGAGTGCGCTGAGCGAGGAAAGGAGGGAGTCGCGGCCCAGAAATGGTCTGCGTACTCCTGCGAGGAGATCCCCAAGCGTGACGGGCCCCTCAAGCCTGGCGATCTCGTCCTCAATCTCTTCGAAACCGAGGACCTCCGCCCCGGACAGGCCCGGCGCGACCATGTCCTGTGGGTGGTGGATTGGCTGTGCATGATCAGGATGGAGACAGGGTGTAGTTAGAGACCCTGAGAACAGGCGGTCACCGCACTGCCGCGATGGCCTGCCCCGCCACGACGTCGATCGCGGTCTGGGCGGTGGCGTTACCGATGGGCTTGCCGTCACGCATCCTGCGCCCGGGCACGTCGGCACCGCTGAAGCTGATCGTGATCACCACGTTGCCCTTGCGCAGGACGGCTTTGCCTTCGCCGCGTTTGGCCTCGCCGACCTCATAGACGAAGTACACGTAGTAGCCCTCGTCGAAGTGCTCGCCCACCTTGGCGGTGCCGATCTGCTGGATCGTGCCCTTCACCGACGGCGCTCCGCCGAAGGCGCTGGGTTGCCGGTAGTCGCTTCTCTTCTTGGTCGCGAAGCTCTCCTTCGCGTCCTTCAGGGAAGCGGTGAACTCCTTGAATCCCGCGTCATAGGTGATGCTGAGGTCCCTGAACCTGAACGGTGGGGCATTGCCGGGGTCGTTGCTCCATTTGCAGGCCGGGTCGAGCCGGTCCTTGGTTCCCTGCCGCATCCCGAGCTTCGACCGGGTCGACGCGGTCAGCACGCGGCAGGGGTTGCCGGGCACCGAGAGCCGGGCTGATGCGGCGGACGGCTTGGCCGTAGGAGAGGCCTCGTGCCGTGACGGGGCGGGCGTGGGACTCGCGGGGGAGGGCGCTGGCGCCGGCGTGAGCCCGCATGCCGCCGCCATTCCGACCAGAACCATCACACCCGGCAGGCTGCCTAGTCTCGGCACCGTTCACCCCCATGAGAAGACCTTCACCGACCGTCCCCGCTGCGGTCGTGACCTGTACGGCGACCACCGAGTCTTGCAGCTTCTCCTGCATGAGGAAGGAGTGGTTCCGGCCAAACTCCGCCCCATTCACGCCACCGACTGCCTCAACGGCCGGCCAAGCGCAATTCTTCATCGGAAGCAGGGGCCCCATCCCACGCGGGCAGTGTCGTGTTGCCGAAGGTCTGCAGTCGGGGGATCGGACCGATGGGACAGGGCACCTCGTGCTTTCCTGAGGCGATCTGTCCCATCAGAAGCTCAGCCTGCCTGCCTGAACTGGAAGAACAGCGGACCGTTGAGCTCCCAGCCGGGCTCGTTGACCAGGATGCTGTTCTTGTGTGCCTCGACCGCCAGGCGCCATCTGCCGTTGTTGGACAGGCGGAACACCTTGACGTCGCCGCCCGCCTCGGTCGAGCCCGGCGCGTAGCCGAGCACTCCCTCGTAGCGGAAGTTGCCCGAACTCATCAGCTTCTCCCGCTCGATGACCGACGCCGTCACGATGTAGGACGCCTTCTTTAACCAGCGGAGCCGGTACAGCGGCTTGCCGCCGTCGAACGGCGTGGGCGACAGGTAGTACAGCGGCGTCTGGGTGACCGTCCAGCCATGCTTGGTGATGGCGTTGTACTTCTCCGACTCGCTGGCCGTGTAGTAGTAGCCGCCATCCTTGGTCAGCAGTTCGTAGACCTTCACCCGCTGGGCGGCCACCGCGGTAGCCGCCCCGCTCTTGGCGGCCGTGTCGGCGGAAGCCTGCGTGACGGCGACGCCGAGTGAGGCGCCCAGCGTCACCGCCAAGCCCAGGCCGAGGGGACGGAACATGCGGCCGAACGATATGGCCATGGAGGTGTTTCCCTTCGAATAACTTTGCACGAACTGCTCGCTGGTGTTCGACAACGGCGAGTTCACGTACGACGTCCTGGTCACAGGGTTGCAGGCACAGGGCCGCAGGTCGGCAGCACTCTACGCAGCAGCCAGGTCAAGGAAGCGTCGCCGGCAGATTTTGGCAGGATTGTGCCGCTCATTGACAGATACGCCGCTCAACAGGGTTGATGGCGCTCGTCTCGCTTTGATGGGCGGCAGGGAACCGTCGAAACGCTGCCAGGCCATGCCGTTCCATTCCATCGGCCAATAAGTCAAGCTTATGGCCGTCACGGGAATGGTCAGAACGGACCTAAGCGGGCCCGTCAGTCGCGACCACCACCCGTTTCAGGGACACAAGCCGAGCGTCCTGCACGTGTCATTTGTGTCGGCGGCAAGCATTTTTGCGGCTCGAATTCCACACGGTCGCCATCTTCGCGGTTTTCCGCACATAGCCCCGCGTGTCACGCCGTATGGTCTGGCCGATGGTTGAGCGCCTGCTCAAGATCGTCACCACATGGCATTCGAAACTTCGGCCTGTTCAGTGGCCCCATGGGCCCCGTTCGACTACGTGCACCAGCGCTGCCGAGGGCTGCCGGGGGCTGTCGAATGGCTTCGTCAGTGCATGGGGCCAGGCCGGCGCACCCTGCGTCGTACGGGCTCTATTTCGGGGAAGAAGGGGCCGCGACGCGCTGACTTTTCCCGGCTCGACGACCACGCTGCCGCCGCCTCGCTCACATCGTGCACTCGCCGCGACGAGATCGCCTCGTGGCCACCGATGGCTTGTACCTATAGGCGTGGGGTTGCCGGCCACGCTCATCCTCGGCCTTCAAACGTGCCGGTAGCCGGCCTCGCAGGCGTATGCGAGGCCGGCTACCGGGGCGGGTGGCGCGCCGTGCCACCGGCACGGCGCGCCCAGAAGGTCGGCTCGTGTGCCGTCCGGTCGATCAGCCGACGGCTTCGATGGTGCGGATGATCTGGTTGAGATGGGCGATGTCGTGGCCGGCCATCTTCTGCGGAAGCCGGATCGCGGGCTCCTCGCCCTGCTCCGGATGGACACCGGTGCGGGCCTGCTGCGCAGAATCCATGGACCGGTAGAGCACGACGTTGGCGCCGCGAATCGCCTCCCACGCGTCGAGCAGGTCAGGCAGCGGCGGCTTGGGGAGCGCGACCAGCCGCTTCTCGTCATAGGCCGGATAGCTGGGCCGATCTTCGCTCAAAATGAGCCGGATGCGAAAGCCGTAGCAGATGTCCACGTCGAAGAGATGACCGACATTCTGCTCGATGGACCACTCACCGTCCGGCTGGGCGAGCCACTGCTCCCGCGACAGGTCGGCGATCAAGCGGCGCACCTCCTTCGGGGTGTCGGCGAGCTGATCGAGCGGGTCGCGCTCGCCGAGCGCCGTAAGGAGCGACGCGACATAGGCGTCGGGCTCCCCCGTCGCATCCGGAATCTCAATGGCGGGAGTGTGCGCCATGGGGTCCTCCCTGGTTCGGCCGACTCGGTGCTGGGAACCGTAGGCGGTCCGGTCGCCGGCATCAAGGCACGGCGCTGAGCTGCGACGGTTCGTCGGTTCGGTACGCCGTGACCACGGTCGCCCGCGGTGCGCGCAGCCGACGATTCGTCAGCCGGGTGATGCCCGGCTGACTGCCTCAGAGGACGAAAGGACGATGGTGGTGACGACGGCATCGACGCCTTCGATCGTCAGGATGTCGTCGAGCAACTGCTGCAGGGCGACCGGAGAGGCGGTCCGGACCTTCAACAGTGCGCACCACTGGCCGGTCACGCGATGGCACTCCTCAACCCTCGCCTCGTTGGTCGTCAAGCCGAACAACCGGTCGGCCAGCGTCCCCAACAGATCGTGATCGGCCTGCACCGACACAAAGGCGCAAAGCCCGAGGTCGATGGCGGACCAGTCGATCACCGCCCGATAGCCGCGGATCACGCCGTCCTGCTCCAGGCGTTTGACGCGCTCGTGCACGGCCGGCCGGGAAACGTGCACCCGCTGTGCGAGCTCCTGGTGACTGATCCGTCCATGTGTGACGAGGAGCCTGACGATCTCCTTGTCCACCGGGTCCAGGGGTTTGCGCATTCGGAGTCCATCCGTTCAAGTCAAGGGCCGGACTCCATGGTCCCGCGTGGCCACGATCGGCTCACGACGGCACGCGCTTTTCGGGCGAACGGCACTCAGGCGCCGCCCGGCCCTTGCGAGGGGACATCGGTCACGAGGGGACTTCCTGACATTCACCACGCCGTTGTGGATGCCTTGGTGCGAACCGCCGAAGTCCCCCGGCGGACGGCCCGGCGATGGCCTGACGGCCGGAAACGCGCGTGGTCGAACCTCCTGCCGATCCTCGCCGTGGGATGACGACACGATGCCTTGATGATCCTCTCTTCGCTCTGCCGAAATGCCAGGCCAGAGGATGCTGCTGTCTCTCATTCTCCAACGCTTGTCAGATGTGCCGTTCGCCGCTGAAGCACCCGCTTGACGTGCGGCAGCGCACGTACCGCGGCCGCGGTGACCCAGCGCAGCGGGGAGCGAGATGGCCGATGCCAGGGCGAACTTCGCCAATGGCCGCGCGGGCGTTGCCGGTCAGAAAACGGCCCAGGGCACGCGGCGGTCCGGCCAAGCGCCGACTGAACGCGCCTAGGATTCCGAGTGACATGCCGACGTGGTAGAGGCCGTCGAAGGCGCCATGCGCAGCTTGGGTGAGCAGCAGCCACGTGCCTGCGGCATCCGGATCGCCCACCGCGACGGGCAGGAGTGCCGCAGCGGCCGGCGCGGCAGCGCCGAACTCCTGCGACGCCGCCCACGCCGGAAGGGCCGCAGCCATCCGCGCCGATAGGCGGCCGCTCCCGCCACGAACATGCAGACGTTCTGTGACAGGTATTGCGGCACCGGAAGCCGCAGCAGCGGCGCCGGGTCGAGAGGCGGCCAGACCCGCAAGGCGATGCCGAGCACCATCAGCAGGACGGCGACGCCGGCGACGTGCCGTGCCGTGCCGTGCCCGTAGGATGCTCGTCTCGCGTAGCGGCGGCGCGCCGGCCGCAGCACCCGCAGCGTCGCAATAGGCCGACACGAGCACCGGCAGCGTCACGCCGGCCCCTGCTCGAGCTCCCGGGTGTAGAAGTCGAGGTAGGCGATGGGACGCCGGCTGCTTTCCCATCGGTACAGCGGCAGCTTGGCGACCGGGACGATGACGGTCATCGTCACCCTGCCGGGCGGCCCGCCCAAGAGGCCGCCGCAATGGTCGGCGTCCGAACGCAGCGGCATTGGAAGGGACGACTGGCAGATGCCGACCGAGCTGTTGCTGTGACTCAGAGGCGGTTGCGGCTCGATGGGGATGTCGCTCGGCGTAGAGGGACCTCTTTAGGCCCTGGCATGAGGTGCTGGCCTGCGCATCTCGACAGCGCGCACACCGACGTCGCCGGTCAGCGGGATCGACCTGTTTGCGGATCCCAGCGTGCTGGCTGCCGGTGAATCCCGACGAGCACGCCTGCTGGCGTGAGCCGTCGGTGACATAGCTGCGCTTGCAGATCGGCCCCCGACGACCGGGCTGGCTCGTCGGGCTCCGGAAGGCGGAAGGAGAGCTCGCGCAGCGTCGCGGGTCAGATGCGCGTAGCCGTCCAGCCGAATGCCGCTCGAACAGCCGAACGGGTGAGAGACGTGTCGGCTCAACCCGCCACCATCCCGGAGTCACGTCCACGGACGTACTTGATGTCGACGGCGAAGGCGCCTCAGCGATCGGGAACGGGCAGGCGTGGTCGCTGCCGTCTGATCCATGCTTGGCCCGCATGTGAGGCGGAGGGCGTCAAGCCGGCCAGCACAGCGTGGTCATCACGACAAGTATCACCTTTATCCTGCCAATCATTCTGCCGCCCCTCGGTTCGCGGACGAAGGGTATGGCACCGTCATCTCGCGCAGGAACCCCGAGCTGAACGCAGGCATTTGACGACGAGACCGCCAAGGTGGACGGTCCCTTTGCCGGGGTAAGGCACGGCGTGCTCCACGAAACAGCGCTGCATTTCCCTACCGCATGTACCTGTCATGTCACCGGGGACGGAGATCGTGGCAAGATTTGCGGTCAGGACCGATCGCGCCGTTCCCGCAGGAGGGCGGTGCAGTATCGGAACGCCTATCCATCGGCGTGACAATCCGCGCAGAGTCATAGAAAGCCGTGTATTCTCCCGACCTATTTTGAGAGGTGGTTCTCGCGATGCTGAGGGCATGGATGGCAGGAGCCGCCGCCCTGGTCGTGGCCTGTCTGTTGCTAGTGCCGGATACGGAAAGGCCTGCGCGTGCTGCCGGCTCGCCCGTTTCCCAGGTCACCGATCCTGTTCCGATGTTTGAATTATTGGCGCCCGGTGGAGTCGGTCGCTTCTATACGTTGTCGCCGAGCGAGGCGACATCGGCGGTGACGCGCCATGGATTCACCCGCCTAGAAGGCCATGCCGGCTACTGGCGTACAGCGGAATTCTCAGGTTCGCAGCCGGTCTACCGGCTCCGGGCAGGCTCGTCTTACCTGTTGACCGCATCCGCTTCTGAGCGAGACAGCCTCGTGGCCGGCGGCCGCTTCGCCTACGAAGGCATCGCAGGGCACCTCTGGAGTCAGCCTGGGTCAGGCAGACAGCGGATGTGGCGCTTCAGTCGCTCAGGTGTGTGGCGGCTGGCGCTCGAGAGTCGCACGAAGGAGATGGTCGCCGCCGGCTACGCCATTGATGGATCCCTGGGCTGGATCTACCCACAATGGATTCGCGCCGGGGCGATCTACTTCGGTACGTTCAACCCCGACGCCAAGAACATGATCAAAGCGACGAAGAACGTTTTCGGTCGAGACAACGACTGGTGGGGCGGCGTTCGAGATTTCTCCGGCGGAGATCCGTCTGTGCCGCAGAACACGCAGGGCTGGGATGATGATTTCCGGCATCTGAAGCCGCAGATAGGATTCTACGACGACTCCCGGCCGGAGACGCTCGAAACGCACATCGCACAAGCCACCGAGGGCGGGCTGGATTTCTTTCAGTTCTACTGGTACTGGGATACGGTAAGTAAACAGTCTCCAGCCGTGTTCAAAGCCTCATTGTCGGCCTTCGCTCAGGCGCGCAACAGATCGGACATCGACTTCACGCTGACGATCTGCGCTCATCCATGGGGTGGTCTGCAAATTCCCAAGGAGGATTTCGCCACCGTTGCCCGGCACCTCACCAGCCAGTTCCTCGATCAATCCAACTATCTGCGGGCCAACGACGGACGGCTGGTCGTGAGCCTGTGCGACAGGCGTGGTCTCGGCGATGGCAGCGATGCCGACACTCAGGCATTCGTGAACGCCGTCCGCCACGAGGCGCGTGACGTACTGGGCGAAGAGCTGCTGGTGCTCGGCAATTGGGAGGCCATGCTCGACAGGAGCGCCCCGACCCGATGGGGCGCTGACGGCGCTTACTGCGGCGTACGCATAGATCATGTCAAGAGCTACGAGAACTACGTGAATCAAATGCCCGCCTACCTGGACGCCGGACCTACACAGTTCATGCGATGCGCCGCGTCCGACTTCGATGAGCGGCCTCGTTTCCCCCATCTGATTCCAGACCGTAGCAAAATCAGGTACTACGCGGATCAGACACCAGAACTGTTCGCGGCGGCTCTGTCGCGGGTACGCAGTGATATCACCGAATCTCGACGCATCTCCGCGGTGGACAACTTCGTCAGCATCTATGCGTGGAACGAGTTCCACGAAGGCGGCGTCATCGAGCCCAACGCCAAGGATGGATGCATGTACCTCGGCCTTGTCCGCGAGCATCTCGCGTTGCACACCGGCGCACCGTGTAAGACTCAGCAAGAACCGGCATCAAAGTGACGGGCTGGACAGGCCCATTCAGCGGCTCTGGCTGATAAGGACGGATCGTCATGTATGTCAGTGACGCATGGCGACCTTGAGAGAATCCGATCACACGCGACGATCACCGGTGACCATACGGAGCTGGTGACGACCCGGCCGGACGGTCGCAGCCGCAGGAAGCAGCTTCGTCGAGAAACGGCAACCGCTCGGCCGGGGTGCGTCGGAAAATCGGCGGCACCCCGGCCGGTACAAGACCTGCCCGGCCGAGCCTGGTCGTTGCAGTGTGATCGGTGTCTCCAACGGCGTCGGCCTCGCCCCCAAGTCCGCCGGGACCATGCAGATGGCGGCCCTTGCCGCTGGGCACATCGAGGCCTGCTGATCTCGGGTGGACTCACCAAGTGCGGTCGATGTCGGCGACGTGGGCCAAGGCGCCGTTGACGGCACTCCTGGGGGAGAACGGGTTCAGGATCGTTGCAGTTCGGATCGAGCGGAGGCCAGACTTATCTCGACGATGGCTTCGACGTGCAGGCCGGTCGAGTCCAGGAGCGGCAGTACGGGAAAGTCCTGAGGACTCACCAACTGCGTGATCTCGGTGCACCCCAGGATGATCGCGTCCGCTCCGCGGGCGGCGAGGTCTTCCATGATCCGCAGGTACTGAGCCCGCGACTGATCGGTGAAGATGTAACGGGTCAGCTCGTCGAAGATCACCTGATCGACGAGGTGGCGGTCCACCTGATCGGGAACGAGGACGGACAGGCCCGACGCGGCGAGCCGGTCGCGATAGAAGTCCGCCTCCATGACGGGCAGCGTCCCCAAAAGGCCGAGCGTACGTACTCCTTGCTGATGCGCGGCTTTGGCGACCACGTCCGCGATATGGAGAAAAGGCACGGAAATCGCCGCCTCGATGGCGGGCGCCACACGATGCATGGTATTGCTGCCGCAGACGATGAAGTCGGCGCCGGCGACCTCGAGGCCGCGGGCCTTGCTCGCCAGGTAGTCGCCGGCCTCGTCCCATTCCTGCGCACGGACGTACCGTTCGATGACGCCGAAGTTGACGCTTGACAGCAGCAGCTCCGCGCGTTCGTGGCCACCGAGGCGTTCGTTGACACGTTCATTGATACGCCGGTAATAGTCTACTGTGGCAACGCTACTCATGCCATGGAGTAGCCCGATGGTGAGCATGTGAAACTCCATCTGAAGTGGTCGGCTGGATCGGATCTCGACTCACATCATTCAGATGTCGCGGAAGCTCCGACGGTCGTTCCCCGTGAATCGGATTCCGCGATTCATCTGGCGATGTCTATAGATATGCGCCTGCTCCAAGGAAGCGTAAGACTGGGCTGCCGAATGGAGACGGATGACAAGGCTATCGTTTCATGGACTTGTTGGAGTGTTAAGGTTCTATGCTGCCAGCAGTCGCCGATTTTCGGCCATGAACGGTGCTGTCGGGGATGGACGGTGGAACGAGGGCCTCCAGCCGTTCGTCGGACCACGCCGGCCGGGGAGACCCTCGCATTGTCACCACGTATCGCCGGCGATCGAGGCGTATGGCACTTAGGCGGCACCTTCCCCCTGGGGTACGGCGCTTGCCGCCTGCGGTGGTGCGGCGACGGCGTGCGGCCGTCGGCCCGGAATGCCGAGTGCGATGAGCATGCCCACGAACGCGATCGCGGTGACGGCGCCCATGGCGGCCGTGAACCCTTGCCCGAACTGCTCGATCGAGGCGTAGCTCCCGGCACTGGCGAAGACGGCAACGGTGATGGTGGTGCCGAACACTCCGCCGAACATGCGGATCGTCATGAACGCGCCGGATGCCTGACCGATCTGTTGAGGCTGCACGGCTCCGACTACCGCCTTCTGCGCCGCGGGCATGGCCATGGTCAGTCCGGCGCCGCCGACGATCAGCGCGGGCAGCAGTTCGAGATATCCGGTGTCGGTGTCGGCGACCAGAGTGATCCAGCCCATACCGATCGTCTGGAGCAGCAGTCCGCCCACCACGAAGTTCCGTTCGCCGACCTTGTCGGCCAACCGGCCGGCGATCGGCGCGCACACCATCAGCGTGGCCGTCCAGGGCATCAACCGCAGGCCGGCGCCGAGCGGCCCTTCACCATGCACCGTCTGGAAGTACTGTGCGAGGAAGAACAGGGTGCCGTACAGCGACGCGAACACGGCGGCGTTTGCCGGGTTGGCCGTGGCGAACGCCCTCAACCTGAAGAACCGCATCGGCAGCATCGGGGCCGTCGCGCGTCGCTCCCAGAGCACGAAGGCGATGACCAGCGCGACGCCCAGCACCAGTGCGGCCAGCACTTCTGGGCTGCCCCAGCCCGCCACGTTGCCGCGGACCAGAGCCCACACGATGCCGAACGCGCCCAAGGTCACGAGCACGACTCCGGCCACGTCGAAGCGGTTGTTCGGGCCGACGCTCTCGTCGACGCGGCGGGCCGTGAGCAGGATCGCGATCAGGCCGACCGGCAGGTTCAGCCAGAAGATCCACTGCCAGGACAGTCCTTCGGCGATGACGCCGCCGATGAACGGGCCGCTGAACGTCGCCAGTCCAGTGAAGCCCAGGTACAGCCCCATCGCCTTGCCGCGCTGCTGCGGCGGGAAGATCGCGCTGATCAGGGTGAGCGACAGCGGCAGGACCATCGAGGCGCCCAGACCCTGCAACGCTCGCGCCGCGATGAGAGTGCCGATGTCCGGCGACAGCGCGCAGGCTATCGACGCGATGGTGAACACCGCCAGCCCGGCGATGAATATCCGGCGGCGGCCGAACCGGTCGCCCAGTGCCGCTCCGGTCAGCAGCAGCACCGCGAAGGTCAGGCTATAGGCGTTGACAATCCATTCGAGGGAATCGATCGATGCCGTGAGGTCCTGCCGGATCGAGTTGAGGGTCGTCGTCACGACCAAGCTGTCCAGCGCCATCATGAAGGACGCCAGCGAGGCGAGTCCCAAAACCCATGCCTGTTTGGACGTCATCCGTTCTTTGCGAGCGGTCACTGTTTCTCCTTCTGACAGATTCTTCTAGGGGTGCCGGCAGATGCCTATCTCTGCACGTCTACCGGCGGGTGTTTTCATGCGCGTCCTGAACATCTGAACTCGAGTCCATGCGCGAATAGCCGAATACGCCGCGACGGTGGGCGTTCGTCGCGCCAAGCGGTGGGTTATCGAGGACTCTGTCAACGAGGTGATCCGGTCGCGGGTCAGAGACAGCGCGAAGATCTCGTGTGCACGAAAGGGTTGGTTCCCACGCGATATTCAGGACGCAGCCGGTTGGCGGTCGGGCGATTTCCCGCACCGGAATCAGCGCGTCCGGGCGACTATCGCGGAGTGCCTCTGTGACCAGAGACCTCGGGCTCTAGGCTCTCGTATTCCGGCAGGAGTGGCAGTTGGTCAACTGCCCGCGCCTGCAGGGCGCAGTCCGGAGCCGGTCAGCGGCGCGCCGGCGTACCCGTGCCGATCTCAGCGCGTTGGGTATCGTCATCACCGTCGGCTTCCAGCCGTCGCATCGCACCTCCAGCCCAAGCGCCGCGGCCGACCATCTGGCTGCGGGGCAGCACGTCGAGGTAGCGGTCCGGCCGGCTCCATTGCGCTCGATGGCGTGATGGCCGCCCAGGCAACGAGACCTTCGGGCCGTCGATCGCGCACCTAGCCCTCTGCTCTGCGCGCAAGCGCTGGCAGATCCTCACCCGAGCGCCGAGGGGGAGCCGAAGCATCGACTTTCCCGATGACGAAATTCCTCGCATGGGACTCCTTCTCTCATGCAGCGTTCGAACGGATGGCTGCATCGACGCCTCCGACTTCGGAAGCGGCGCACCCAGGACAGGTCCGCTGACGATCACGGGTGGCGGCCCCCGCACGTCTCCCATGAACCTGTAGGCGGTCGGGCCAGAAGGCCCAGCGCCATGGAGTCGGGGGGAGCCTCCATGGCGCGACCTGGGACGGACTGCGGTCAGTCGACGATCATGCCGCCGGTGAGATTGGCGATCGTCCCCGTCATGGCGCTTGAGCGGTCAGAGGCGACGAACACGGCCACATTGGCGATCTCGGCAACGGTGGGCAAGTGCTTGCGCAGTGTCCGTTCCGCCATGCGGGCGTGGAACGCTTCGCCGCTGATGCCGTAGGCGTCGGCGTGCAGGCCGTATACCTCGGTCAGCTGCGGCGTTTCAGGCATCCCCGCCGCGTTCAGGCACACGACTCGGACACCACGCGGCCCGAGTTCGGCGGCCAGCCCCCGAGACAATGATTCGACCGCCGCCCACGCCGGTGCCATGCCTCCCATGAGCGGGACGGCCGTCCGCGACGGAGACGCGGTGATCGTCAAAATCACGCCTGACCCCTGGGCGGCCATGCGTCGTCCAGCGGCTCTGGCGGTCAGGAAGTTGGCCTTGGGATAGGTGGTCATGGGCAGGTCGAAGCTGTCAGTCGACATGTCGACGATCCACTTGCCCTGAATGCCTGTCTGGGGAAGGCTGACCGCGTTGAACGAGACGTCGACTGAGCCGCCGTTCTCGGCCACCGCGCTGACGTGTGCTTCGACCGCGTCCTCGTCCAGGACATCCACCGTGGCGACGTCGGCGGCGCCGCCCGAGGCCTGGATCTTTTCGGCGACCGCCTTCAGCGGGGCGCTGGTACGTCCGGCGAGGAAGACCCGTGCTCCCTCCGCGGCGAAGGCGTGAGCGACCGCGCTTCCGACGGCTCCGCCCGCTCCATAGATGATCGCGTTCTTCTTTTCAAGCAGCACTATCTGCTCCTGGTCATCGGGGTTGTCTGGCACACCGCAGCGGGCGTGGGTGTCTCACCAAGCGCGGCCCACCAGCAAGGTTGCGTGATGAAACTAGAAGGAACGTAGCAGCCGGCAGTATCATCATGCAACTACCTTGAGGTACGGTGGAGTTGTGCTTGGACGTACCTACGAAACGCAAAACTGCTCCGCGGCCCGGGCGCTCGAGATCGTGGGTGAGCGCTGGAGTCTGCTGATCATCCGGCATGCGCTCTTCCGGGGTATCACCCGCTTCGGGGACTTTCAGCGCAGTCTCGGCGTCGCCCGCAACATCCTTGCCGCGCGGCTCGAACGGTTCGTCGACGAAGGGCTGATGGAGCGGCAACCTTCCTCAGAGAACTCGCCGTACCACGACTACGTCTTGACCGACATGGGCCGCGAACTGCAACCCGTCATCGTGGCCCTCACACACTGGGGTGACCGCTGGGCCGCGCCGGGCGATCCCCCCGTCACGTTTCGGCATGAGCACTGCGGCGGTGAGGTCCACCAGCAGACTGTCTGCCGTGACTGCGGCCAGCAGGTGGCCATCGAGGCGGTCGAAGCACAGCCCACGGCGCAGGCAATGTCGCTGGCATAACTCACTCGATGCGCGTCGTGAGGCAAACCTCGACTAAGAGCTGTTTCTTAGATCTGCTGACTAATCGTGGTGATGTTGTCACGATCAGTTCATGGGGCGTGGTGACTTAACGAACGCTGAGTGGGAGCGGCTCCGGCCACTGCTGCCCGAGGGCGGCCGGCGGGGCGGGCGATGGAATGACCACCGCAAAACGATCGACGGCGTGTTGTGCAGGGCACGGACCGGGCTGCCGTGGCGGGACCTGCCCGAACGGTTCGGCTCCTGGATCACGGTCTACAAACGGCACCGCCGCTGGTCGGCCGATGGCACCTGGCAGATGCTACTGACCGCGATCCAG
>NZ_VCKX01000726.1 GCF_005889725.1 Nonomuraea zeae
CTTCCACCCCCTCCCCCGACTCCTTCGGCTCCTCCGGTGCGGTGGGCTCCGGCCTCGGGACCGGCGCGATCGTGTTGTCCCCGGCGCTGGCCGAGAAGGCGCTCGACCGGCTCGCGGGGCCGCTGGGGGTGTCGAGGGAGGAGGCGGCGTACGCCGTGCACGAGATCGTGAGCGCCTCGATGGCGTCGGCGGTGCACGTGGTGACCGTGCAGCGCGGCATCGATCCACGAGGCTTCGCGCTGGTGGCGTTCGGCGGCGCGGGCCCGATGCACGCGGCCAGGGTGGCCCAGCGGTTCGGGATCGGGACGGTGGTGGTGCCCGAGCACTGCGGGGTGGCCTCGGCGGCCGGGCTGCTGGCAGGTGACCTCTCGACGGACCGGGTCCTGTCCCGCCTCGACGCCCCGGACCCGGAGGAGATCTTCGCCGGGCTGGCGGCGGAGGCGGCGGCCGACCTGGGGGTCTCGCCGGAGGATCCGGACGTGCGCGTGTCCCGATCCGTGGACGTCCGCTTCAAGGGCCAGTCGCACGACCTGACCGTCGGCTGGACGCCCGTACGCGCGGACCTGGAGTCCCGCTTCCGCGACAGGTACGCCGAGGTCTACGGCATCCGGCAGAGCGGCGAGATCGAGCTGGTCAGCTACCGCGTCCGCGTCACCGCCCCAGCCGCGGCCCCGCCACCC
>NZ_VCKX01000727.1 GCF_005889725.1 Nonomuraea zeae
TCCTGACCCCGGGCGCCTCCCGCGCGCCGCCCGGCCGCCCACCGGCCCGCCCACGGGGCTCTGAGGCACAGTCCGGCGGCGACGGCCACGGCCGCCAGGGCGTAGGCGAAGGTGCCCGCGGTGGTCAGGTAGGCGGCGGCGCCGGCCAGGGGGACGCCGAGCCACTCCCAGCGCCCGTCGAGGGCGACCAGGGCGACGACGAGCAGGGCGTACCACGAATAGCCGGGCGTGAGCAGGAGGAAGGCGGTCCCGGTGAGCACCAGCGCGCCGCGCTGAGGCCGGTGCCCGTCGCCGTGCCGCAGGACGCGCAGCAGGACGGCCGCCAGCACGGCCAGCGCCACCGGCAGCGCCCAGGAGTCCGGCACCAGGAGCCGCAGCAGGGCGTAGCGCTCGCGCGCCCCCGCCTCGTCGTAGCCCTCCTCGGCGAGGTAGCCGGACAGGTAGCCGAGCACGGAGGCGCGGGAGAGCAGGACGTACGGCAGGTAGGCGGCCGCGACGAGCAGGACGGCGGGCACCAGGATCCACGAGGCGCGCCGGACGCCCCGCGATCCGGGCTGTGTCCCGGGCTGTGCCCCGGACTGCGCCCCGGACAGGGTTCCGGACAGGGCGCCCGGCACGACGACAGCGGGCATCAGCTTGACCGCGACCGCCACCCCGAGCAGCACCCCCTGCCAGGCCG
>NZ_VCKX01000728.1 GCF_005889725.1 Nonomuraea zeae
GGACGACATCGTGGTCACCCCCCTCGGCCACCCCACCCTGGCCTCCTCCTCCCCTCAGCCCATCTCGGCCCAGACCGGCAGCACCCTGGCCTCATCCCTCATGCACGCCCCAGCCCAGGGCAGCACCGCCACCAGCCACGCCACGACCACAGCCCGAACCGCAGGCAGCCGGGTCCTCAAGACGGCGGCGGCCTCCGTCTCCCAGAACCAACAGCAGGCCGTCCAGGGACGAGTGGCGCTCATCGGCGTGCCCGGCCTCGAATGGAGCGACCTCGACCGATCCCGTACGCCGGCCCTCTGGCAACTCGTCGGCCAAGGCTCCTCCGCCTCGCTCTCGACCCGCGCCGTCCCGCCCCCGGACCGCGGCATCACCTGCCCTGTCGCAGGCTGGCTGACGGTCTCAGCAGGCCAGCGAGCTGGTACGGCGGGCAAAGGCTGCCCAGCGCCGCCCGCCCCTCAAACCGCAGGCCAGGGCGCCACGGTCCCGAACTGGCCGGACCTGACCGCGTACCAATCCGAAACCGGATACAACGCCCAGATCGGCACCCTCGGCCAGCTCGTCACCGACGGCGGGGGCAAGGTCGCCGCGATCGGACCCGGCGCCGCCATCGGCGCGGCCGACAAGACCGGAAATGTCGCCAAATACGCCCCCACCCTCGACGCCCTCGGCG
>NZ_VCKX01000729.1 GCF_005889725.1 Nonomuraea zeae
CGGTGTCGCCGTCGGTCATGGTGTGGGCCGGTCTGATGGCTCTGGCCAGGCCGTCGTGGGCGACCGCGGCCAGCTTGCCGCACTGGGCCTTGGTGAGGGTGAGGTCGGTGGCGACCACGCCGATGGTGGTGTTGAAGGACGGGGTCCGGTCGGGCTTCCAGGCTTCGACCTCGTGCCGGGCGGGCGGCTCGAGGTGGGTGAACTCGCCGGGGAGCCCGTACCTGGCGCCGGCGAGGGTGCCGTCGGCCGGGTCCAGGACCGAGCCCATGGGGTTGACCACGGCGAGGGCGGCCACGGTGGTGCCGCCGGGAAGGACGACGCTGGCCGTGCCCACGCCGCCGGCCAGGCCGCCGGCCAGCGCGCCGGCCCCGGCCCCGATCGACCCGCTCGCCGCCGCAGGCGCGGTCCCCTGGACGGTCTCGCCGTCCAGGGCCAGGGTCCCGCCGGAAGCGGGAGCGTGGGAAGCGGGCGCGTGAGAGGTGGGAGCGTGAGAGGCGGGCGCATGAGAAGCAGGCGCGTGAGAGGCGGGCGCGTCGGAGGCCATGGCGGCGTCGTAGGCGGCGGCGCCGAGTGCGGCGTCGGGGACGGCGCGGAAGGTGCCGCCGCGCCCCAGGTCGAAGATGACGGCGGCCGGGACGATCGGGACGACCCCGCCCGCGACCGGGTAG
>NZ_VCKX01000078.1 GCF_005889725.1 Nonomuraea zeae
GGGTGGGAGTGCCGTTGTCAGGGGTGGTGTTGCGGGCCGGGCGAAAAGGCCAGGGGGCTTGCGTAGGGGGCATCTTTCATGTCACATGTCTTGTCGTAAACGAGCGTGTGCGGGTAAATGAACCGGTAAATCCCCAAGGACGGCCGCATGAAGCGACCCACGATCGACGACATCGCGCGCCGGGCAGGCGTCTCGAAGGGCGCGGTGTCCTTCGCCCTGAACGGCCGCCCCGGCGTCTCCAGCGAGACGCGCCGCCGGGTCCAGGCCATCGCCGCCGAGCTGGGCTGGCAGCCGAACAGCCTGGCGCGGGCCCTGTCCGACGGGCGCCCCGACGTGCTCGGCCTGGTGGTGGACCGGCCGGCGCGGACGCTGGGCCTGGAGCCGTTCTTCATGCAGCTGATCTCCGGCATCGAGGCCACGCTCTCGGAGGCGTCCGTCGGGCTGCTGCTGCAGATGACCGAGGACCACGAGGCCGAGATCGCGATCTACCGCAAATGGTGGGGGCAGCACCGGGTGGCCGGGGTGTTCGTCGTCGACCTGCGGGCCGCGGACGCCAGGATCGCCGCGCTGGAGGAGCTGCGCCTGCCCGCCGTGGTCATCGGCGGGCCGGAGGGGACGGGCGGGCTGCCCGCCGTCTGGAGCGACGACGCGGGCGCGATCGCCGTGGTGGTGGAGCACCTGGCCGAGCTGGGGCACCGCAGGATCGCCAGGGTCGCGGGCCCGCAGGAGCTCAGGCACACCGGCGTCAGGACCGACGCCATGAGCGAGACGGCCGCCCGGCTCGGCGTGCGCTGCCGCACCCTGTACACCGACTACAGCGGCGAGGGCGGCGAGCGGGCCACGCTCGCCTTCCTGGAGGCGGTCGGGCGGCCCACCGCCATCGTGTACGACAACGACGTGATGGCCGTCGCCGGCACCGCCGCCGCCCGCGAGGCGGGGTTCGCCGTCCCCGCCGAGCTGTCGATCGTGGCCTGGGACGACTCCGCCCTGTGCCTGCTGGCCAGGCCGCACCTGACGGCGGTGGGCCGGGACATCCCCGCGTTCGGCGCCCAGGCCGCCCGCTCGCTGCTCGACCTGGTGCAGGGGCGCCCGGTGGCGGACACCCAGCAGGCCCGGCCGCGGCTGGTCCTCAGGGACAGCACCGCCACCTGCCATGAATCGGTTCAGTAACTGAGCGGAAATCTCGCCGACCAGCCATTGCAACTAAACGGGTTTAGTGATGGCATGGCCGTCAATGGGAGCGCTCCCATCCGCCGTACTCCGGCTCCCGCGCAGGGCCGGCCTCCTGATCCCCCCACCTGGAGAAGCAGATGAGAGTCAAGCTCGTCGTGGCGGGCGTCGCGCTCGCCACGCTCGCCGCCTGTTCGGGCGGAGGCGTCCCGCTGACCGCCGGCAGCACCGCGCCCACCGCCCCCGCCTCGGGCGCCTCCGCCTCCAAGGCCGCCGGCGACACGATGGTGAACGTGGTCGGCGGGACCGGCCAGTTCAACGAGAACCTCAACCCTCTGGTCCAGGGCACCCCCAACCTGATGGGCACGTGGGGGATGATCTACGAGACGCTGATGTTCTTCAACCAGTCGAAGTCGGGCGACGTCCAGCCGCTGCTGGCCACCAAGTACGAGTTCGGCGACGAGGGCAAGTCGCTCACCTTCACCCTCCGCGAGGGCGTGAAGTGGAACGACGGGCAGCCGTTCACCGCCGACGACGTCGCCTTCAACTTCCTGTACCGCAGGGACAAGAAGGACCTGAACGCGGCCGGCACCAACATCGTGGACGCGCAGGTCCTGAGCCCCACCCAGGTGAAGATCACCTTCAGCGAGCGGATGTACACCAAGCTCTGGGACGTCGCCGGCAACTCGTACATGGTGCCCAAGCACGTCTGGGAGAAGATCGACAAGCCGAGCAAGGAGACCAACCTCAAGCCGGTCGGCACCGGGCCGTTCATGATGGGCGAGTTCACGCCGCAGAGCTACACGCTGGTCAAGAACCCCCAGCACTGGGACACCGGCAAGCCCAAGATCGCCGGACTGCGGTTCTGGTCGTTCAACAACAACGACGCCTCGCTGCAGGCCCTCGTCGCCGGGCAGATCGACTGGGGTGCGATGTTCATGGCCGACCCCGACAAGCAGTTCGTGGCCAAGGACCCCGCGCACAACACCTACAAGAACGAGTCCCACCTCTACATCACCAACCTGGTGCCGAACCTGACCAAGGCCCCCACGAACGACCTGGCCGTGCGCCAGGCGATCAACCTGGCGCTCGACCGGGACAAGATCATCGATCTGGCGTTCGCGGGGCTCGGCAAGCCGGTCAGCCCGCTGGGTGTGGTGCTCCCGCTCTTCCAGGACTACGTCTCGCCCAAGCACGCCGCGCTGAAGCTGGACTACAACCAGGAGAAGGCCCGCCAGACGCTGGAGGCGGCCGGCTACGCCAAGGACGGCGACGGCTACTACGCCAAGGACGGCAAGCGCGTCTCCCTCACCTGCCACCTGGTCAGCGGCTGGACCGACTACATCTCCGCCGCCCAGGTCATCAAGCAGCAGCTCAAGGAGGTCGGCATCGAGTTCAGGGCGAAGGAGGTCTCCTTCAACGCCTTCACCGACATCCAGCAGAAGGGCGACTTCCAGCTGCTGATGTGGAACGCGTGGGGCGGCCCGCACCCGTTCTACATGTACGACAACATCCTCAACAGCAAGAACGTCCCCCCGGCCCGCCAGAACATCGCCCGTTACAAGAACCCGGCCGTGGACGACGCGCTGGCGCTCATCGCCTCCACGCCGCCCGAGCAGGCGGACACGATCAAGCAGGCCATCTACACCATCCAGGACGCGGTCGTCGCCGACCTGCCCTACATCCCGGTGCAGCAGTCCAGCTCGCTGGCCGAGTTCAGGACCACCAACGCCACCGGCTGGCCCAGCGAGCAGAACCCGTACGCGCTCGGCCTGCCCTTCTCCCATCCGGACAACGGGATCGTCGCCAAGAACCTCGAGCCCGCGCAGTAGACACATGACATATCTCTGGCGCAAGCTCGGCTTCTACGCGGTGGCGCTGTGGGCGGCACTGACGATCAACTTCCTGATTCCGCGGTTGATCAGGGGCAACCCGGTCGACATCATCATGACGCGGTTCCAGTCCAGGCAGCCGCCGCCCCCGGAGTTCCGCAGGACCCTGGAGGTGATGTTCGGGGTCAGCGACGAGCCGCTGTGGCGGCAGTACCTGGCCTACCTGCGCCACCTGGTCACCGGGGACATGGGCACCTCGGTCACGTACTACCCGACGCCTGTCACCACCGTGATCGGCCAGGCGATGCCCTGGACGCTCGGCCTGGTCTCGATCTCGCTGCTGATCACGATCGGGCTGGGCGTGGGGCTCGGCATGGTGGCCGGCTGGCGGCGGGGGAGCTGGCTGGACGGGCTGATCCCGTCCACCACGTTCCTGGCCGCGATCCCGTACTTCTGGCTGGCCCTGCTCCTGCTGTTCTTCCTCGGGGGCGCGCTCGGCTGGTTCCCGCTCAACGGCGCCTACGACTACGCCCACGTACGCATGGGGTTCACCGGCGAGTTCGTCGGCAGCGTGCTCTACCACGGCGCGCTGCCCGCGCTGACGCTGGTGATCTCCGGCATCGCGGGATGGCTGCTGGGCATGCGCAACATGATGGTCTCGACCATGGCGGCCGACTACGTGGTCATGGCGCAGGCCAAGGGGCTGCGGCCGCGCCGGGTGATGATCGCCTACGCCGCCCGCAACGCCGTGCTGCCCAGCGTGACGGGGTTCGCGATCACGCTCGGCTTCTTCGTCGGCGGCCAGGTCGCCACCGAGGTGGTCTTCTCCTATCCCGGCGTGGGCTTCGCCCTGCTCCAGGCGGTCGGCAGCGCCGACTACCCGCTGATGCAGGGCATCTTCCTGATGATCTCGGTGGCCGTGCTGGCCGCCAACCTCCTGGTCGACCTGCTGTACGGGCTGATCGACCCCCGAGTGCGGAAGGCGGCCTGAGATCATGACCGCACTTGTGACCCTGGCCGCGCCCCGGGACCGCCTGCTCGGCCTGCCGAGGTCGGGCAAGCTCGTCACGGGCCTGGCGATCGTCGGCTTCTTCGCCGTGCTCGCCGTCGCCGGGCCGCTGCTGGCGGGCGATCCGGAGGCCCTCGTGGGCGGCCGGCTCGACCCGCCGTCGGCCGGGCTGTGGCTCGGCTCCACCGACACCGGGCAGAGCGTGCTGGCCCAGCTCCTGACCGCCACGCGCGGGTCGATGCTGATCGGCGTGGTCGCCGGGGTGCTGGCCACGGCCGCCTCGCTGGTCGTCGGCGTGGTGGGCGGCTACGTCGGCGGCTGGCTGGACGAGGCGTTCTCGCTGCTCAGCAACGTCACCTTGGTGATCCCCACGCTGCCGCTGCTGATCCTGGTCGCCGACTACGTCGAGGACAGCGGCCCGTTCACGTACGCGCTGATCATCTCGGTGATCAGCTGGGCGGGCCCGTCGCGGGTGATCCGCGCGCAGGTGATGTCGCTGCGCAGCCGCGACTACGTGGACGCGGCCCGGGTGAGCGGCGAGCCGGGCTGGCGGATCATGGTCTTCCAGATCCTGCCGAACCTGACCCCGGTCATCGCCGCCGGGTTCGTCTGGGCGGTGATCGGCGCCGTCCTCACCGAGTCCGGGCTGTCCGCGCTCGGCCTGGGCGGCGGCTCGGTCGCCTCCTGGGGCGGGATGCTCTACTTCGCCCAGAACGGCTCCGCGCTGTCGATGGGCGCCTGGTGGTGGTTCGTGCCGCCGGGGCTGTTCATCGCCGCGCTCGGCACCGGGCTCTCCCTGATCAACTTCAGCATCGACGAGCTGATGAACCCGCGACTGCGAAAGGGGGCCGCCGCGTGAGCGACCCCGTCCTGTCCGTACGCGGACTGAGCGTGGCCTACGGAGCGACCCGCGCGGTCCGCGACGTCAGCTTCGAGCTGGGCCGCGGCCAGGTGCTCGGCATCGCCGGCGAGAGCGGCTGCGGCAAGTCGACGCTGGCGTACGCGATCAACCGGCTGCTGCAGCCGCCCGGCCGCACCACCGCGGGCGAGGTCGTCTTCCACCCGGCGGACGGCGCCCCGATCGACGTCCTCGCCCTGGAGGGCGAGGCGCTGCGGCGCTTTCGCTGGCGGCGGGTGGCGATGGTCTTCCAGAGCGCCATGAACGCGCTCAACCCCGTGCTGAGCGTGCGCCGCCAGCTCCACGACGTGTTCACCACCCACGAGCCGTCGATGTCGAGGCGCGAGCGGGAGGAGCGCTGCCGCGAGCTGCTCGACCTGGTCGGCATCGATCCGGGGCGCATCGGGGCCTATCCGCACGAGCTGTCCGGCGGCATGCGGCAGCGGGTGCTGATCGCGATGGCGATGGCGCTCAACCCCGACGTGGTCGTCCTGGACGAGCCGACCACGGCACTGGACGTGGTGGTGCAGCGCGACATCCTGGAGGAGATCGACCGGCTGCGGGAGAGGTTCGGCTTCGCGGTCGTCTTCATCACCCACGACCTGTCGATGCTGCTGGAGGTCAGCGACCACCTCGCCATCATGTACGGCGGCCGCATCGTCGAGTACGGCACCAGCAGGGACACCCTGCTGAACCCCCGCCACCCCTACACGGTCGGCCTGCTCAGCTCCTTCCCGCGCCTGCGCGGCGAGCGCCAGGCCCTGCACGGCATCCCCGGCAGCCCGCCCGACCTGTCCGAGGAGCCGGCGGGCTGCTCGTTCGCGCCCCGCTGCCCCTACGCGTTCGAGGGCTGCCACACCCACGAGCCCGAGCTCGACGCCATCCAGGGCTCCCTGGTGGCCTGCCTGCAGTACGACCGCAGGCTGCACCCGGCCCGCCCCGACCGGCGCCTGCTGGAGCGGCGCTTCGAACCCGCCGAGCACGAGGTGACCCCGTGACGTCGATGACCGTCAGCCACCTGAGCAAGACCTTCAAGCTGTCCAGGAAGGAGCGGCTCAAGGCGGTCGACGACGTCTCCTTCGAGCTGAGCTCCGGCGCGACCACGGCGCTGGTGGGGGAGAGCGGCAGCGGCAAGTCCACGATCGCGCGCATGCTGGCCAGGCTCGTCAAGCCCACCTCCGGCGAGATCCGGCTGGCGACCTCGGACTACCGCAAGGACGTCCAGATGGTCTTCCAGGACCCGTTCGCGTCGCTCAACCCGGCCCACACGATCGGCTACTGCCTGCGCCGCCCGCTGGAGATCCACCGGCAACCGGGCACGGCCGAGGAGCTGCTGGAGCGGGTGAACCTGCCGGCCGCCTACGCCCGCAGGTATCCGCACGAGCTGTCCGGCGGCCAGCGGCAGCGGGTGGCGATCGCCAGGGCGCTGGCGCCGCGTCCCAAGGTGCTGCTGGCCGACGAGCCGGTCTCGATGCTGGACGTGTCGATCAGGCTGGAGATACTCAACCTGATCGACCGGCTCAAGCGGGAGGAGGACCTGGCCGTCCTCTATGTCACCCACGACCTGGCCACCGCCCGGCACTTCGCCCGCGACATCATGGTCATGTACCGGGGGCAGATCGTCGAGAGCGGCCCGGCCGACGACGTCATCCTCACGCCCGGGCACCCGTACACCCGGCTGCTCGCCGAGGCCGCCCCCGACCCCTGGGCGGCGCACGAAGGCGAGCGCGAGCCCCGCCAGGAGCGCAGGACCGGGCCGCCGGTGGCGGACGGGTGCCTGTTCCGCGCGCGCTGCCCGTACGCCGTGGACGCGTGCGCGAACGAGATCGCCGTCCACGGCGAGGAGCACCGCGTCCGGTGCGTGCTGCGGGAAAGCGAGCCGGCCGGCTGATGGAGCGCCAGAATTGTCCTGTCTGATCCTTGATCGCCCCGCCTGACAAGGAGCGCCCGTGTTCGTCGACATGCCACTCCCGCAACTGCGCGAGTATCTCCCCGACCGCGCCGAACCCGCCGACTTCGACGGCTTCTGGGACCGTACGCTCGCCGAGGCCCGGGACCATGACCTGGTCCCGGTCTTCGCCTCCGTGCCCTCCGAGGTGAGCACCGCCGACGTGTACGACGTCACCTTCGCCGGGTTCGGCGGCCACCCGATCAAGGGCTGGCTGCTCGTCCCGCGCCACGTCGCCGGGCCGGTGCCGTGCGTGGTCGAGTACCAGGGCTACGGCGGCGGGCGCGGGCTGCCCATCGACTGGCTGCTGTGGCCGAGCGTCGGCTACGCCGTGTTCGTCATGGACAGCAGGGGCCAGGGCGCCGGCGGCTGGCGGCGCGGCGACACCGCCGACCCGTTCCCCGGCACCGGGCCGCAGACGCCCGGCGTCATGACCAGCGGCATCCACGACCCGGACGCGTACTACTACCGGCGGCTCTACACCGACGCCGTGCGCGCGGTCGAGGCCGCCAGGTCGCACCCCAGGGTCAGCGCGGTCGCGGTCGCGGGCGCCAGCCAGGGCGGCGCCATCGCGCTGGCCGTCTCGGCGCTGGCGCCCGGCCTGGCCTGCGCGCTCATCGACGTGCCGTTCATGTGCCACATCAGGCACGCCACCGAGATCACCGGCGAGCATCCCTACGCCGAGCTGGCCGCCTACTGCCGGGCGTTCAAGGATCAGGTGGAGCACGTCTTCGGCACGCTGGCCTACTTCGACGGCGTGAACTTCGCCGCCCGCGCCTCCACGCCCGCGCTGTTCTCGGCCGGGCTGCAGGACGGGATCACCCCGCCGTCCACGGTGTTCGCGGCCTACAACCACTACGCGGGCGAGAAGGACATCCGGGTCTACCCGTACAACGGGCACGAGGGCGGCGAGTCCGCCCACACCATGGAGAAGATCGTCAGAGCCCGTAAGTCGCTGGGCTGAAACTTGCCGGGATGGCGCCGTCTCGCGTGGCGGACGCGAGGCGGCGCCACTCTCTCGCGCAGACTAGGCTTAACAGGCACGTCAGCCGACCGACGAGAGAGACCATGAAGACCTTCGAAGAGCTGTTCGCCGAGCTGTCAGAGAAGGCCCGGACCAGGCCCGCGGGCTCGGGCACCGTGGCCGCGCTCGACGCCGGCGTCCATGCCATCGGCAAGAAGGTCGTCGAGGAGGCCGCCGAGAGCTGGATGGCGGCCGAGCACGAGTCAGACGACAGGGCCGCCGAGGAGATCTCTCAGCTCCTCTATCACGTGCAGGTGCTCATGATCGCCAAGGGCATCGGGCTCGACCAGGTCTACAAGCATCTCTAGGGCGCCGCGCGCCCGCCATCGCCAGCCCTGGAGAAGCGACAGCGAGACAAAAGAAGGACCTGACATGCTGCGTCTGGCAGTACCCAACAAGGGCGCGCTCAGCGAAGCCGCCCAGCACATGCTCAAAGAGGCGGGCTACCGCTCGCGCAGGGACAGCAAGGAGCTCGTCGTCGTCGACGAGGACAACGGCTGCGAGCTGTTCTTCCTGCGCCCCCGCGACATCGCCGTCTACGTCGGTGAGGGCACACTCGACGTCGGCATCACCGGCAGGGACATGCTGATCGACTCCGGCGCGCCGGTCGAGGAGATCATGCCGCTCGGCTTCGGCGGCTCCACCTTCCGGCTGGCCGCCCTGGCGGGCACGATGTCGTCGGTCAAGGACCTCGACGGCCAGCGGATCGCCACCTCCTACGCGGGCCTGCTCGACAAATACCTGTCCGACCAGGGCGTCGACGCCCGGGTGATCAAGCTGGACGGCGCCGTCGAGACCGCCATCAGGCTCGGCGTGGCCGACGCGGTCGCCGACGTGGTGGAGACCGGCACGACGCTGCGCAACGTCGGCCTGGAGGTGTTCGGCGAGCCGATCATGCGATCGGAGGCGGTGCTGATCAAGCGGCAGAGCACGCCGGAGACGCCCGGCGCCGGCCAGCTCGTACGCCGCATCCAGGGCGTCGTGCACGCCCGCGACTTCGTCATGATGGACTACGACATCCGCGCCGAGCGCATCGAGGAGGCCATCGCGCTCACGCCCGGCATGGAGGGCCCCACGGTCTCGCCGCTGCACCGCGAGGGCTGGGTGGCGGTGCGCGCCATGGTCCGGCGCAAGGGCCACCAGCAGGTGATGGACCAGCTCTGGGACATCGGCGCACGAGCCATCCTGGTCACCGACATCTACGCCTGCCGCCTCTGACCTCCGCCCGCCAGGGCCGTGCGCAAGCCGGGCCTGGCGGGCAGGTCACAGCCGTGCGTGCCGAACCGGCCGCCTGGTGAGCCGGAGGGCCTGACAAATGTCACGGCCAACCCCGGAAGGAACGCACTGACCGCGCGAGATCCGCGGCCATAGCGTCTTCGCCATGAACGCCATCGTGTTCGACAACGTCAGCAAGCACTACGGGGACGTGCTCGCCGTCGACGACCTCTCGCTCGCCATCGAGCCGGGCAAGACCGTGGCACTCCTGGGCCCCAACGGGGCCGGCAAGTCCACCTCCATCAACCTGCTGCTCGGCCTGCTCGCGCCCACACACGGCACGGTCTCCATCCACGGCCGCAACCCCGCCCAGGCCGTCAGGGACGGCGAGCTGGGCGCCATGCTCCAGGACGGCGCGCTCCTTCCCGAGCTGTCGGTCAAGGAGCTCGTCGAGCTCGTGCGCCGGCTCTACCCCGACCCGCTCGGCCTGGACGAGGTGCTCCAGCTCGCCGACCTGACCGGCCTGGCCGACCGGCGGGCGGGCCGGCTGTCCGGCGGGCAGGCCCAGCGGGTCAGGTTCGCACTGGCCGTGGCGGGCGCCCCCAGGATCCTGCTGCTGGACGAGCCGACCGCGGCCATGGACGTGGAGTCCAGGCTGCGCTTCTGGGCCGGCATGCACGACTACGCGGCGGGCGGCAGGACCGTGCTGTTCGCCACCCACTACCTGGAGGAGGCCGACGAGCACTCCGACCGGGTGATCGTCATCGCCAGGGGCAAGGTGGCGGCCGACGGCACCGCCGCCGAGATCAAGGCGGGCGCCGGCGGGCAGGCCGTCCGCTTCGTGATCGGCGAGCAGCCCACCGCCGGGCTCGACACGCTCCCGGGCGTCAGCGCCGTCGAGGTCGGCGCGGGCGTCGCCACGCTGCACACCTCCGACGTGGACGCCACCCTCGCCGGGCTCTACCGGGGCACCACACTCGACGTGCGCGACGTGCGCCTGTCCGGCGCCGACCTCGAAGCCGCCTTCCTCGCGATCACCAGGGAGTCCTGATGCTCTACTACGGCCGGACCGAGGCCCTGCGCATGCTGCGCAACCGGCGCTACCTCATCTTCGTGGTGGTCTTCCCGGTCGTCCTCTACCTGATCAACGCCAACATCTACGGCAAGCAGGTCGACGAGGCCGGGGTCAGCTACAGCGTCGGGCTGATGGTGTCGATGGCCGCCTACGGCGCGCTCGCTTCGTCCATGATGAGCTCCGCCGTGCCCTGGGCCACGGAACGCCAGTCCGGCTGGCTGCGCCAGCTCCAGATCACCCCGCTGCCCAACTGGGCGATCATCGTCACCAAGCTGGCCGCCGCCATGGTGCTCGTGCTGCCCTCGCTGCTGCTGGTCAGCCTGGTCGCGATCGTGCAGCAGGGCGTGTCGCTGCCGCCGGGCCGGTGGGCGCTGCTGCTGCTCATCCTGTGGCTCGGCACCGTCCCCTTCGTGGCGCTCGGCCTGGCGATCGGGTCGGTGCTGTCGGCCGACGCCGCCCAGCCCGCGGCCATGATCTGCATGTTCGCGCTGGCGCTGGCCGGCGGCCTGTGGTTCCCGCCCGAGATCTTCGGCGCCACCATGAGGACCATCGCCGGCCTGACCCCCACCTTCCACTACGCCGCGCTCGGCTGGAGCGTGGTCGGCGGCCACGGCCTGCCCGTGACGGACCTCCTCGTCCTCGCCGGGTGGGCGCTCGGCCTCGGGGGCGTGGCGGTCTACCTCTACCGGCGGGCTACTGTTCGGGCATGAGCTTCGCGGACCGGATCAGCTTCGGCGGGGACGGGGACAAGCCGTCGCCCGTGCGGCGGCTGCTCGGCATCTCCGTCGGGCTCGTCTACCTCGTCTTCCCCGTCACGGACCTCGTGACGGGCGTGGTCACGGGGGCGCGGGCGCTCTGGGCGGGCGTGCTGCTCCTCGTCTTCGTCTGCTGCTACCTGCTCACGGTGCTGAGCGCGAAGAGCTTCCTGACACGGAACCCCTTGACCTATCCGCTGCTCGGGCTCACCACCGTGCTCGGCGTGACCGGCGCCCTGGTCTTCGGCGGCTCCTGGCTCAGCCTGCCCGTCTACACCGTCGTCCTGTACGGGTTCATGCTGCCGCCGATCCTCGCCCTGTGGGCCATGCTCGCCAGCCTGGCCGTCGTCATCGGCGGCGGCGTCATCAACGACAGCGGGCTCGAAGGCGTCATCGTGCTGGGACTCCAGGTGGTGACGCTGGGCGTGCTGTTCATCAGCATCCGCAACAGCCGGGTGCTCAACGTCAAGCTCCGCCTGGCCCAGGACGAGGTGGCCAGGCTGGCCGCGACGGAAGAGCGGCTGCGCATCGCCCGCGACCTGCACGACCTGCTGGGCCACAGCCTGTCGCTGATCGTGCTCAAGAGCGAGCTGGCCGGGCGGCTGGCCGAGGCGTCGCCGCAGGCCCGCAAGGAGATGGAGGACGTCGAGACCGTGGCCAGGAAGGCGCTGACCGAGGTGCGGGAGGCGGTCACCGGCTGGCGCCGGCGCAGCCTGCCGGAGGAGATCGACAGCGCCAGGGCCGTGCTGCGCGCGGCGGGCGTGCGCGAGCAGGTGCGCATCTCGGGGACGCCGCTGCCCGACCCGCTCGACGGGCTGTTCGGGTGGGCGGTGCGCGAGGGCACCACGAACGTGGTGCGGCACGCGCGCGCCACGACCTGCGAGATCAAGGTGACGTACGACGGGGGGCAGGCCGTGCTGGAGATCGTGGACGACGGCACGGGCGGCGGCGAGCCGTACGCGCGGGGCAGCGGGCTGCGCGGTCTCGGCGAGCGGGTGGCGGACGCGGGCGGCACGATGACGGCCGGCCCCCGGCCCGGCGGCGGCCACCGGCTCAGCCTGCTCGTCCCGGCCAGGGCGGAGGCGTGCGCATGATCCGGGTGCTGCTGGCGGAGGACCAGGGCATGGTACGCGGCGCTCTGGCCTCCCTGCTGGGCCTGGAGCCCGACATCGAGGTCGTCGGCGAGGCCGCGGACGGCGAGGAGGCGATCGCCGTCGCCGCCGAGGTGCGGCCCGACATCGCGCTGCTCGACATCGAGATGCCGGGGACGGACGGGCTCAGCGCCGCGGCCGGGATCACCGCCCGGGTGGCGGGATGCCGGGTGATGATCCTGACCACGTTCGGCCGGCCCGGCTACCTGCGCACGGCGATGGAGGCCGGGGCCATGGCGTTCCTGGTCAAGGACAGCCCGGCCAGGGAGCTGGCGGCGGCCATCCGGCGGGTGCACGCGGGGGAGCGGGTCATCGACCCCGCGCTGGCCGCGGCGGCGCTCAGCGCCGGGCCCAACCCGCTGTCGGCGCGCGAGCGCGACGTGCTGGCGGCCGCGGCGGACGGCTCGACCATCGGTGACATCGCCCGGCGGCGGCACCTGTCGGAGGGGACCGTGCGCAACTACCTGTCGTCGGCCATCCAGAAGACACACGCCCGCAACCGCATCGAGGCCGTGCAGCGGGCCAGGGCGCAGGGCTGGCTCTGACCGTGGGTCGGCGGTAGTGCGGGGCTGGCTCTGTCTCGGGGTCCGTAGTGCGGGGCCGGCTCTGTCTCGGGGTCTGTAGAACGGGGCTTGCTCTGAGCCGGGGTCCGTAGTGCGGGGCCGGCTCTGAGCAGGGGTCAGTAGCGCAGCTCGGCCAGCACGGCGTAGTGGTCGGAGGCCGGTTGCGGGCCGTCGCCCACCACCTCGCAGCGCACCGGGTGGCCCGCGCCCCCGGCCCGCGGCCAGGCGCTGAGGACGTAGTCGAAGCGGCGGTCGGGATAGAGCCCCGGGCGCGCCCACGGGTTGGCGTTGCTCCACGTGTGGCCGGGCCCGCCGTCGCCGGCCACCTCCCAGGAGTCGTAGAACACCACCCCCGGCGTGCCGGGAGCGCTGCGCCCGGTCAGCATCCTGATCTCGTCGCTGTCCGGCGGCGCGTTGAAGTCGCCGCACACCACCGCGGGATGCCGGCGCCCGGCCACCTCGCCCACGAACGCGGTGAGCGCCCGCACCTGCGCCTGCCGCACCTCCGACTCGTCCAGCCGGAACGAGCCGATGATCACGCTGAACACCTGTAACGGCCCGCGCGGCCCGGCCAGCTCGCAGAACAGCACACTGCCCGGCATGGCGCCGCCCGCCAGGTGCCGCTCCTCGCGCCGGGTGATCGGCCAGCGCGACAGCACCGCGCACGGCAGAGCGCCCGAGCCCGCGGCGGAGTGCTCGTAGCCGAGGGACTGGCCGGCCCACTCCTGCAGCGTGACCACGTCGGGGGACAGCTCACGCACCACCTTCTCGATCTGCCGCGTGCGCTCGGCGTGCGGGCCGTACTCGCCCCACACGTTCCAGGTCAGCAGGCGCACGCGGGTGTCGATCAGCGGCCCGTACGGCTCCGTCCAGCTCATCGCAGCCCCTCCACCGCCTTGATCGCCTGATCCACCTGCTCGGGGGTCGTCACGATACTGGTGCCGAAGCGCAGGAGCGAGGGGTTGTAGGGGGTCGTGCTCGCGACGACCTTCTGGGCGTGCAGCCGCTGCACCGCCTCGAACGGCTGCATCCCCTCGATCGAGCAGCACACCAGCCCGGCCGACAGCTCCGGCGCCCGCGGCGTGGCCAGCGTGACGTGCGGGATCCCGGCCAGCCCCGCCTTGAGCCTGGTGGCCAGCTCCTGCGTGCGCCGCTGGACGCGGTCCTTGCCGATCGCCGTCATGAACCCGAACGCCTCGGCCATCGCCCACCGGTGCTCGAACGCCTTGAACCCGCCGGGCGTGACCAGCTCGGCCGTGCTCGCCGGATCGCCGCCCTCCTGCCAGGCGGTGAACGAGGCCTCGCTGAAACTGGCGATGACCGGCGCGACCGCGTCCCAGGCCCGCCCCCAGACGATGCCGGTGCCGCGCGGGCCGAACAGCCACTTGTGCGTCCCGCTGGCCAGGAAGTCGCAGCCCAGGTCCGCCACGCCGTCGGCCAGCGCGCCGAACCCGTGCACGCCGTCCACGCACAGCAGCGCCCTGTCCCGCTCGTCCCGGTCCTTGTTCGCCTCGGCCAGCAGGTCGGCGATGGCGCGGACGGGCACGCGCACGCCGGTGCTGGAGTGGACCCAGGTGATCGCGACCACCCGCGTGCGGGGGCCGAGCCCGGCCTTGACGGCGGCGACCATCCGGTCGGCCGAGGCCGTGGCCGGATCGTCGTACAGCCTGACCTTGCGCACCTTCGCCCCCGTGCGCCCGGCCAGCAGCCGCAGCCCCTCGTGGGTGGCCAGGAAGTCGTGCTCGGTGGTCAGCACGTCCTGGCCGGGGCGCAGCCGGATGCCGGAGTAGAGCAGGCCGAGGCCCATCGTGGTGCTGTCGGTGAGCGCGATGTCGCCCGCCTCGGCGCCCAGGTAGCGGGCCGCGGCCTCGCGTACGGTCTGGTCGGGGGACTGCGCGCCCTTCGGGGTGTACTCCGGGTCGGCGTCGAGGGCGTCGCGGTGGGTCCTGATCACGGCGCGCACCGGCGCCGGGGCGGGCGCCAGCACGAAGGCCGCGAACTGCGCGTAGGCGGGGTCCATCGCGAACTGGGCGCGCACGGAGCCCCAGTCCGCCGGGTCGAAGGCCGGGCCCGCGCCGGTCCCCGTGGGAGCGGCGGGAGTGGCCGGGGCGGTGGTGCACGCGGACGCGCCGGCCAGCACGCCGCCCGCGCCGAGCAGCGTCTTTCCGATCAGGGCACGTCTGTTCAGCGGCCGGTCCATGGCACATTCCTATCCCGGCCGCCCTGCCCCCGCCCAGCATCGCCCGCGAGTCGTTATCAGCTTCTGATCGACGTCACCTGTCTGATCAGGTCGGAGACGCGCACGATGCCGAGGCAGCGGTTCAGCTCGTCGGTCACCACCAGGTCGTCGTAGACGCGGGCCGCGTCCCGGCCGGCCGCCTGCATGGCGGCGATGGCCGGGGTCGTCCGCGGGACCGTGCGCGGCGGGTCCGCCAGCCGTTGCGCCGGCTTGGCGCCGTGGAGCGCGTGGCCGTAGCGGGCCGCGAACGACAGCAGGAACCTGCTGCGGTCCAGGCTGCCCTTCGGCCGCTGGAACTCATCCACCAGGATCACGCTGGTGATCGTCGGCTCGTGCCCGAACGCCGCGACCACCTCCTCCGCCTTCGCCTCGGCCGGCAGCGTCACCGCGGGCAGCAGCAGCTCCTGCACGCGGGGGCCGAACATGACCGTCTCCGGCGACTCGTCGGCGACCGGGAGCGGCACCCGGACCTTGCCGTCGGGTCCAGGGGCCACCAAAGGGCCGTGCGCGAGGCGTACGCCGAGGCCGCGGATGACCGCGAGCTGCGGCTCGCGCTCGACGCCCGGGGCCAGCACGTGCGCGCCGATGCCGCGCGCCAGCGTCGCCACCGAGCGCGCCACCGCGACCGCGCGGTGGTCGCCGGGGATGCGCGAGACCAGCTCCGGATCGAGGGCCAGCAGGTACGGTGCCGCCTCCGTGACCAGGTCCAGCGACGCACCGCCGGAGCCCACGTCCGCGAAGCCGAGCAGGTAGCCGATCGTGCGCAGGCCGTCGATCCCCACCTTGAGCAGCCGCCGGTCCTGCTCCTGGCAGGGGCCGGTGAGCAGCAGGATCGCCTCGCGCGGATGCCGTCCGGCCCGCCTGAGCGCCTCGTGCAGGGGCGCCAGCGCCCCAGCGCCCGACAGCACCACCCGGATGGGCAGCTCCAGCACCATGGGCAGCGGAGTGGCCCGGAGCGTGCCGGTGGAGTCGACGACGGCCGGGTGCGCGATCACGGCACCGGTGTCGAGATCCACCATGGGGCTGGTGAGCAGGGAGGACACGTACAGATGGTGCTCCCGTCACGGCGGTCCCAGAAGCCCCGCGAAACAGAATTAACCGACATTTCCGCTTCGGTTCCCCGCCTGCTGGGGCGGGGACGGCATTCGGCTAGCCTTCGGGGCATGAGCGCGCGTCCGGCAAAAGGCGGCGGCCGGTGGGTCACGGTGCCGCCGGAGCGCGTGCATCCGTGGATCGACGGGTTCGCCGGGCGGCACGGCCCCTTCTCCGCGTCGGGCGACGAGCGCGTCGTGCGCCTGGTGGCCGAGGACGGGGCGCTGGCCGAGCTGCACGTGCCCTTCCCGCCCATGCGGCCGGGGCCGCCGCACGTCACCCGGCTCGTCTCCCACGCGCGGGCCGAGCGGCGGGTGGGGGTCTTCCTGGTGCGGCTCGGCGGCTACGCGGCGGGGGTGTTCCACGGGCCGGTGCTGGTGGCGTCCAAGGTCGGGTCGCGGCTGGTGCAGGGGCGCACGGCGGCGGGCGGGTGGTCGCAGCAGCGCTTCGCCAGGCGGCGCCAGAACCAGGCGGCCCAGGTCTTCGACGACGCGGTGGAGACGGCGGTGCGGGTGCTGTCGCCGCACCTGGGGGAGCTGGACGGGGTGGTGCTGGGCGGGGACCGCCGGGCGGTGGACGCCCTGCGGCCGGATCGGCGGCTCGCGCCCCTGCTCGCGCTGGAGACCGAGCCGTTCGTGGTGGTGCCGGACCCGCGGCTGGCCGTGCTGCGCGACACCCCGGCCACGTTCCGCGCGGTCCGCGTGCGGGTGGTGGATCCGGAGTGAGGGCGGGGCCGCGCTCGCGGGGCCGGGCTGATTGGGGTGCCGGGCTGACCGGCGTGCCGGGCGGGTGAGGGGCTAGGAGGTCCGGCCGAAGGCGTCCTTGTGGTCGGCGAGGAAGGCGGACAGCGGGCGGGGCGGGCGTCCCGTCAGGTCCTCGACCGCCGTCGTGGTCGTCGCCCACCGGCCGTCGCCCGTCTCGGCCATCAGCTCGGCCAGGTCGCCGGCCTGCGGCTGCGGGACGCCCTGCCGCTCCAGGTGCGCGGTCATCTCGGGGACGGACAGGTTCACGTACCGGACCGCGCGGCCGGTCGCGGCGCTGATCTCGGCGGCGATCCGGTCATGGGACAGCGACTCGGGCCCGGTGAGCACATGGTCGCCCGAGGCCGCCACCGGACCTGTCAGCAGCGCCGCCGCCACCTCGGCGATGTCGCGGGTGTCGATGTAGTTGACCGCCTCGGGGCCGTACGAGCCGTAGAAGCGGCCGTCCCGCACCTCGTGCGGCAGGTTCTGCATGAAGCCGGTCGGCTGGAGGATGGCGTACGGCAGGCCCGACTTCCTGAGGTGGGCGTCGACCTCCCCGTGCATGCCGCCGCCCAGCTTCGCGCCCGGTACGGCGCCCCGTACCGACACCGCCACCACCTGCGCCACACCCGCCCGGGCGGCCAGGTCGATCACCGCGCGGTGGGCGTCGACGAAGCCGGGCCAGAGCGAGCTGTTGAGGAAGAGGCGATCGCCCGGCGACAGCAGCCTGCCGATCGTCCCGGGCTCGTCGAAATCGGCCAGCGCCTGCTGGCCGCCCAGATCGGCGACGGGGCGCCGGACCACGGCGCGCACGTCGTGCCCGCTCAGCCGCCCCACGAGCGCACGTCCGATGGAGCCGGTGGCACCGGTTACCACGATCATCGTCATCCTCCTAAGTGGAACATCAGATTCCGCTTGCGTGGACGCTACACTAACCGGAATCAGGTCGTCCACTTGGGAGTCGTACGTGCGCGCTGATGCCAGGCGGAATCTGGACAAGATCGTCGTCGCGGCCGCCGAGGTGGTGTCCGAGCGCGGCGTCAACGCGCCGATGGAGGCCATCGCCAAACGCGCGGGCGTCGGCGTCGGCACGCTCTACCGCCGCTTCCCCGACCGGCACGCGCTGATCGCGGCCGTCGGCGACCACTACATCCACACGATGGCCGGCGCGCTCGACCGGGCCGCGAGCGTCGCCCCCGACGCCTGGAGCGCGATCTGGGACTTCGTCTCCTGGGCCGCGGAGCCGGGCCGCGCCGCGCTGGCCACGGCGCTGGCCGAGCTGCCGGAGGAGTCGTACGTGGAGCGGGCCGAGTTCGCGCGGATGCGGGCGCAGTGGGTGGAGCGGTTCGACGGGCTCGTCCGCCGGGCCCAGACCGAGGGCTCGATGCGGGCCGACGTCGGCGTCGAGGACCTGGTCCACCTGCTCAACGTCTTCACCTGTCACCCCGACCACCTGCCGGAGCCGGTGGCGGCGCAGCCCGCCCGATATCTGCGCCTGATGCTCGACGGCATGAAGGCGGGCGCCGCGACGCCACCGGCCGATGGCCCAGCGTGACCGTTTCGTGTGGTTGAGACGATTCAAAAGAATCTTGAATGCCGCTATGCTGAGCGAGTTCACGGTGCAGCCGCTTTCGGCGGTCCACCGCAGACGGCGCTTTCCCGCACCCGCGAGGTGCGGCCGCGTCCAGCGGATCACCGAAAGCAGCGGATCATGCACTTACAGCAGCACGGCCTCGTGAGGATCGATGGCGACCAGGAACATCAAGGAGGTCGCGCAGCTGGCGCGCGTCTCTGTGGGCACGGTGAGCAATGTGCTCAACCGCCCGGAGATCGTGTCCCCCGCCACACGCGAACGCGTCTTCGAAGCGATCAAAAAACTGGGCTTCGTCCGCAATGAGGTGGCTCGCCACCTGCGGGTCGGGCGCAGCCGGACCGTCGGGCTCGTCGTGCTCGACGTGGCCAACCCCTTCTTCGTGGACGTGGCCCAGGGCGCCGAGTCGGTCGCCGACGACCACGACACGATGGTGGTGCTCTGCAACAGCGCCGGTGATCCCGGCCGCGAGCGCCGCCACCTCGACCAGCTCGAACAGCAGCGGGTCATGGGCATACTGATCACCCCTGTCGAGATGGAGAGCCCCTGGCTGGAGGAGCTCGTCGCCCGCGGCACGCCCGTGGTGCTGGTCGACAGCCCGGCCACGGGGCTGCAGTGCTCGGTGGCCGTCGACGACCGGCTCGGCGGCCAGATCGCCGGGGCCCACCTGATCGAGCGCGGGCATCGGCGGATCATGTTCGCCGGCGGGCCGCCGGCGATCAAACAGGTGGCCGACCGGCACGCGGGCGTCGTCAGCGCCGTCGCCGCCGCCGGCGGCGCCGTCGAGCTGCTCACCTCCACCGCGCCGACGCTCACCGTGGCGGAGGGGCGGGCGATCGGGGAGCGGGTGGCGGCCCTGCCGCCCGAGGACCGGCCCACCGCCGCCTTCTGCGCCAACGACATGATGGCGCTGGGGTTCTTACAGGCGATGGCCACGCACGGGCTGCGGGTGCCCGAGGATCTGGCCATCATCGGGTACGACGACATCGACTTCGCCGCGGCGGCCGCCGTGCCGCTGTCGTCCATCAGGCAGCCGCGTGAGCTGCTCGGGCGAACGGCCATCGACCTGCTGCTGGAAGAGGTCGCCGAGCCTGAGCAGCATCGGCATCGGCAGGTCATCTTCCAGCCTGACCTGGTGATCCGGGAGTCCAGCGCACCGCGCCGGGACCTCTGACCACCGAGGTCCGAGCTTCCTGTTCTTTTCCCGGGGACTCGACTTTGGGCTTTCCGTCGTTTTCCGGTTTTTTCCGGCTTTCCGCTACTCGGGGTGTCACGCGCCGCCGGTCTGTGCCGGTCTCGGCGGGCGGATGTGCTGGTCGTCGTACGCGTTGCGCCGGGCCCCGCCGTACGCCTCCCCGCCGACGCGGCGCGCCAAGCGGGATGCGTGATCCGCGATGCGCGATCCCGTGATCCGGGATGCCGCGATCCGGGGTGCGCGATCCCGCGATCCGGGATGCGCGATCCGGGATGTGCGATGTGCGATGCGGGTGGTGGCGTCGGGCTTATGGCTTTCACCTGGGCGCAAGCCGGTTCGACCAGCCCGCGTGCCGGTGTGCGGGGACCGGTGTGTGACCAGGGCCGCCGGAAAGGTGGCCGTTTGAGCACCGAGGAGGAAAACTCTTGACCGAGCTATACCGCAACCCCCTGGCCGGCCCGGAGGATCTGGACGGCTTCCGGCTGGAAGGCGACGGCGCCGTGTCCTTCCCCCAGGGCCGCCTGCGCCTGGAGAGCCTCAGGCCGCCGTCCGACGGCCAGGCGGCCAACCTGGTCCTGTGGTGTCCCCAGGAGTTCCCCGCCGACGTGCGGATCGAGTGGGACTTCTGGCCGATCAGGGAGCCGGGGCTGGCGATCATGTTCTTCCACGCCCGGGGCAGGAACGGCGAGGACGTCCTGGACCCTGGTCTGGCCGGGCGCACCGGGCCCTACGAGCAGTACCACCACGGCGACATCGACGCCTACCACGTCTCCTACTTCCGCCGCATGTGGGAGTCCGAGCGGGCCCTGCACACCTGCAACCTGCGTAAAAGTCACGGGTTCCACCTGGTCGCGCAGGGGGCGGACCCGCTGCCCGGGGTGCTCGACGCCCGGGGCCCCTACGCCGTCCGCCTCGACGTCAAGGGGGCCGAGATCACGTTCTCGGTCAACGATTTGGTCTCGTTCCGCTGGGAGGACGACGGCTCGATCGGCGGTCCCGCCCTGGCAGGGGGCAAGATCGGCTTTAGGCAGATGGCGCCGCTCATCGGAGAGTACGCAAATCTCCGCGTATCTCGTCATTGACTTTGAGTCGATTCAACACTAATTTCGCACCAACCGCCGTTCACTAGCCTGTAACTGGCCAGGAACCACGGTGCAACACTCCACCCCCGTATCCGTGCACATGCCACGAGAAGGTGGTGCCGGATGAACCATCCCGCCATGTCGATCAGGATTCAAGCTGCCTGCTCAGAGCTCATCTGGGCGGTCCGCCTGAATCTGATGTGGATCGTCTTCACCCTCGCTGGAGGCGTGATACTCGGGCTCGGGCCCGCCACCGTAGCCGCCTACACCCTGGCTCGGCGGCATGCCCGTAATGAATCGTTTCAGGCTTGGACCGAATTCTGGACCGTCTACCGACGGGAGTTCGTCCGGGCCTCGTTGCTGGTCCTGCCGGCGGCGGCCCTCGCCACCGTGCTGATCGGCAACTACCTGTACTTCTCCGCGCTCGGCCCCGACATGGGGGCGCTGCGGATCGCGACCTTGGTGGCGCTCATCGCACTTGCCGGTGCGGGGGCGTACGTCGGGCCGCTGTACGTGCATTATGACCTGCCGCTGCGGGCCTACTGGCCCAAGGCGTCCCAGCTAGCGCTCATGCGTCCGGCGTCATCCGTGCTGTTGCTGCTAGCGCTCTCCGCCGTCGCCTTCGCGACCTCGGCGGCGCCCCTCCTCGCGCCGATCATCAGCTTCGGCGCCTGGATTTACCTCAACACGTGGCTCTGCCTGCGCTTCTTCGAGGAGAACGAGGCGCGCCTGCATTCGAAAGGGAACTCATGAGCGCATCGCGTCGCCGGCGGCTCTTCGCCGGTGTGTTAACGCTAACGGCTGCTCTCACCGCTTCTGCCTGCTCCGGCGGCGGCGACGCGGCCCAGTCCGATCCGAACACGATCACGTTCATGTCGAAGCTGTTCGGCACGGCCCCCGAGCCGACCGGCGAGATGCAGCAGGCCATCGAGAAGTTCCTCGGCAAGAAGATCAAGGTCACCTGGGTCCCGAACGCCGAGTACACCGAGAAGCTGAACGTCACCCTGGCGTCGGACAGCATCCCGCAGGTCGTCGTGGTGGACCCGCACCTGCCGGCGTTCGTGAAGGCCGCGCAGGCCGGGGCGTTCTGGGATCTGACCGACAAGCTGGAGAAGTACCCGAACCTCAAGCCGGCGAACGCGCAGTCCGCGCTCAACGCCTCCATCGACGGCCGGACCTACGGCCTCTACCGGATGCGGCCCCTGCTGCGCTCGGCGGTCGTCATCCGCAAGGACTGGCTGAAGAAGGTCGGCCTGGAGGAGCCGAAGACGATCGAGGACTTCTACAACGTCGCCAAGGCGTTCACGGAGAAGGACCCCGATGGCAACGGCAAGAAGGACACCTACGGCCTCATCATCCCGAAGTGGCCGGGTAACTACGCCAGCGCCAGCCCGTACGACGTGATCGAGACCTGGTTCGGCGCCCCGACCGGCTGGGGCGAGCGCGGCGGCAAGGCCGTTCCCGGGTTCGACACGCCGGAGTTCCTCGAGGCCAACAAGTGGCTGAAGAAGATGGTCAGCGAGGGCCTGGTCAACCCCGACTTCGCCACGCTCGACTCCGCCAAGTGGAACGAGCCGTTCTTCCACGGCCGGGGCGGCATGATCATCGACGTCAACATCCGCTCTCGCCAGGTCCTCGACCTGTTCAGGGAGGACGGCGACCAGAACTACGGTGACAAGGTCGCCATGGTCGGCAACATGGCCAAGTCCGCCACCGAGAAGTACTCCTACCCGTTCACCGGTTACGCGGACTCCCTGGCCATCTCCAAGCAGGCCGTGCGAACCGACGCCGACCTCGACAACGTGCTGAAGACGCTGGACAAGCTCGCCACCAAGGAGGGCCAGGTCCTGCTGCAGGACGGCATCGAGGGCCGCAACTTCAAGGTCGAGAACGGCGACACCGCCGCGTTGATCAACGAGGACGACCCCGCCGTCCGCACCGTCCAGGACAACGTGGACGACGCGTTCACGCAGCTCAGCACCAAGGGCACGATGGACATCGGCGGCATCGCCTACCAGCGCGTCCCCTCCGGTCAGCCCTACCGGGACATCCTCGCCCTGCAGAAGAAGCTGGTGGAGGAGGACCTCAAGACGGCCGTGCACAACGTGGCCCTGCCCGTGATCTCGAAGACGCAGATCGAGAAGGGCGCGCAGATCGACGTGATCATCGCCGACGCGCGGATCAAGTACCTGTCGGGCGCGATCGACGAAGAGGGCCTCAAGGCCGAGATCCAGCGCTGGCACACCAGCGGCGGCGACCAGGTGATCACCGAGGTCAATGAGGGGCTCGCGAAGCTTCCCAAGTAGTCACGTCCCCCGCCTGAGGGGCCCGGGCACCTCCCGGGCCCCTCATACGAAAGGAGGCCGCTGTGGCCACCGACCTGGCGACGCCTCCGAAGGCGGCGCCCAAGGCGAAGAAGGCGAAGCGGGCGGACAGGGTGCCGCTGGGCACCGCGTTGGTGCGTTACCGCTGGCTCTACCTGATGCTCCTCCCGGGCCTCGCCTACTTCGCGATCTTCAAGTACCTGCCGATGTACGGCGTGACGATCGCGTTCCAGGACTTCCTGCCCTTTCTCGGCTACTCGGGCAGCCCCTGGGTCGGCTTCAAGCACTTCGAGGCGCTCTTCACCGGCGGCGATTTCGGCAAGCTGATGTACAACACGCTCCTGCTGGCGTTGTTGCACGTCCTCATCGTCTTCCCGGCGCCGATCATCGTCGCGCTGCTGCTGAACGAGCTGCGGCTGCGCATACTCAAGCGCTCGATCCAGTCGCTGATCTACATTCCGCACTTCCTGTCGTGGGCGATCGTCGCGTCGGTGACGTACGTGCTGTTCTCGGCTGACTTCGGCGTGCTGTCCGGCTGGATGCGCGACTTCCTGCACGACACCGCGAAGATCGACTACATGGCGCAGGAAGAGTGGTTCCGGCCGCTGATCATCCTCCAGCAGGTCTGGAAGATGACGGGCTGGGGCACGATCATCTACCTGGCCGCGCTGGCCGGTGTGGACCCCAACCTGTACGAGGCCGCCCGCATGGACGGCGCCGGCCGCTTCCGCCAGCTCTGGCACGTCACGCTGCCCGCGATCCGCCCGACGGTCGTCGTCATGGCGATCCTCGCCTCCGGCAATCTGCTGGACTCCGGCTTCGAGCAGATCTGGCTGATGACCACCGCGCTGAACCGCGACGTGGCGAACGTGTTCGACACCTACGTCTACTACGCCGGCATCCAGAACGCGGCCATCAGCTACTCCACCGCCGTCGGCCTGTTCAAGGGCGTCGCGGGCGTCATCCTGATCTTCGGCTCCAACTGGCTGGCCAAGCGCCTCGGCCAGCGGGGACTGTTCTAAGGAGCCCGGCCATGACCACCATGACTGAGTCCGAGCCCAAGAAGCTCGCCGTCAACAACAACAGCTCGCTCGGCAACCGCGCGTTCGACACGCTGAACATCGTCGTGCTCGTCGGCATGGCGCTGATAACGGTGCTGCCCCTGCTGTACGTTCTGGCCGGCTCGTTCGCCCCTGAGCCGCAGATCGCCTCAGAGCCGTTCTTCCTGTGGCCGGAGCGGATCGTCACCGAGTCGTACGAGTACATCTTCGCCACGCCGACCTTCGTGCGCGCCCTGCTGACCACCGTGATCGTCACGGCGGTCGGCATGGTGGTGCAGGTGCTGCTGACGTTCACCATGGCCTACCCGCTGGCCAAGCGATACCTGCCGGGCCGCGCGCTGGTGCTGAATCTGATCATCTTCACGATGGTCTTCTCCGGCGGCATGATCCCCACGTACCTGGTGGTGCGTGACATGGGGCTGCTCGACAGCTACTGGGCGCTGATCCTGCCGCTGGCGATCAACCCGTTCTACCTGGTCATCGTCAAGAGCTTCTTCCAGGAGCTGCCGCAGGCGCTGGAGGAGGCGGCCAGGATCGACGGCTGCAACGAGATGGGCGTCTTCTTCAAGATCGTCCTCCCGCTGTCCAAGCCGATCATCGCGACGTTCTCGCTGTTCTACGCCGTGGCGATCTGGAACGACTACATGTCGCCACTGCTGTACATCAGCGATCCGAGCAAATGGACGCTGCAGGTCCTCGTCCGCCAGCTCATCACCACCGACGCCGCGACCGCCCTGGCGCAGATGGACCGGACCTGGGTGCCGCCGGAGCAGGGACTGAAGTTCGCGGTCATCGTGATCGCGACGCTGCCGATCCTGCTGTTCTACCCGTTCCTGCAGAAGCACTTCGCCAAGGGCGTGCTGATCGGGGGCGTCAAGGAGTGAGCCGTACCGTGCTGCTGGCGGGCGACTCGACGGTCGCCTCCTGCCCGGCCTTCGAGGCCCCGATGTCCGGGTGGGGGGCGCAGCTCGGGGCGTACGTCGGCGGCCCGGTGCGCAACTTCGCCAAGGGCGGCGCCACCACGGCCAGCCATCGTGCGGAAGGGCTGTGGGCGGCGCTGCTGCGCGAGGTCGTGCCGGGCGACCTGGTGGTGCTCCAGTTCGGGCACAACGATCAGAAGGAGCCTGAGCTGCCGTACCAGGACAACCTGCGCGCCTTCGTCGAGGAGGCGCGCGGCGCCGGGGCGCTGCCGGTGCTGTGCACGCCGGTGCAGCGGCGCAGGTTCGAGGGCGGGCGGCTGACGCCGACCCACGGCGGCTGTCCCGGGCAGGTGCGCGCGCTGGCCGCCGCCGAGCGCGTGCCGCTGATCGACCTGACCGCCGCGACCACCGAGCTGTACGAGCGGCTCGGCCCCGACGGCTCGAAGGCCCTGTTCACCCACTTCCCGCCGGGCGTGCACCCGCTCTATCCCGACGGGGTGGCCGACGACACCCACTTCTGCTTCCGCGGCGCCGACGAGGTGGCCGCGATCGTCGCCGCGCGCCTGAAAGAGATCACGTGACCGAACGAAGCGAGAGAACGATTTGACGCAGCACCTTGATCACGAGGCCCGCGAAGACGGCCGCGTGACCGCATTGAGCTGGCTGGACCGACCGGGAGATGAAGGGACGACTTGGGGCGTTCCGTGGCCGCGGGGCGCGGTCGAGCGGGGCACGCCGTTCGCGCTGGCCGGCGCGGACGGGCACGAGGTGCCCGTGCAGAGCTGGGTGACCGCCACCTGGCCCGACGGCTCGGTCAAGTGGTCGGCCCACGCGATCGGTGCGCGGCCCGCGACCGGCGCGTCCCGGACCGAGGCCCGCGGTACGGACGGCGAGCCCGCGTACCGGATCGAGCCGGGCCGCGAGCCCGCGCGGCCCGCCGTCCCCGTCACCGTCACCCGCGACGGCGGGGTGCTGCGCGTGAGCACCGGCGTCGTCACGTGGACGATCGAGGAGTCCGGCGGCACGCTGGCCCGCTCGATCTCGCGCGGGAGCCGCGAGATCGCCAGGGACGTCCGGCTGGTCAGCCTGCGCCAGAGCGAGCCCACCCCCGACGAGGGCGGCCCGGTGGCCAGGGAACAGGCCACCGGCCAGGTCACCGGGGTCACGGTCGAGCAGGACGGCCCCGTGCGCGCCGTGCTGCGGCTGGAGGGGCGGCACGGCGACTGGCTTCCGTTCACCGTGCGCCTGTACTTCTACGCGGGCGCGGAGAACGTGCGGATCATGCACACGTTCGTCTGGGACGGCGACGCCGAGCGCGACTTCCTGGCCGGGCTCGGCCTGCGCGCCGACGTCGTCATGCGTGACGAACCGCACGACAGGCACGTGCGGCTGGCCGGGACCGATGGCTTCCTCACCGAGGCCGTGCGCGGGCTGACCGGCCTGCGCCGCGACCCCGGCGAGTCCGCGCGGCGGGCCCAGGTCGAGGGCCGGCCGGCCGGTGAGATCGACCCCGAGGTGGCCACCCGCCTGCACCTCATCCCCGCCTGGAACGACTACACGCTCGACCAGGGCTCCGCCGACGGCTACACCCTGCGCAAGCGCACGGCGGAGGGCCACTCGTGGGTGACGATCCCCTCGGGCACCCGCTCGGCCGGCTACGGCTACGTCGGCGGCGTCAGCGGCGGCCTCGGCTTCGGGCTGCGCGACTTCTGGCGCCTGCACCCCGCCAGGCTCGACGTCAGGAACGCGGCCACCGGCCTGGCCACCGCGACCGTCTGGCTGTGGTCGCCGTCCGCGCCGGCCATGGACCTGCGCTTCTACCACGACGGCATGGGCCAGGACACCTACGCCGAGCAGCTGGAGGGGCTGGAGGTCACCTACGAGGACTACGAGCCCGGGTTCGGCGACCCGCACGGCGTGGCGCGCACGCACGAGCTGACCCTGCGCGCCCACGACGCCACGCCCTCCTCCACGGCCCTGGCCGCGCACGCGGCCGCCATGAACGCGCCCGGACTGCTGGCCGTGAGCCCCCGGCGGATGCGCGAGGCGGGCGTGTTCGGCGTCTGGGAGCTGCCCGACCGCTCCACGCCCGCGCACGCGCGGATCGAGGACCGGCTGGACTTCCTGTTCGACCTGTACGTCCGCGAGCGCGAGCAGCGCAGATGGTACGGCTTCTGGGACTACGGCGACGTCATGCACACCTATGACGGCGACCGGCACACCTGGCGCTACGACGTGGGCGGCTACGCCTGGGACAACTCCGAGCTCTCGCCGGACCTGTGGCTGTGGCTGCAGTATCTCCGCACCGGCCGGGCCGAGGTCTTCCGCTTCGCCGAGGCCATGACCCGCCACACCGGCGAGGTGGACGTCTACCACCTCGGCAGGTGGAAGGGCCTGGGCAGCAGGCACAACGTGCAGCACTGGGGGTGCAGCTGCAAGCAGCTGCGCATCTCCAACGCCGCCTACCGGCGCTTCTACTACTACCTGACCGCCGACGAGCGCACCGGCGACCTGATGGACGAGCTGAGCACGCCCGAGGAGACGTTCGTCGTCATCGACCCCACGCGCAAGGTGCGCGAGGACGTCTACACCCCGGATCCCTCGGCGCTGTCGGTCGGGCTCGGCACCGACTGGGGGTCGCTGGCGGCGGCGTGGCTGACCCGGTGGGAGCGGCACGGCGACGAGCGGGCCAGAGACCGGCTGCTGGGCACGATGGCCGACATCGGGGCGATGCCCCGGCGGTTCCTGACCGGCGAGGGCCGGCTGGACCTGGCCACGGGGCGTTTCGACACCTCCGGGGACAAGATCTCGATCTCGCACCTGTCGTCGCTGTTCGGGCTGCCCGAGATGTGCGCCGAGCTCATCGCGCTCGGCCTGGACGTGCCGGGCTTCGAAGAGGCGTGGCTGGAGTACTGCAGGCTGTACCTGGCCACCCCCGAGCAGCAGGAGGCGGAGACCGGGCAGCGGCTGAGCGGGATCTCGCTGATCCAGGCGCACAGCAGGCTCACGGCGTACGCGGCGGCGCGCACCGGGGACGCCGAGCTGGCCGCGTGGGCCTGGCGCAAGTTCCGCCTGGGGGAGGGCGACCAGCTCAACCGCAACCCGCTGCAGCACCAGGAGAACTGGGAGCTGACCGTCGTGGACGGCCCCGAGGTGCCGCATCCGGTGTACGAGGCGCCGTTCGTCAGCACCAACAGCGCCGCGCAGTACGGCCTGGCCGCCATCCACAACCTGGCGCTGATCGGCAGGCATCTGGCGGAACGTTAACCAGAGGTGGGGCCCCGCAAGGGGCCCTACACTGATCTGTATGCATACTCCCGATTGACCGGCGTCGCACGCCCAATCCTCGTTTCCTAGCTCGGGAGTGTTCCGCCAATATGATCATCGCCAATGACATCGAGCTGCGCGCGGGCGCGCGACTGCTCATCGAGAAAGCCTCGTTCCGGGTCAACCCCGGTGACAAGATCGGGCTCGTCGGCCGCAACGGCGCGGGCAAGACGACGCTGACCAGAGTGCTCGCAGGTGAAGGCCTGCCTGCCGGTGGCAACGTGACCACCTCGGGCAGCGTCGGATACCTGCCCCAGGACCCGCGCACGGGCGACCTGGAGGTGCTCGCCCGCGACCGCATCCTGTCGGCGAGGGGCCTCGACGAGGTCCTGCGAAAGCTGCGCGCGGCAGAGATCGGAATGTCCTCCGCCGACGAGCGCACCCGGGAGAAAGCCGTCCGGCAGTACGGCCGTCTCGAAGATCAAATGCATGTGCTCGGCGGATACGCGGCCGAGTCCGAGGCCGCCTCCATCGCTTCCAGTCTGGGTCTCCCGGACAGAGTCCTCGGACAGCCCTTGCAAACGCTTTCCGGCGGTCAGCGGAGACGCGTGGAATTGGCGCGAATTCTTTTCAGCGGAGCGGAAACTCTCCTTCTCGACGAGCCGACAAACCACCTAGATGCGGACTCAATCGGGTGGCTTCGTGATTTTTTGCGATCCCATCAAGGTGGCTTGGTGATCATCAGCCACGATGTCGGCCTTCTTGAAGCCACGGTCAACAAGGTCCTGCACCTGGACGCCAACCGGTCGGTGATCGATCACTACAACGTCGGCTGGAAGGCCTACCTGGCGCAGCGCGAGACCGACGAGAAGCGCAGGAAGCGCGAGCGCGCCAACGCCGAGAAGCAGGCGGGCGCGCTGCTGGCCCAGGCCGACAAGATGCGCGCCAAGGCCACGAAGGCCAAGGCCGCCCAGGACATGATGCGCCGCGCGCACCGGCTGCTGTCGGGCACCGAGGAGGAGCGCCAGAGCGACAAGGTGGCGCGCCTGCGCTTCCCCGAGCCGCAGCCGTGCGGCCGCACCCCGCTCATGGCCGAAGGGCTGTCGAAGTCCTACGGCTCGCTGGAGGTCTTCACCGACGTCGACGTGGCCATCGACCGAGGTCACAGGGTCGTCATCCTGGGGCTCAACGGCGCGGGCAAGACCACGCTGCTGCGCCTGCTCGGCGGTGTCGAGGAGCCCGACACGGGCGCGATCCGCCCGGGCCACGGTCTCAAGATCGGTTATTACGCCCAGGAGCACGAGACGCTCGACAGTGACAGAACGCTGCTGGAGAACATGCGCTCGGCGGGCGGTCAGTTCACCGACACCGAGTTGCGCAAGGTCCTCGGCTCGTTCCTGTTCACCGGCGACGACGTCGACAAGCCCGCCGGAGTGCTCTCCGGCGGCGAGAAGACCCGGCTGGCGCTGGCCATCCTGGTGCTCTCCAGTGCCAATGTCCTGCTTCTTGACGAGCCGACGAACAACCTCGATCCGGTCAGCCGCGAGCAGGTTCTCAATGCGCTGAGGTCGTATTCAGGAGCAATCGTCCTAGTCACCCATGACGAGGGTGCCGTTGACGCCCTGTCACCGGATAGGGTGATCTTGCTACCTGACGGAACTGAAGACGCATGGAGCGCCGAATTTTCCGATCTTGTGGCACTTGCCTGATCTTAATTTGAGTGGGTACGGATCTTTTCCCGTGGAGTAGGTAGCCGATCCCGCTGAAATGACTGATCATGGCGGAGTAACGCTGCGGAAGTCCGGCACTACAGGAGGTACTCGTGGCCGAGACACTGAAGAAGGGCACCCGGGTCACCGGGGCCGACCGGGAAAAACTGGCCGGCGATCTCAAGAAGCGCTACGCCGCGGGCGAAAGCATCCGCGCCCTGGCCGCTTCGACCGGTCGGTCTTACGGGTTCATCCACCGCATCCTTAGCGAGTCCGGTGTGACTCTGCGCGGGCGCGGCGGGGCGACCCGAGGCAAGTCCAAGCGCTGACGGCCGCCTCGGAACGTGCGACCGCAGCCGCCCGTCCCTAGTCAGCCGCCGTCGCGCCCGAGCCAGAACGATATTCTGTAGGCTCGGGCGCGACGGTCAGCAGTCTGGCCACGCATTCGTGCGCGGCCGAAGACGCAGGGAGCGGGCGATGGCGGAAGCGCAGGCGCAACAGCGCGGGGGGAACGCGGAGGAAGTCTCCGCCGGAAAGACGGCGGCGGACGGAGTCCGTTTCGAGGTGGACGGTGAGATAGCGACGATCACGCTGGACCGGCCGGAAAAGCGCAACGCACAGACGTTCGCGACATGGTCGGAGCTGGCTCGCATCGGCGAGAACCTGCCCGAGCAGGTGCGCGTAGTCGTCGTGAAAGGTGAGGGACCGTCCTTCTCGGCAGGGATCGACCTGCGAATGTTCACACCTGAGGGGGTGCCAGGACAGGGCTCGTTCAGCGCGGCGGCCAAGAGCGACGGCGCAACCTTCGAGCAGCGCATCAGGCAGGCCCAAGCGGGGTTCCTGTGGCTGCGCCGCCCGGAGATCGTTTCCATCGCCGCAGTGCAGGGGCACGCGATCGGCGCGGGGTTCCAACTCGCGCTCGCCTGTGACCTGCGCATCGTGGCCGATGATGTTTCCTTCTGCATGAAAGAGCCCGCACTGGGCCTGGTCCCCGATCTGACGGGAACCAAGCCGCTGGTCGAGCTGGTGGGCCTGGCCAAGGCGATCGACATCTGCCTGACCGCCAGGACCGTGCGTGCCGACGAGGCCTTGCGTATCGGCCTCGCGGAGATCGCGGTCGCCGGGGGCGACCTGGATCAGGCCGTGCAAAACAAGATCGCGGAGCTGCTCGCGACCAACAGGGACGCGGCGGCGGCGACCAAGCGACTCCTCCAGGGGGCGCAAGGGCGCACCCTGGAGGAGCAGAGTGTGGCCGAGGGAATCGAGCAGGCCGCACGGCTCAAGGCATTGTTCGGCTGAGGTCTCGGCCGAAGAAGATACAGCCGCGGTTACGCGGTGAGCGGACTCGGGAATCGCCGTACGCCTCGGCGGCGCTGACCCCGGGGGAGAAGGAGGGACCCCCGGAATGGCGATGATGGGTGGGGGCTTCGGCCCTGGCATGGCGTCGTTTCGACGCGATGGGTCGGTGACCAAGCAGCGGCTGCGGCCGGGCACGGTCCGGCGCATCGCGCGCTACGCCAGGCCCCATGTCAGGAAGATCGTGGCGTTCCTGGTGCTCGTCGTGGCGGGCGCGGTGATCGTGGTCGCCAACCCGCTGCTGATGAAGGCGATCATCGACGACGGCATCCTGGCCAAGCGGCCGGGCGTCGTGGTCGGGCTGGCCGTGACCATCGCCGCGCTGGCGCTGGTGGACGCGGGGCTCACCCTGGCGCAGCGGTGGTTCTCGGCCCGCATCGGCGAGGGGCTCATCTACGACCTGCGCACCGAGGTGTTCGACCACGTCCAGCGCATGCCGGTGGCGTTCTTCATGCGGGCGCAGACCGGCGCGCTGGTCAGCAGGCTCAACACCGACGTGATCGGCGCCCAGCGGGCGCTGACCAGCACCCTGTCGTCGGTGGTCGCCAACGTGGTCAGCCTGGTCCTGGTGCTGGGCGCGATGCTGGCGCTGTCGTGGCAGGTGACGCTGGTCGCGCTGGTGCTGCTGCCGATCTTCGTCGTGCCGGCGAAATACGTGGGCCGCCGCATGTCGGTGCTGACCCGCGAGCAGATGCAGCTCGACGCCGAGATGAGCTCGGTCACCACAGAGCGCTTCAACGTCGCCGGCGCCATGGTCGCCAAGCTCTACGGCCGGCCCGAGGACGACGCCGAGGTGTTCGGCAGGCGGGCCGCGAGGGTGCGCGACGTGGGCGTGACCGTCGGCATGTACGGCACCGTGTTCAGGGTCGCGCTCGGCCTGGTGGCGGCGCTGGCCACCGCCCTGGTCTACGGCATCGGCGGCGTGCTGTCGGTGTCGGGCGCCTTCGAGCTCGGCACGCTGGTGGCCCTGGCCGCCCTGCTGATGCGCCTGTACGGCCCGCTCACATCGCTGTCCAACGTGCACGTCGACGTGATGACCGCGCTCGTGAGCTTCGACCGGGTCTTTGAGATCCTCGATCTCAAGCCCATGGTGGCGGAGAAGCCGGACGCGGTGCCGGTGCCCGGCGGGCCGGTCACGATCGAGTTCGACGACGTGCACTTCCGCTACCCCGCCGCCGAGGAGGTCTCGCTGGCCTCGCTGGAGTCGGTGGCCAGGCAGGACACCGGCCCGTCCCAGCCGGTGCTCAAGGGCGTCTCGTTCACCGCCGAGCCGGGCCGGCTCATCGCCCTGGTCGGCCACTCGGGTGCGGGCAAGACGACGATGACCTCGCTGGTCTCGCGCCTCTACGACGTCAACGAGGGCGCGGTGCGGATCAACGGCCTCGACGTGCGCGACGCCACGCTCGCCTCGCTGCGCGACACCGTGGGCGTGGTCATGCAGGACGCTCATCTCTTCCATGACACGATCGGGGCCAACCTCCGTTATGCCAGGCCCGAGGCGGCCGAGGAGGAGATCTGGGAGGCTCTCAGGGCCGCGCAGATCGGTGACCTCGTGGAGGGGCTGCCCGACCGGCTCGACACGGTGGTGGGCGATCGCGGCTACCGGCTGTCCGGCGGCGAGAAGCAGCGCCTGGCGCTGGCCAGGCTGCTGCTGAAGGCGCCGCGCGTGGTCGTGCTCGACGAGGCCACCGCGCATCTCGACTCCGAGTCCGAGGCGGCCGTGCAGGTGGCGCTGAAGACCGCGCTGGAGGGCCGCACGTCGCTGGTCATCGCCCACCGGCTCGCGACGATCAGGGAGGCCGACGAGATCCTCGTCGTCCACGACGGCCGCATCGCCGAGCGCGGCGGCCACGAGGAGCTGCTGGCCCGCGGCGGGCTCTACGCCGAGCTCTACCGCACCCAGTTCAGCTCTTCAGGTAGCCCAGCCGGGTGAGCTCCTTGCGGCCCACCCGCTCCACCAGCTCCAGGTCGTCGCGGCCGAGCCTGGTCCGCCAGGCGCCGGCCTTGGGGACGCCGGTCCCGTACAACACGACCTTGGACACCCGCGTCTCCAGATAGTCCGTCAGCGTGGCCACCGACTGCGCGGGCTTGAGCACCAGGTCCTCGTAGCGCAGCGTCAGGAGCTGGTCCTCGGGCAGGGTCCTGCGCAGCTCGGCGCTCATGCGCACGGCGCTGCGCCAGCGCAGGGCGCTCTTGCCGGCCGCCGGCATGCCCTTCCACCGGTCGAGGTGCTCGTCCTTGTTGACGCCCAGGAACGCGTTGGGGAACTCGGTCTGCTCGGCCAGGATCGCGGGCTTGAACCAGGCCAGGCACACCGGATCGGCCAGCATGTCGGCCACCACGTCCCGGCCGTCGCGGATGAGCTGCACGAAACGGGCGTCGGGGAACGCCTGGAGCAGCACGGGAGCGCTGTAGAGCAGGTCGGGGCTGCCGTCGCCGAACCTGGTGACCTCGGCCGCCGACACGCAGGGGCCGGCGCCGGTGACGCCGCCGGCCTCCCTGCACACCTCGGCGCACTGGCCGCACGATCGGGGCAGCACCTGCCAGGACTCGGCGAGCGCGTCGCGCATGACGCGGACCGCGCCGGGCGTGCGGCCGATGGAGGGCTTGCGGGCGAAGGCGTAGACCACGTGCGCCACGCTGGCGCGGCCCATCGTCACGTGGAAGCCGGGGGAGCGTTTCAGGGCGCGGGCCAGCAGGTCCGCGCCGGAGTGCGGCGCTCCGATCAGGAAGACCGGACGGCGGACCTTGATGCCGTTGACCACGAGGATGTGGGGCGGAAGTCGCATACGAGAGGTAAGTGTGGCACCGTTTTCCGCGTGAACGAGCCAACGCATGTGTCGGTGCTTACCGGGGCGGGCATATCGACCGACTCCGGCATTCCCGACTATCGCGGGCCGCAGGGCGTCTGGACCAAGAACCCGCAGGCCGCCGTCACCGCGACCATCGAGCACTACCTGGCCGACCCGGACGTCCGGCGGGCGGCCTGGCAGGCCAGGCTCGACCATCCGGCCTGGGCCGCCACCCCCAACGCCGCCCACCGCGCGCTGGTCGACCTGGAGCGCGCCGGGCTGCTGCGCGCGATCATCACCCAGAACATCGACGAGCTGCACCAGCGCGCCGGATCCGCGGCCGGCAAGGTCATCGAGCTGCACGGCACCCTGCACCGCGTCGAGTGCGTCGCCTGCGACCTGATCACGCCGATGCCCGAGGTGCTCGACCGGGTCCGCGCGGGCGAGGAGGACCCGCCGTGCCCGCGCTGCGGCGGCATCCAGAAGTCGAACACGATCTCGTTCGGCCAGCAGCTCAAGCCCGCCGTGCTGGACGCGGCCAGGGACGCGGCCCGCTCCTGCGAGCTGTTCCTGGCGGTGGGCACCTCGCTGACCGTGCACCCGGCGGCTGGGCTGTGCGGCGAGGCCCTGGACGCGGGGGCCCGGCTGGTGATCATGAACGCCGAGCCCACGCCTTACGACCCCTTCGCCGATCAGGTGATCAACGAGCCGATCGGCCGGGCACTGCCCGAACTCGTCAAGCAGATCATCGAGAGGAGCTGATCGATGCAGCGCGGTGACACCGTCGCGATCGTCTCGCCGGCGGGACCGCCCGACGCCGTCCTGCTCAGGCGCGGCGTCGAGCGTCTGGAGGGACTCGGCCTGAAGGTGGTGGTCGGCGCGCACGCGCTCGACCGCCAAGGGCTCGACTACCTGGCGGGCGGCGACGCCGCCCGCGCCGCCGACCTCCAGGCCGCGTGGTGCGATCCGGCCGTGTCCGCGGTGTTCTGCTCCCGGGGCGGCTACGGCGCCGGCCGGTTGCTCGACCTGCTCGACTGGAACGCCATGCGCGCGGCCGGCCGCAAGATCCTGGTCGGGCTGAGCGACATCACGGCGCTGCACAACGCCTTCGCCATCGAGCTGGGCGTGCCCACGCTGCACGGCCCGATGCCGGCCTGCGACGTGCTGGCGGAGGAGAAGGGGCCGGAGCCGCGGACCTGGGAGAGCCTGCAGGCGGCGCTGTTCGGCACGCCGGAGACCGTCCTGGGGGATCGGGTGCTGGTGCCCGGCCGGGCCGAGGGGGAGATCAGCGGGGGCAACCTGTCGTTGCTCGCCTCGATGTGCGGCACCCGGTGGCAGCCGTCGTTCGCCGGGAAGATCGCCTTTCTGGAGGACGTGGGCGAGGAGCCGTACCGGATCGACCGGATGCTGACCCAGCTCCTGCAGGCGGGGGCGTTCGACGGGGTGCGCGGGATCGCGCTCGGATCGTGGGAGGACTGCGGCGATCCGTACCCGGTGCTCCAGGATCGGCTCGCGCCGCTCGGCGTGCCTCTTTTGGCGGGGCTCCCGGTGGGGCATGGGTCACCACAGGTGAGCGTGTGGCTGGGGATGCTTGGGGTTATCGATACCGAATCGTGCTCCCTAGCTGGTCCGTTCCGCAACGAGGAGCAGGCAAGGTAGGAGGGACGAATCCGACAGAGAGGGACAGACCGCGTGAACTTGTTCAGGCGTGATCGCGAGCCCTCGCGACGCCCGGTCGAGGACGTGGACCTCGATTCGCTGCTCGCCCTCGTCGCCGAATCCCTCGGATACTCCTACGATTTCGCCCTGGACGGCTCCTCCGTGACGCTCTCGGGCGAGAGCGACCTCGTCGTCAGGCTGACCGGGCTGCGGCGCGAGGCGGGGCGCAGGGCCAGGGAAGACTGGCCCATGCTGGTCTCCGAGCACCTCGCGCACGCCGTGGCCACCGCCGGCGACCGCCTGGACGTGTGCGACCTGGAGCAGGCCAGGCCGCTGCTGCGGACCCGGGTGGAGTCCGTGGACGACGTGCCCGACCTGACCAGGGTGGTGGGCCGCCACCTCAGCGCCGACCTGGTGGAGCTGCTCACGGTCGGCTCGCGCGCCGTCCGCCCCGAGGAGGCCGGGTGCTGGCCCGTGGCCGCGGTGCGGGCCCTGGACCTGGCCGTCGCGAACGTCCGGCGCGAGGACCGGCTGTGGGTGGAGGCCATCGAGCTGTCCGGCACCCCGGTGACCCGGCTGACCGGCATGACCCCGTCGGCCGCCACGCATCTGCGCTGGCTGGGCGACCATCTGCGGGTGCCGTCCGACGGGGTGCTGGTCGTGCTGCCCGACCCGTACACGCTGCTGGTGCACCCGGTGGACGGGATCGGCGTCGTGCGCGCCATCGAGCGGCTGCGGGTGCACGCGGAGCGCACCGACGGGCTCAGCTCGCAGGTCTACTGGTGGCACGGTGGCCGGCTGACCCTGATCAAGGCCGACATCGTCACCCGGCGGGGCCAGACCAGGCTCGTGGTCGCGCCGCCGCCGGAGTTCGCCAAGGTGCTGGCCCGGCTGGCCGTCTGAGACTCCGCGCGCCACCGGCCGGATCCCGGCGGCGCGCTGTCACGTGCGTGACCGGCCGCAGCCCGGCGGCGCGCTGTCCCCGTGCGCGGGCGCTACTCGCGGTTCACGTATTCGCGCAGGTGGATCGCGGTGAGCGAGGAGCCGCCGCCGACCAGCTCCGCCGGGGTGCCGGAGAAGACGACCTGACCGCCGTCGTGACCCGCCCCCGGACCCAGGTCGACGATCCAGTCCGCGTGGGCCATCACGGCCTGGTGGTGCTCGATCACGATCACCGTGTTGCCGTCCTCCACCAGGCGGTCGAGCAGCGACAGGAGCTGGTCCACGTCCGCCAGGTGCAGGCCGGTGGTCGGCTCGTCCAGGACGTACGTGGAGCCGTTCCTGGCCATGTGGATGGCCAGCTTGAGCCGCTGCCGCTCGCCGCCGGACAGCGTGGTGAGCGGCTGGCCGAGCCCCAGGTAGCCGAGACCGACCGAGACCAGCCGGTCGAGGATCGTCCTGGCCTGGCCGGTGGTGAAGAAGTCGCGCGCCTCGGCCACCGGCATGGCGAGGACCTCGCTGATGTTCTTGCCGCGCAGCCGGTATTCCAGCACCTGCGGCGTGAACCGGCGGCCCTCGCACTCCTCGCAGACCGAGGCCACCTCGGCCATCATCGCCAGGTCGGTGTAGATCAGGCCGATGCCCTTGCAGGCCGGGCAGGCGCCCTCGGAGTTGGCGCTGAACAGGCCGGGCTTGACGCCGTTGGCCTTGGCGAACGCCGTGCGGATGGGGTCGAGCACGCCCGTGTAGGTGGCCGGGTTGCTCCTGCGCGAGCCGCGGATCGGCGACTGGTCGGCGACCACGACGCCGTCCAGGCCCGCCACGTAGCCGTGGATCAGCGAGCTCTTGCCCGACCCGGCCACGCCGGTGACCACGGTGAGCACGCCGAGCGGCAGGTCCACGCTCACGTCGCGCAGGTTGTGCAGGGTGGCGCCCTTGACGGGGAGCCAGCCGGCCGGCTCGCGGACCTGCTCGCGCAGCCGTACGCGGTGGTCGAGGTAGCGGCCGGTCAGCGTGCCCGAGCCGCGCAGCCCGTCCAGGTCGCCGGCGTAGCAGAGCTGCCCGCCCGCGGTGCCCGCCCCCGGGCCCAGGTCCACGACGTGGTCGGCGATCGCGATCGTCTCCGGCTTGTGCTCCACGACGAGCACCGTGTTGCCCTTGTCGCGCAGCTGGAGCAGCAGGTTGTTCATGCGCTGGATGTCGTGGGGGTGCAGCCCTGCCGTGGGCTCGTCGAAGACGTACGTGACGTCGGTCAGGCTGGAGTTGAGGTGGCGGACCATCTTCACCCGCTGCGCCTCGCCGCCCGAGAGCGTGCCGGACTCCCGGTCGAGGCTCAGATAGCCCAGCCCGATCTCCACCAGCGAGTCCAGCGTCGAGCTCAGCCCTTCCCGCATCGGGCCGACCGCGGGGTCGCCGATGCCGCGCACGAAGGCCGCCAGGTCGTTGATCTGCATCGCGGAGCACTCGGCGATGTTCCTGCCGTCGATCAGGGAGGAGCGGGCGGCCTCGTTGAGCCGGGAGCCGTCGCAGGAGGGGCAGACGATGAGCTTGACCGCCCGGTCCGCGAACGCCCGCGCCGACGCCTGCATCGACTCGCGGTCCTTGCCGAGGTACTGCCGCCTGATCTTGGTGACCAGGCCCTCGTAGGTGAAGTTGTTCGAGCCGGACTTGATCTTGGTGGCCGGCTTGTGCAGGAAGTCCTGCCACTGCTCGGGGGTGTAGTCCTTGAGCTTGGCGTCCGGGTCGTACAGGCCGGAGCCGGCCATGACCTGCCAGTACCACGTGTCGACCGCGTACCCGGGGGCCTTGATCGCCCCTTCGTTCAGCGACAGCTCCCGGTCGACCAGCTCGTCCACGTCGATGTCGGAGGCCTTGCCCAGCCCCTCGCACTCGGCGCACATGCCCTCGGCCCGGTTGAAGCTGAAGGCGGAGGCGGGCCCGACGTGGGGCAGGCCGATCCGGCTGAAGATGATCCGGAGCATGGTGTGCGCGTCCGTGGCCGTGCCGACCGTGGAGCGCGCGTTGGCCCCCATCCGCTCCTGGTCCACGATGATCGCGGCGCTCAGGTTGCTCAGGGAGTCGACGTCCGGGCGGGCCCGGCTCGGCATGAACGCCTGGATGAACGCCGTGTACGTCTCGTCGAACAGCCGGCGCGACTCGGCGGCGATCGTGTCGAAGACGAGCGAGGACTTGCCGGAGCCGGACACGCCCGTGAAGACGGTGAGGCGGCGCTTGGGGACATCCAGGGAGACGCCCTTCAGGTTGTTCTCCCTGGCGCCGCGGACCTGGATGAGATCGTGGCTGTCCGCGGCGGTGTGATCGCGGTGCCGGACGGAATGTGCCTTGCTGGAGACCACGGAACCTTCCATCTTTTTATGGTGTAAGGGGATAGCTGGGACAGCGTACCCCCCTTGACCGACAAGACGGAAAATTCCGCAGAACGCCTGACGGCTGGGGGCACCCGCGCGCCCGCGAGGGTGCGGGGCGGGCGCGCGGACGCGGCGGTCAGGCGGACAAGGGGTTGACGTGCCGGTGATGGACGCCGATGACGGGGATCTCGTGCAGGCTGCCCGAATACAGGAACTGCGTCATCCCGATCAGCAGCCGGCGCACGTCCTCCTGCGGGCGCACGACCAGGCGCAGGAACTGGCTGGTGGTGCCCAGCTTGTTCCCGCACTCCCTGACGTAGACCCCGTGCTCGCCGAGCAGGTGGTCGCGCAGCGGCACCCCGTCGTGCCCCGGCGGCAGCTTGACCAGCAGGAAGTTGCCCTGCGACGCGAAGACCGACAGCCCGGGCATGGTGCTGAGCTGCTGGAACATCGCCCGCCTGTCGTGCGCCAGCCGCCTGAGGCTCTCCTGGTACTCGCCCATGAACTGCCGCATCATGAAGACCACGACCTCGGCGAAGGAGTTGAGGTTCCACTTGGGCAGCGCGTCCCTGACGCGGCCGGCCAGGGCCGGATTCGCGACCATGTAGCCGAAGCGGATGCCGTGCAGGCCGAAGTTCTTGCCCAGGCTGCGCAGCACGATCACGTTCGGCCGGACCGCCGCCTCGTCGGCCACCCCCGGGTACGGCTCCGCGTCCACGAAGTCGCCGAAGGACTCGTCCACGATCACCAGGTCCAGATCGATGAGCTCGTCGAGCAGCCGCAGGACCTCGTGCTTGGGCAGGTAGCCGCCGTCGGGGTTGTTCGGGTTGCAGATCACCGCCACCCGGGAGCCCCGCATGCGGATGAACGAGACGTAGTCCTGCACGTCGAGGGCGAAGTTGCGGCTCTCCAGCAGCGGATACATGTCCACCCGCTTGCCCGTCTCCAGCGGCTGGTCGGTCCAGCGGCCGAAGGTGGGGATCGGCACCGCCAGGCTCTCGCGCACCAGCAGGTGGTCGATCCAGGTGATCAGCTCGGTCGAGCCGTTGCCCATGGCGACGGTCTTGGGGTGGAGCCCGAGGGTGGAGCAGAGCTCCTGGGTGATCGTGCCCGCGTCGCTCGGATAGAACTTGAGAATCGTCTCCAGGTTCCTCCCGAGGTGCTCGAATATGTCCGGAGTCGGAAAGTACGGATTGCAAGGGATGCAGAAGTCCACCGGGGCGCGCTCTCCAGAGGAGCTGCGCATCAGTGAGAAGTACGACGGGCTATGCGCCTGCGCCCGCAAGAGGCTGAGCTCCACGACACCTCCATGGACCACGTGTCCGATGTGTCTAGGTACGCGCCGGCGGGGCGGACGGTTCATGGTGTTGCGGCGGCGGGATCTCCAAGCCTCTCGCCGGACCCGCCCTCGACGGCCTCCTCGATCGTGAGTCCGGGCCCCTGCTCGGTCCTGCGCAGCGTGAGGACCGCGATGTCGTCGCGTGGCGCGGTCCTGGTGAAGGCCCTCAGATCGGCGCACAGCGCCTTGGCGAGCCTGGCGGGCGGGACGCGCGCCCACGTGCGCAGGCGATCCTCCAGCGGGTAGAAATCGCCGTCAGGGTCGCGCGCCTCGGTGACGCCGTCGGTGCACAGCAGCATCTTCGCCCCGGCGGGGAACACGAACCGCTCGCGCCGGCGCGGCGACACCGACAGCGAGGCCACGCCGAGCGGCACGCCGGGCTCGCCGAGGTTCACCTGTACGACCTCGCCGTCGTGGATGACGTAGGGGGCGATGTGGCCGCAGTCGACCGCCTCGACCATCAGCTCCTGGCGGATGTCGAGGACGAGCGCGGTGACCAGGCGCTCGGGCTCGCCGTTGCGGGTGGCGAAGGTGTTTTGCCTGACCACGGCGTTCTCCAGGGCGTTCACCACGCCGAGGAGCGTCTCCTCCCGGTAGGCGGCCTCCCTGAACGCGCCCAGCACCGCCAGCGCGGTCCCGATCGCCGGGATCCCCTTGCCCTGCACGTCCGCGATCAGGACCCGGGTGCCGTTGGGGGAGACGGACACCTCGTACATGTCGCCGCCCACCATCGTGTCCTCCTCGACCGGCTGGTAGAGGCCGTCTACGGCGAGGTTCGGGGTGCGCAGGGGCAGCGGGCGCACGATCTGCCGCTGCAGGGCGGCCGCCGCCGAACGCAGCCGGTGCACCTCCTCCTCGCGCCGGACCCGGTAGCGGCAGCCGAACACGCTCAGCACCCCGAACATCGCGGTGAACCCGCCCGCCAGCAGAAGATCGCTCGTCCGCCCGCCCAGATAGGCGGTGGTAACGATCACCACGACGAACACCCAAACCGACGCGACCGCCGTCTGCCGCACCGTGCCCAGGCCGGAGACGATCGCGGGCAGGAAGATCAGCAGCGGGAACAGCCGTACCGCCGTGCCCGTGATCACGTCCAGCGCGACCACCACCGCGGTGACCAGGACGAGGCCCACCACGAACAGGGGTGCGTCGATGTGGGGCAGCTCGCGCCGCCGCCCGTCCTCCGTCACGTCCCTCCCTCACCTCCGTAGCACCTTCTACCAGCTGGTTTCTCCCGGCTGGGGGGAGGACGCGCCCCTTTGACCCCATCTTTCCTTCGGCGAACTGGCTGGGACTCCGCTGGGGAAAGTGAGGTCCGCTGATGGACCTGCCTTGCCGGTGGGGCGGGCGTAAATCGGTTGCCGGGGGGTGGGGAGGGCTGGTGTACTCCCCGGGAAGCGCCCATCGATCAAGGAGGCCCCGGAATGCGCGCAGCTGTCATGTTCCCTCGGCACGCACACACCTCCGATCCAAAGGGCATGACGCTTCTTGAGACCATCCGACCCGGGGACCGCACGACCTGACACCTCCGTCCTGCGCTTGCTGCGCCCAGGACGCCGGCCCGCCGCCGCGCTGGCCGCGGCCGTCGCCGCCGCCACCGCGCTCCCTCTCGCGGCACCGCAGATCACCCGCCGTTTCGTGGACGACGCCATCGGCGGCGCGAGCACCCGGCACCTGACCCTGATCGCCCTGGCCTATCTCGGGATCGCCCTCGCCGGCCAGGCCGCCAGAATGGTCACCGCCTGGCTCGCGAGCCGCTTCGCCTGGGACGGCACCAACCGGCTGCGCGAGCGCCTCGCCGGGCACGCGCTCGGCCTCGACCTGGCCTACCACGGACGGCACACGCCCGGCGAGATGATCGAGCGCGTGGACGGCGACGTCGTGGCGGTCGCCGATTTCGTCGTCGCGTTCCTGCTCGACGTGGTGGCCAGCGTGCTGCTGCTGGCGGGCGTGGTCGTGATCGTGTTCGGCGTGGACTGGCGCATCGGCTGCGCGCTGCTGGCGTACTGCCTGCTGATCGGCTTCGGGATGGCCCGCGCGCAGCGGCTGGCCGTCCCGTCGGCGGCCCGGTCGCGGGCCGCGGGCGCGGCGCTGATGGGCAACCTCGAAGAACGGCTGGCCGGCGCCGAGGACATCAGGGCGAACGGGGCCGGCGAGCACACCGTGCGGCGCTTCCACCAGGCCAGCGCCGCGCTCTACCGCGCCGAGACCGCCGACGCGCGGGTCGGGACCACGCTGCTGGCGGGCACGTCGGTGGCCTTCGCGCTCGGCACGGCGATCATGATCGCGCTGGCCGCCTGGACCCTGCGGTCGGGGACCATCACGGTCGGCACCGCCGTGCTGCTCTTCCAGTACACGCTGATGGTCCGCACGCCCTTCGAGCGGCTGATCGACCAGCTCAGGCAGTACCAGGCGGCGCTGGCCGGGCTCGCCCGCATCGGCGGCCTGCTGGCCGAGCGGCGTACGCTGCCCGCGCCCGCCCGCCCGCGCCCGCTGCCGGAGTCGGGGCCGCTCGGCCTGCGCGTGGACGGCGCCGGATTCGCCTACCCCGACGACGACGAGCAGGTGCTGTCGGGCATCACGCTCACGCTGGCCCCCGGCGAGAAGCTCGGCCTGGTCGGGCGGACGGGGAGCGGCAAGACCACCCTCGCCCGCCTGGTCCTGCGCCTCTACGACCCGGTCGAGGGGAGCGTGCGGGTCGGCGGCGTGGACCTGCGGGAGGCGGATCCGGCGTCGCTGCGCAGCCGGCTGTGCGTGGTCACGCAGGACGTGCGGCTCTTCGGGGCGAGCGTGCGCGACAACCTGACGCTGTTCCGCCCGTCGCCGGGTGACGAGCGCCTGCGCGAGATCCTGACCGGCGTCGGGCTCGGCGACTGGCTGGCCGCGCTGCCCGACGGGCTCGACACCGAGCTGCGGGGGGTGTCGGCGGGGGAGTCGCAGCTGCTCGCGTTCGCCCGCGCGTTCCTGGCCGATCCCGGGCTCGTCGTGCTGGACGAGGCGTCCAGCAGGCTCGACCCGGGCACCGAGCGCCGGATCGAGCACAGCATCGACCGCCTGCTCGACGGCCGGACCGGCGTGATCATCGCGCACCGGCTCTCCTCGCTGTCCCGGGTGGACAAGATCGCCGTGCTCGACCACGGCAAGATCATCGAGTACGGCCGCCGTGCCGACCTGGCCGCCGATCCGCACAGCAGGTTCGGCCGGCTGCTGGACCTGGCGGGGGTGCGCCGATGAGGCCCGTGATGCTGGTGGCCACCAGGCTGGCCACCTTCGACCTGCGCCGCTACCTGATCGGCGCGCTGCTCTGGCTGCCGGTTCACGTCATACCGCTGGCCGGCGGGCTGGTGCTGCAACAGCTGTTCGACCAGCTCAGCGGGCACCGGGCGGCGGGGCTGGCGGCGTCGCTGTGGCTGTGCGCGGCGTTCGTGGGCGTCGAGGTCGTCCGCGGGCTGGTGATCGTCGTCGCGTGGACGTACGGGGTCTACTGGTGGGGCGCGGCGGCGACCCTGCTGCGGAGCAACGCGCTGCGCTCCATCCTGACCGCCCGCGGCCCCGCGGCCGCCCGGCTGCCGCACTCGCCGGGGGAGTCGGTCGCGCGCATGCGCGACGACGTGGCCGACGTGGTCGACTTCACCGACGAGAGCGTCAGCCTGGCCGGCACGACGCTGTTCGCCGTCGCCGCGCTGGCGATCATGGCGTCCATCGATCCCGTCGTCACGGTGGCTCTGGTGCTGCCGATGATCGTGGCCGGGGTGCTGGGCAGGGCGACGCGGCAGGCGGTCAGGCGGCGGCACCAGCGCTCCAGGGCGCTCGGGGCGGCCGTGACGGCCTACGTGGGCGAGCTGTTCGGCGGCGTGCTGGCGATCAAGACCGCGGGCGCGGAGGACGCGGCGCTGGAGCGGCTGCGGGCGCACAACCGGCGGCGGCGCGACGCCGCCGTCAAGGACCGGCTGGCGACCGACCTGCTCGACGCCGTGACGGGCACGACCGTGGAGATCGGCATCGGGCTCGTCCTGCTCCTCGCCGCGCCCGCGATGCGCGGCGGCGACTTCACGGTGGGGGACCTCGCGCTGTTCACCAGCTACGTCGGCTGGCTGACGGCGCTGCCGAGGTCGATCGGGGCGGCGCTGTACCGCCTGCCCCAGGCGGCGGTCGCCGTCGAGCGGCTCACCCGGCTGATGGCGCCGCACGAGAGCGCGGACGACCTGTCGCGGCACACCGGCGTCCATCTGCGCGACACCCCACCCGACACTCCAGCCCCTGGCTCTTATACACATCTCCGAGCCCACGAGACCCTAAGACATCGCGTATGCCGTCTTCTGCTTGAAAAAAAAAAATAACAAGCTGCTTCATGCTGGAACAGCGCTGAACAATCGGT